>JAJCXP010000208.1 GCA_029263375.1 Acidobacteriota bacterium | reverse complement strand
CGCGCCACCGACCATGCCGGCGGCGAGCGCCAGCGGGAAGTTGAAAGGCGAGATCACGCCCCAGACGCCGTAGGGGAGGTAGACGCTCTCGGTCGATTCGCCGGGCGAGACCCGCTCGAGCTCGAAGCGGTAGCCGCCGTTGCGCTCCATCTGATCGCAGTAGTAGCGCAGAAGGTCCGCGGACTCCTCGACCTCGGCCAGCGCCTCGATCCGGTTCTTGCCCACCTCCCAGCTCATCAGCGCGGCGAGCTCGAGGCGGCGCTCGGAGATCGCTTCGGCGGCGGTGCGCAGGATCTCGACCCGTCGCTGCCATCCGAGCGCGCGCCAGCCGGCGAAGGCGGCGTCGGCCAGCTCCACCGCGCTCGCCACGTCGTCGGCGCTCGCCTGCTCGATCCGACCGAGCAGCACCCGCCGATCGATCGGTGACCGGATCTCGAGCGGCTCGCCGCCGGTCGCGTGCTCGCCGCCGATCGAGCAGCGGTAGGTGCGACCGAACGAAGTCTGGATATCCGTCAGCGCGCGGTCGAACGCCTCCTGAAGCTCGGGCGAGGAGGCGAGGGAGACGTAGGTGACCTTGCCTTCGATGCCGTTGCGTTCGCTCATTCGATGTCTCCGAGGGCGGCTGCGAGGCGCGCCGCGATCTCGCCGATCTCATCCTCGCCGATGGTGAACGGCGGCGCCAGCATGATCAGATCGCCGCGGTCTCCGTCGACATGACCGGTGTTCGGCCAGACGATGAGCCCTCGCGCCATGGCCGCGGCGGTCAGCCGTTCGGCGAACCGGGCGGAGCGCGGAAACGGCTCCTTCGAGTCTCGGTCGGCCACCAGCTCGATGCCGGCCAGCAGTCCTTTGCCCCGGATGTCGCCGACCCGGGAATCGCGTCGGAGTCTTTCGAGGGCCTCGAAGAACGGCCGCTCGAGCGCGGCGCAGCGGTCGACCAGGCGCTCTCGACGGAGGTATCGCAGGGTGGCCAGGCCGGCCGCGCAGCTCACCGGGTGGTGCGAGTAGGTCTGGGCGTGATTGAAGGCGCCGCTGCCGCCGGCCAGGGTCGTCACCAGCTCCTCACGCGCGACGACCGCTGACAGCGGCGCGACCCCTCCGCCCAGCCCCTTGCCCAGGACCAAGACGTCGGGGGTCAGGCCGAAATGCTCCGAGGCGAGCCAGCGTCCGGTTCGGCCCATACCGCACAGGACCTCGTCGGCGATCAAGAGAACGTCGTGGCGTCGGCAGGTGTCGACCACGCGGCGCCAGTACTCGCGGCTCGGCACGACCGCGCCTCCCGACGAGCCGACGATCGGCTCGGCCAGGAAGGCAGCAACGGTGTCGGCTCCCTGACGCTCGATCTCGCGCTCCAGAGCCTCGCCGGTCGTCGCCTCGGACTCGGGGTGGCGGTAGCTGTCGGGCGCGGGAATGCGCGGGAGCTCGGTCAGCAGCGGTCCGTAGATGCGCCGATAGTGCTCGCGACCTGAGAGCGACAGGGCGGTCAGTGTGTTGCCGTGGTACGACGGGACGCGACTGATCACCTTCCACTTGCTGGATCGGCCGCACTCGACCCAGATCTGGCGAGCGAGCTTGACCGCCGCTTCGACAGCCTCGGAGCCGGAACAGAGGAAGTACGGGCGTCGCAACTCGTCCGGCAGCACCGCCCGCAGCTCGGTGGCCAGCTCCTCGACCCAGCGCTGAGTGAACTGCAGGCCGTTGATGTAGCCGATGTGCGCCGCCTCGGCGACCGCTTCGGCGATCTCCTCGACTCCGTGGCCGACGTTCGCCACCATGGCGCCGCCGGAGGCGTCCAGATACTCACGCCCTTCCTCGTCGACGATGGTCGCGCCGTGCGCGCTGACCGCGAGCGGGAATGGACGATCCAGCCGCCGATAGAAGACGTCGCCGTCGGGGTAGGCGTGTCTCACCGGATTGCCTCTACGGCGTCGGCGAGGGAGCTCAGAGTGGCCTCGGAGGCCACGCTGAGGGCGGCCGGTTCGCCGGCGCGGCTGCGAACGATCCGCTGCCCGGTGGCGACCGCCAGGGAGAATGCCGAGCTCGAAGCGGCGCACAGGCGACCGAGCTGATGGGGGAGAAGCGGCGCGTCGGTCTCGAAGATCGTCACGCCGCCCAGGTGGAACCGCTCGAGCCGGTACCGGCCGACCGTCCGGCGATCGATCCGGTCGCTTGCACCGCCGGCCGTCGAGGCCGCGCCCTCGATCGCCGCGGTGAGATCGTCCTCCCAGTCCGCCGGCAGTGGCGGCGCCGGCGCGTTCAATCCGACGCAGACCGGCGGCCAGCCACCGTCGAGCGGCAGTTCCGGATCGCGTCGGAAGCCGAAGGCGATGCCGAAGTCGTACATCCTGCCGAGCAGCTCCGCCGGTGCCAGCCAGATCGGCGACGACAGCGTGCCGAACTCGTCGATCACCCCCTGGCCGAGCAGCGGATGGTGGCCGCGGCGCGTCCGGTAGCCCGCGAACAGCCGCCCGCGTCCGGCGTCGATCGATTCGGGCAGGAGCACCGTGCAGTAGGGCAGCGCCACGGCCTCAAGCATTCGCGGGGTTCTCCACTGGAGGCTCGAACAGGCGTCCGTGCCGCTTCAGGCTCGCGAGTGCGCGCTCGAGAGGCAGCGCGTGGGCGGTGTAGCCATCCCTGCCGACCATGTCGTCTGCCATGAACAGCGCGTTGACGATCGCCTCTTCGACCGCTTCGGCGGCGCCCTCCAGGAGCGGCTGGATGTCGAACTGCTCGATGCTTCCGAGCTGGTAGCCGTCGCCGGTCCAGAAGTCGCGGCGGGCGACCGGGTTCGCGGTCGAGAAGGCGAGCGCGAAGTCGCCGCTCGAGTTGCTCGAGATACTGCCGGTCTTGGCCAGCCCATGGACGGCACGACGCGCGAGCCGCGCGGCCTGGTGCGGGAGGAGCGGCGCGTCGGTCGCCAGCACCATCAGGATCGAGTTGCCGGCCAGCGCGGGCGCGGAGCTTCCGGGCAGCAGGTCGTCGATCTCCTCGCCGACCGGCACGCCGTCGATGCGCAGGCGTCGGCGGGCGCCATGGTTGGCCTGAACCAGGGCGCCGACGGTATAGCGCGGCGTCCGGCGTGAAGCGGTTCCGATGCCGCCCTTGAAGCCGTAGCAGATCATCCCGGTGCCGCCGCCCACCGCGCCTTCCTCGACAGCTCCGGCGCGTGCGCCGTCGAGCGCCGCACGCACGTGCTCGAGCTTCACGTGACGACCGGCAACGTCGTGCAGCTCGCCGTCCCAGGTCTCGCCGACGACCGGCTCGAGCCGGGGCAGCCCATCGCGCGGCAGGACCTTGTCGGCGATGCGTACCAACGAGTCGTACACCACGCCGACGCTCGACGTTCCGGTGAGGCAGATCGGGCCGCCGAGCATGCCGAGAGCGGTCGCCTCCGCCAGACCGCTGAGCTCGCCGTTGCCGTTGGGTACGTCCACGGCGCAGGGCAGGTAGGTGGTGAACGGCTCCTCGCAGGGCCAGATCGAGGTCACACCCGTACGCACCGGCCCTTCGCCGACCACCAGCGGACCCTTCCCGTGGATCAGAGTCGCGTGGCCGACGCGTACGCCGGCGACGTCGGTGATCGCGTTGCGCGGGCCGGTTGGCATCACGCCGATCCGCACGCCCAGATCGCGCGCCCGGCGCCGCCCCTCGACCCTCGGAACGTCGGCGACCGAAGGAGTGGCCGGACCTCGGCACGACGCGGCGGGCAGAGCCGCCCCGGCTACTGGAAGCCACGTGAGCACATCGCGCCGGCTGACGGCCATTCGAGTCGATCCGAAGATCATCTTATGTCAGAAGCCAGGCCGCCGAAGGGTCGTAGATCGGAGCCCTGTAGGTGGCGAGGCGTTGCCCGGAGGGCTGGCTCCCTCTCCATGAGACGCTGGTCGGAGGGCGGCCAGGTCCGCAACCGGGCTCGTCCGAGAAACGACCGCGAGTGTCGCGAGACCCTTCCGCCCGTCTCGGCGAGCCGGTAAGCTGCCGCCTGCTGTAGTCGCCAGAGGAGGAGGTCGCCATGGGTGCCGATCTGTCGCGGGTCGAGATCGCCGAGGAGATCGCGCGAGCGTCGACCTTGCCGGGGAGCTTCTACCGGGATCCCGCCGTGTTCGAGCGGGTGCGCGAGCGGGTGTTCACGCGCAGCTGGCACTGGCTCGGCGCGGCCGACCGGGTCAAGGCACCGGGCACGGTCTGGCCGACCCTGCTGCTCGAAGGGGCTCTCGAGGAGCCGATCGTCCTGACCCGCGACCTCGACGATCGACTGCATTGCCTGTCGAACGTCTGCACCCACCGCGGCGCTCTGGTGTGCGAGGGAGCGGGCGTCGAGCAGATGCTCCGCTGTCGCTATCACGGCCGGCGCTTCGGTCTCGATGGACGCTTTCATTCGATGCCCGAGTTCGATGGGGTCGAAGGCTTCCCGTCGGCGGCCGACGATCTGCCGGAGCTGCCGCTCGCGTGCTGGAAGCAGTTCCTGTTCGCCGCGCTCGACCCGGTCGTGCCGTTCGAGGGACTCGTGGCAGAGATGGATCGCCGGGTCGGCTGGCTGCCGCTCGAGCAGGCGGTATTCGATCCGTCGCGGTCGCGCGACTACCTGGTCAAGGCGAACTGGGCACTTTACTGCGACAACTACCTGGAGGGCTTCCACGTGCCCTACGTCCACAGCGCGCTTGCCGACGTGCTCGACTACGGCAGCTACCGGACGGAACTGTTCGACCGTAGCGTTCTTCAGGTCGGCATCGCCAAGGGTGGAGAGGCGGCGTTCGACCTTCCGGCGTCGTCGCCGGATCACGGCCAACGGATCACCGCCTACTACTTCTGGCTCTACCCGAACCTGATGTTCAACTTCTTCCCCTGGGAGCTGTCGGTGAACGTGGTCAAGCCGCTCGGGCCTGACCGAACGCGCGTCTCCTTCCTGAGCTACGTCTGGGATCCGGCGGCGCTCGAGCTTGCCGCTTACTCCAGCGACCGGGTCGAGCGCGAGGACGAGGAGGTGGTCGAATCGGTGCAGGTGGGTGTCGGGTCTCGCCTCTACCAGCGTGGCCGCTACTCGGTCGAGCGCGAGACCGGCGTCCATCACTTCCACCGCCTTCTGGCCAAAGAGTGCGGGTGACGGATCCTCGTCTGGCCGGGAGCTGTCGATGAACGAGCGAGACGTCGAGACCCGCCACCAGCCCCCCGCCGCTGCCGGCGGCCGCGGCCCCGAGCCCGAGCTGGAGCGCCGGCTGGGCGCCTGGGACGCGACTCTGCTGGTGATCGGATCGGTGATCGGCACCGGCATCTTCATCACCTCCGCCGATATCGCCAGGGTGCTGCCCGATGCTCGCCTGCTGATGCTGGTCTGGATCGTCGGCGGGCTGTTGAGCCTGGCCGGCGCCCTGACCTATGCGGAGCTCGGAGTTCTGTTTCCGGACGCCGGCGGCATGTACAGCTACCTGAAGGAAGCGTACGGGCCGCTCCCCGCCTTCCTCTTCGGCTGGGTCTCCTTTCTGGTGATCATGTCGGGAGGCATCGCGGCGCTCGCGGTGGCGTTCGGGGTCTACCTGGGCAGCTTCTTCGGCTACTTCTCGCCCGACAACGTGCTCGCGACGGTGCCGCTCGGTGGCTGGACTTGGACCTTTTCGGGAGCGCAGCTGGCGGCCGTGCTCGCGATCCTCGCGCTGACGGCGATCAACTACCTCGGCGTTCGCGAGGGCGCCTGGGTCCAGAACCTGCTGACGCTGATCAAGGTCGGCGCGATCGTCGTCTTCTGCGTCTTGGGACTCGTGGTGAGCGCCCCGGAAGCAGCGAGCGCCACGGCGGCGTCCCCGGTCGAGCTGCCGAGCGGATTGCTCGCGGCGTTCGGCATCGGCATGA
>JAJCXP010000207.1 GCA_029263375.1 Acidobacteriota bacterium | reverse complement strand
TCAGGCGTTCGACCGTCGAGGCGGCGGTGGTGGTGTGCAGGGTGCCGAATACCAGATGGCCGGTCTCGGCGGTCTCGATGGCCGTCGACGTGGTCTCGAGATCCCTCATCTCGCCGACCAGAACGATGTCGGGATCCTCCCGGAGCGCCGCCCGCAGCGCCTGTGCGAACGAGCCGGTGTGGGTGCCGACTTCGCGCTGGTTCACCAGGCAACGCCGTGAGGGGTGCACAAACTCGATCGGGTCCTCGATGGTGATGATGTGGTCGGCTCGATTGCGGTTGATCAGGTCGACCAGCGCGGCGAGCGAGGTCGACTTGCCCGAGCCGGTCGGGCCGGTGACCAGCACCAGGCCCTTGCTCAGATTGACGATGTCGCGCAGCGATTCGGGCAGCTTCAGGTCGTCGAAGCTCGGTACCTCGAACGGAATCTCGCGAATGACCGCACCTGTGCCGCGGTGGTCGCGGAAGACATTCACCCGGAACCGAGCCTTCCCCGAGAGCTCGTAGGCGAAGTCGGCATCGTGGGTGTCGGTGTACTGCTCGCGGGCGGGCTCGGGAGTCACCGGAAAGAGCATGCGCTCGATCTCGTCGGAGCCGGGGCTGCCGAAGCCCTCGATCTGCTCGAGGTCGCCGTGGACCCGGAGCCGAGGCGGCTGGCCAGAGCAGAGGTGGAGGTCGGACGCTCTGCGCGCGAGCATCATTTCGAGCAGGCCATCGAGCTCGCCGAGCGACGACTGGGAGTGGGTCAGGATCGGTCGCCGCTCGGCCGGCGCCGGCTGGCTCTCGACCTCGACCTCGGCCTTCGCCAGCGTAACGCGTGCGCTCCAGCCCTCCTCTCCCCACGTCGCCTCGACGCTCAGCGGAACGCCATCGCACTTGTAGCCAAATCTCCGAGTCTCGCCGCTCACTCCGACTGCATCGAGTTGCGCCTCAGGGATCTCGTTCAGTAGCTTGCAGATCAGCTCACCCTCGAGCACCGTCTTGGCGGCCGGTCTGCGCGTCGCGCCCTTGAGCAGGCAGGGGGCGGCGCCGGGCTCGATCAGCACGGCCTCCATCTCGTGCTCGATCAACAGTCGAAACAGCTTGTCCAGGGCGGTCATCTAGGATTCCTCGAGGCGGACACGGGCCACCGCCTGCTGGTTGACGTAGATCGCAGCCGAATCGGTGCTCAGCAGCACGAAACGTTTCGGTGCTCGGTTCAGGTAGTCCGACACCCGCTGTGCGTACTCGGAGCCCTCCACCATGAGATTCCCGGAGATGCGCTCGCCCGTGACCAGCTCGAACTCGACCGCCTTCGCGATTGCGCCGGCCTGATCGAGCGCGCTCCAGTCGATCTGGTTGGGATCGAGCTCGACGTAGGCGATCCACTCGACTCGGATCAGCGACGTGTGCTCCGCGATCCGGCAGGGCAGGAAGCCCACCGCGGTGTCGTTGAGCTGAGCAGCCAGGGAGGTGGAGGGCGACGTCACCCGATCTGGGACGGGGAGGAAGAACGTCGTCCGCTTCCTGTCGCCGGCCAGGGTCACCACCTCGACGACGATACGGTCCACCTCGAGCTTGAGGTTCATCGCCACGATTATTGACACAAATAAAGATTTCTTTGTGTCAAATTAGCCACACTCCGTCGTGGCCGAAGCAATGTTTTAAGAAATAGTTTTATTGGCGGTGGACCGACCAGGCCATCCAGAGGTTCGCCAAGGCAGCGGTGACAGCGAACGCTTCGAGCGACATGTCGACCGGTAACAGGGCGACAATTCCGCCGAGTTGATAGAGCCGGCCGGTGGTGCGCAGGGGAGTGAACGCGAGCCCTCCCAATACGAAGAACGAGTGACCGAGCATCAGCAGCCAGAGTCCCGGCAGCGTCCAGGCGAGCCCCTGCCAGACCAGCAGGATCGACAGTACGATCGCCACCGACGAGAGATTCCCCTGGGACCGCAACGCCCAGACGCCGAGCGGAGTGGGAGCCTGGCGCTGCGCACGGCGGAAGATCGCGATCGCTTCGACCGCGCCGGCGAGCAGAATTGCGCCCGACCAGGTGAAGAGCACCGCCGCGTAGGCGTCAGCCGGCAGCCGCCGTGTGAGCAGCGCCGCCGCCGGCAGCACGATCGCCCAGGTGAGCCAGGTAGCCGCGGATCCCAGGAAGGGACGGCTGGCGTGACGAAACTCGGCCCGGACCCGCTCCAGATCACGGGCGTCGTGAGCACTTGGCTCCGGTACCAGGGGATCGTAGATCGACATTCGACGGTGCCAGGGGAGTGTAGAAGGCGCGTGGAAGATCGTAGATCGACATTCGACTCGCGGCGCGCTCGGGAAGTATCCTAGCCGCGATGCGCAAGATCAGTGACGTGGGAGAGGTGGAGCAGAGGATTCTGGGTGCGCTGCTGGAGAAGGAGCAGGCGACGCCCGACTACTACCCGCTGACCGTGAGCGCTGTGGTCGCGGCCTGTAACCAGAAGAGCAATCGGTTCCCGGTCATGGCCTTGAGCGAGACCGTGGTCGTCGAAGCGCTCGACGAAATGCGCAAGCAAGTGCTGGTCTGGCGCAGCGAAGGCGCCCGCACCGAGCGCTGGAGCCAGTCCGTAAGCCGTCGCCTGGAGCTCGACCCCGAAGAGAAGGCGATCCTCACCCTGCTGCTGCTGCGCGGCCCCCAGACCCCGGGCGAGCTTCGCTCACGTAGCGGTCGGTTGCACGCATTCGACGACATCGGCCAGGTCGAAGCGGCGCTCCAGCGCATGACCATCGAGGAGCGCGAGCTGGTGGTCGAGTTGGCGCGCG
>JAJCXP010000206.1 GCA_029263375.1 Acidobacteriota bacterium | reverse complement strand
CCTTCGACCTCGAGAATGTCACCGGGCTTGATCACCCGTTCGGTCAGCAGAATGATCCCGGAGACGAAGTTCGCGACCACGTTCTGCATCGCGAAGCCGATTGCGACCGCGAACAGAGCTCCCGCCGCGAACAGGGCGCTGAGATTAATGCCCGCGGTGTTGAGACCGATGCTCAGGCCGACGACCAGGACGATGTAGCGCAGCAGCCGGCTGACGACACCGGCCGTGCCCATGTCTCCCTCGCTGCGCTTCATCAAGTGGCGCTCGACGGCTCGTTGGAGCAGTCCGGCAACCTTGAACGTGATGATCACGATCGCGGCCAGGATCACCAGGGTCATCACGGTGATCGGGGTACCGGCGATGACGACCAGTTCGGCGCGCAATATCTGGTGCGTCCTCTGAAGCAGTTCTGTAAAGGTCATGACTCAGTCTCCCTCATGCAAGTTGGCGGCGAGCCCTCAGAGTACCCGTTCAGCGCCGATTCCAGCACGGCGCCAGGTCGAGCAGACGGGGTTCCGTCGCGCGAGGGGAGCCGACGCGCCACCCCCTCCCGGTCTCCCGCGCCGCCGCGGCGCGAGAAGGGCGGCTAGTCCCGGTTCTCGCTCTGCAGCGCCTCCAGCAGCTGCTCGAGACCCTCGACGTCCGCACGCGCTCGCTTTGCGCTCTCGCTGCGGCCCCGGGTGAGGCTACCGTCCGAACGCATCGCGATCAGGAACCTGACGTGATCGATGACCGAGTCGAACTCGCGTTGCGAAGCGGCCCGGGTCCGCCCCGCGAGGTAGCTCTCGACAACTTCGCGACGCTTCGCTGGCTGCCGCAGCTTGCCGCTGGCGAGATGCCGAACCAGCGCGATGTCGGCAGGAATGATCGCGTTCCAGAAATCGGGCTTCGCCGCGAACCGTCCGGGCGCGGCCTCCTCGGCCGCCTCGAGCAGCTCCGCGAGATCGTCCAGGGTGTCGTCCTTGAGGCGCCTTACGACCCGGGCGGCAAGATAGTTGAGCAGTGGATACGTGTCCACCTGACCGGTTCTTCGCAGCGTCAGCTCGTGGGCCTCCTGGTAGGCGGCGCTCATCTGCTCGAGAGCCTCGAGGCGGTCTTTGCCGCTCGACAGCTGGGCCAGACGCTTGCAGCTACCGCCGACCAGGCTCCAGCGTTCGCTGGTCGGACCGAGCTCGAGCACCTGCCGTAGTCGAGCGAGCCCGGAGCGGACGATGTCGACATCCTTGGATCGCTCTCCCCAACGCACCTCGACGTTGCCGAGCTGCTCGATATCCCGCAGCGTCATGGCGCCATGCTCGAGCTCGGTCGCCAGACGGTAGTAACGAACGGCGCGCTCGTACTCCCGAATCTCGGCGAAGGCTCGACCGAACGCCGTGGCGACTGCGGCGGTCTGCCGCCACCCCTTCGGGAAGCGCGGATGGTTCTCCAGCCAGTTCAGATAGCTCCCCCAGCCTGGCCCCCCGGCGCGCGCCGAGCTCACTGAGTTGTCGAGGGTCACGATCAACTCATCGGCAGCGACGTACGGGAAGTGCTCGTCGTCATCGTCGCGACGGGTCCTCCGCACCAGCCGGTAGGACGGATCGCCGTAGCACTGGTACGCGCCCCAGGTGTTGGTGTTGCCGTGGGCCCTGTGGGTTTCGACACGAGCGTCCAGCACCGCCTTGCCGAACTCCTCTCCCCCCAGCATCCCGTTGTAGAACGTGGTCGCAAAGGTCAGCGCGGCGGCATCGTCGACCGGCCAGCCGGCCGCCACGACCGCCCGCACACCCATGCGGATGAGCTGAGCTCCCAGATTCGCCGCCAGGCGGTGGAACGCGCGCGGCTCCTCGCGCTGCACCTCGCCGTCTTCGCCCGCGATGTAGCCGAGATGGCAGCAGTTGATGAAGACCAGCTCGGGTACCTGGGTCATCTGATTGATGACCGCCGGAGTCAGGAATCGGCCCTTGCCGATCACCATGCCGCTGCGATTCTTATCGCTCGGATCGAAGTCGCCGTGGCCGGCGAGATGCACGACGCGGTAGTCGTCGGTGAGCAGGGCGTTGAGCACTTGTGCGGTCGACGGCCGGATGGCGTTCTTGCGGTTCGGAATCTCGAATCCACCGCTCTCCAGCAGCTCGATCACCGCCATCGCTTCGTCCTGCGCGCCGGGAAGCTCCGCCAGATCGCTCGGGGGGTCGCCGATCACCAGCGCGGTCGCCTTGGTCGGCGTCACGACCTGCGGGCGGTACTCCGTTGTACTGAGCTGACGGACCAGGCCAGCTCGCCGCGAAAGAGCGACATCGCCGGCGGCACGGTTGACCAGCAGCTCCCACGGGTAGCGCGCCGCGCGCTCGTCGACGACCAGGACCAGATGTCGCCGCTCAGCAGCCGAGACCTTGAGATGGTTGGGCAGCAACATCTCAAACAGCGTCTTGCCGACCTGGGGATCGTCACGCAGAGTGTGCATGGCGTCCTCGATCATCCCGTCGACCAGGTTGCGACTGATCGCGAGCGGCGTCGTCTCCGCGCGCGCCCGATCTCCCAGGAGTGAGAAGCGCAGCTGCTCGATGACCGGCGCCGGCCCGTCGCAGGGCAGCGATTCCGCCCCCGCTTCCGGCACGGCCGGCACGACCTCCTCCTGAATTACGAGGCGAAGCCACCAGCGCGGGTCCGGCTGATTGAAGACGCGACGGCGCCCGGCCTCCAGTGACCTCAGCTCCTCAGCGACCAGGATCCCCTTGTCGGCCGCGCCGAGGTTTCTGAGGGTGTGAAGAGCCTGAACCGCCAGATCCTGGTAGAGCTCCACCAGGGTCAGAGAGCCGAAGCGGAGACGCTGCTTGGAGTCGACCTCGGCGAGCAGCCTCGAGTTCGCCGTCTGGACGCCCTCGAGAATCGCCTCGACGCTCTCCTCCATCATCAGTCCGGCCTCGGACGACCCGATCAGCAGGCTCACGAGCTCGATCTCTTCCAGGCTGTCGTCGGAGCGCTCCTCGGCCAACTTGAGGGCGTAGCCGAGGATCGCCTCGACGAAGCTGGTGGTCAACGCGCCGCGGCTCAGCTCGCCGACCCGCCCCAGGCCGACCACGATCGCACCGCCCGGCTTCGCACCCCGGCGCCGGTCGAGCACCACCTCGGAGGAGCCGATCGGTCCCGGGTAGCGACCGAGTCTCAGACGCCGCGTCAGCCGGCGATCGAGCTGACGATCGAGCGCCGCCTCGGCGCTGACGATCAGATCGCCCTCGTAGTGGCCGACAATCACCGGTGCCGGAGCATAGGCGAGATCGCCGTGGGCGACGCTCACCAGGATGGGAACTTCAAGCTCCTCCTCGACGGTGAACGGCTCGTCACCGAGCGCCGCGGCCTCGAGTTCCGAACGGCTCGGGTAGACATCCACCGCTTGGTCGGCATCGTCCTCGCGTATGACGAACGTCTCACCCGCGCCGCGTACCGCGGGCGAGCGGGTCGAGAGCCGCTGGGTTCCACCCTCTCGCAGCAGTTCGTCGATCGCTGAGAAGGAGGGCTTGTGATTCGCGAGAGCCCCGTGCCTGACGCCGGCCATGTACCAGGTCGGGACGTCCGGCAATCGGCCCGTGGCCCACGGCACCCGGCCGTCACCCTCTGCCGAGGCCAGGAAAACGATCCCCTCCTGGTCGTCGACCTTCATTCCGATCGGCGTCGCTGGCGCCTGCCCCGCGACGTAGAGCATCCGCTCCGCATCGATCGGGCTGCTCTCGAGTACCTCGCGCAAGCGCTTCGCGGCCTTCAGGTCGGCCGCGGTGGGCGGCGTCCACTTGCCGTCATCGACCTGCGCCAGTCGCTTCCAGACCTCGACCTCGTAAAGGTCCTCGCCGCAGTCGACGGGCATCAGCTCGAGCAGGCCGTGAAATCCACTGACGATCTCCTGCACCCGGCGCCGCTTGTGGCGCAGATCGATCAACGCCAGCTGGCGCAGCACCTTCTCGCGCGCCAGCACGACCCGAGGAATCGTGTACGAGCCTCCATTCGGCGTGCCGAGCATGATCAGACGGCTGCCCGGACGCTCTTTGAGCGCCTCCCAGACCGATCGGCGCTGGGCCAGCATCGCTCGAGCGACCAGACCACCCATGGAGTGCGCCAGGATCCGGACCGGCATCCCGCTCGCGGCGGTCTCGGCCAGCTTGGCGTCCACCGCCACTGCGAAGCGCCGGCCTTCGTCGAGGATCGACAGCCGCCAGTCGTAGGGGAACGGAATCGCCTCGTGCCCGACCGACTCCAGGAACTGCAGCAGCTTCAGGTACGAGCGCCCCATCACCGCGTCGGGCTCGACGCCGGCGGAGTCGATCGTCAGGCGATCGAGCCCACCCTTCGCAAGGTCCCTCGGGTCGGCCCAGATCCGGTCGTCTCCGACCTTGAGATGCGTGCCCATGATCCCCGGCAGGACGAATACCACCGGTCGCGGCTCGGTGCCGGCGCCGCGGAACGAGCGCCGGGCGACCTCGCGGGGTGGCGCCGCATCCTCGATCGGCCGGAAGCCACCGACCGTCGTGCCGGACTCCGCCAGTGCCAGCTCGAGCTGCTCGACCGAGCTGTCGTTGCGAAAGTATTTGAAGTGATTGACCTCGTTGCCCTGGTCGAAGAAGAACCGGCCGCGGCCCTCGGCGCGTGGCGTGCCGCCGTACATCGCCGACGTGTTGACCACCAGGTCGTGGTCCTCGCGGTAGAACAGATCGGTGGCGAAGGTCTTGAGGCGTCCCCAGACGCCGCGCCCCTCGAGATCGCCGGCGATCACCGACAGATCGGCGTCGACCAGCTTGTCCTGGCGGTTGAGCACCCGGACCAGCGGCGACGTCGGGGTCTGCGCCTCGAGCCCCGGCAGCTCGCTCGGGTCGATCCGCTTCTTGGCTACCGCCAGCAGCAGCGTCTTGACGAAGTCGTAGGTCTGGCTGACCTTGAGCGCCGGTATCAGCCCCAGGGCGTTGAGGCCGAGCGACAGGAAGCGATCCAGTCGACCCGAGGCGAGGGTCGTGCCGCGCGCCGGGCACGCGACCCGGACGAAGCGTTGGACATCCAGCCCCTTCCGGGCCAGCACACCCCCCAGGGCCTCGAGCTGTTTCCTGCTGTTGCCCGCCTGATCACCGTGATCGTCGAACTGTCGAAGGTCGTCGTCATCGAAGATCGACCCATCGACGACCCGCTGGCCCTGACAGAGCAGCTCGCACACCAGGCCACCGCGCGAATGGCTGACCAGATGCACCTGGGCGTTCGCCGGCAACAGCGACGCCAGCTCGCGCGCGTTGTCGACCGGGCTCCGGGTCAGCGTCCTATGCTCGAAGGCGTAGACACGCTGGCCGTAGCGTTCTTGAATCCGACTCCAGACGGCTCGCCGCTCGTCTTCGATCAGCCCGCCGAAGCTACCGGCGGTGTTCGATGCCGTGCCGTGCACGAAGACCAGGATCGGCCCTGAGCCGTCGACGCCGCTCGGGCCCTTGATCCTTCCCGCCAGTTGGGTCGGATCCGGGCACTCGTAGAGCCCCGGACCCGGTTCGAGCTGGCCCTCCAGGTACGAGGCGATCGCCTGGGCGCCCATGCCGGCGAGATCGACGTCCAGGATCTTGAGGCCGGTCACCGCCCAGGCGCCGGCGCCGCGAGTGCGCGACGAGGCGGGCCAGGCGCCGGGGATCACCAGCGAGCCGTCCGCTGCGGAGCGCGTGCCGTGCTCGGCCAGGTCCTCCTGCATCTGGTCGACCGACACCCACAGCCGGATGCCGCCTTCGACTTCGATCTCGACGACGGAGTCGCCGGCTACGCCCTCGAGCACGACCTCTTCGCCGGCACGTGTGCCTGCAACGCGTACGGCGTCCTTCACCGAGACCTGAATCTTGCTGCCCAGTACGCGATCGACCTTGGTCTTCGAGACCAGCTCGTCACGCCGGCCTGGGACTCTTAGCTTCGCCATCTCTCCTCCGCAGGTCTTCGAGTCGAGAGCCCGTCATCACGGTCTCCGACGGGCCGCCTTGGGTGCCACTTCTGCAATTGAGTACTGATCGAGATTAGCACGACGCGACCAGGCCCCTTCGACAGGACTCGGGTCTACCGATCTGCTTCCACATGCAACGAAATCCCCTCTCGACGTGTCCCACTAGGCAAAACCGGTACGAGTGGCGTCGGCATGGCCGCGCTCGCGCTTGGAAATAGCGAATGATCTTCAATACCCCGATCTTCTACCTCTTTTTCGTCCTGTTCGTCCTGTTCTACGGCGTGCTCTTGCTGCGCCAGAGGCCGCGGGTCTATCTGATCGTCGTCGCGAGCCTGATCTTCTATGGCACCTGGAACTACCGGTTCATTCCGCTGCTCGTGTTCAGCGGCGTGGCGGACTACTTCATCGCCCAGGCGATCGGGCGCGCCGCTTCCCAGCGTGGCAGGAAGGGGTGGGTCACCCTCTCGGTCGCGATCAACCTCGGCATCCTGGGGCTCTTCAAGTACGCTGACTTCGTGCTGCTGTCGGTCGCCGACTTCCTGCAGCTGTTCGGCGTCACCGCAGATCTGCCGACCCTGGGATGGGTACTGCCAGTCGGCATCTCGTTCTACACCTTCCAGAGCCTGAGCTACACCATCGACGTCTATCGGGGCGAGATGGAGCCGCGCAAGGGGCTGGTCGAGTTTGTCGCGGCGCTTTCGTTCTTCCCGCAGCTCGTCGCTGGTCCGATCCTGCGGGCAAAGCAGATCCTGCCTCAGATGCACGAGTTGCCGGTGCCGACCTGGAAGGACGTCAAGCACGGCCTGCTCCTGGTGACCGCGGGCATTCTCAAGAAGACGGTCGCCGACCTGCTGGCGATCCCGGCGGCGCGAGCCTTCGACTCCGTCGAACCGATCAGCCTGATGGAGACCTGGACCGGCGTCCTGGCATTCGCCGGGCAGATCTACGGCGACTTCGCCGGCTACACGGACATGGCGATCGGCCTGGCGCTGATGCTGGGCTTCAAGATCCCGCCGAACTTCCGCGTCCCCTACTTCGCGGTCTCGCCGGTCGACTTCTGGCGCCGGTGGCACATCTCGCTCTCCACCTGGCTGCGGGACTATCTCTACATCTCGCTCGGCGGCAATCGCAACAACCGCCGCTTTCGCAACGTCATGATCACCATGCTGCTCGGCGGTCTTTGGCACGGCGCCGCCTGGACGTTCGTCGCCTGGGGCGCGTTTCACGGCATGTTGATCACCGCGAGCCACGCGCTCGGCAGGGTCAAGGCGTTCGCCATGTTCCACCAGCCCGCGAGCCGCTGGGTGACGGTGGTCAAGTGGGCGGCGACCTTCTACCTGGTGATGCTCGGCTGGGTTCTGTTCCGCGCTACCAGCCTGAGCTCGGGCTTGAGTATGCTCGCCGACATGCACGGCCTCGGCGGCGCGCTGCCCGGGCCGATCGCTACGGCCCCCACGATCCTGCTGCTCACCGTCGCGATCATCGCCCTGCTCCACTGGATGGACTACGGCGTCATCCGAGGCGCCGACAAGTTGGAAAGTAAGCCTTGGCTGTTTTGGCTACTGATACTTCTCGGTCAGACCCTCTGCCTGATGGTTGGAGAGCCCAGCAATGAGTTCATCTACTTCCAGTTCTAGAGCGATCTTCGCCAGGGTTCTGCTGGTCATCACGCTCGGCATGGCCGCGTGCTACGGCATCGTCAGGATCTTCGCGGACCTCAACGATGCAAGCGCCGAGACCATCCTCGGTCGGGTGATGGAAGCGCGAGCCGCACTGCCACGCATTCTCGCTGAGGAGCGAGATCTGGTCATGTTCTTCGGTTCGTCGATGACCCGGGCCGGCTTCTCAGCCCGCCTGTTCGACCGACAGCTGGAACAGAGCGGCATCGAGGTCAAGTCGTTCAACTTCGGGGTCGGCGGCCTGAACCCGTACTTTCAGGACTTCTTCTCCCGGAGGATCCACGAGGCCTTCGACGAGCGCGACCGGCGGTTGAAGCTCGCGCTGATCGAGTTCGTCCCGTTCCAGCTGACCTCCGCGCGCTGGCGGGGCGCGCAGCCCGCCGTCGACTCCTTCCTCGCCATGCTCGCGAGCCCGCGGGAGATGTTCGCGATGGTCCCGGAGGACCCGACCCGGGGTCTCCAGATCCTCAACATCCACTACCTCCGCAACGACGTCTCGGCCGAGATCACCACCTGGTACTTCGGCCAGGGACTCGAGACTCCACCCCCGACGAGCGATCTGCCGGAGGAAGACGAGGACCGCCAGCAGCGCCTCCAGGAGATCGGCGACCAGCTCAATGAGAAGTTCGAGGAGGAGTACCCCGACTACGTGCCCTCGAACTTCAACTACGACTGGCAGGGCGCCGGCACCATCCCGGACGAGCGGTCGCCCGAGACGCTCGAGCTCTTCACGGAGTTCTACGAGCTCCAGAGGACGCCGCGGCGGCTCGAGAACGACAAGCTCCAGCGCACCGCCTGCTGCGACATCGTCGAGCTTCACTTCGAAGAGATCCTGGTCGAGTCGTTCATCCGCATCGTCTTGGAGTTCCAGAAGTTCTCGGATCACGTCGAGGTCGTTCTGCTGCCGCGGAACACCGAGTGGATCCAGTACCCACCCGAGGCTGTCGCCAGAATGCAGGCGGTGCTCGACCGGATCCGTCGTGAGACCGGCGTCGAGATTCGCGATTACCAGGATGTCGGCTTCGGCCCCGAGCACTTCAGCGACACGACGCATCTCTCCCGCTACGGTGGCGACGTACCGTTCACGGCGTTCCTCGCGGAAGAGTACGAGCCGGTGCTGGCCGGGCTCGTCGCCGCGGGCGACTGAGCGACGGGTCTCGGCTCCCGGCCCGACGAACCTTCCCGAGGGCGTCGGCCGAGCCGTCGGAGAGTTGAGTATCCTCTGTTCGTGACCAACGACGGCTCACCCACGGCAGAGCGCAAACAGACCCTACGCCTCGAGCTCAGCGATCTGGTCGCCCGGCTCTCCCCGGACGCTGCCCAAAGCGCGGCGGCGCGGGTCGCCGACCGCGCGCTCGAGCTCCCTGAGGTCACCCAGGCGCAGGGCATCCTCATCTGCCTCTCATTCGGTCAGGAGGTCGACACCTGGGGACTGCTCCAGCGCCTGCTCGATCTCGGTCGTCCGGTATACGTGCCCAGGACCGAGCGGAAGGATCACCGGATCCACGTCCATCCCTACCCCTGCGAGCTGCGAACGCTCTCGTTCGGCCTCCGGCAGCCACCCCTGGGAGCGCCCGAGTTGGACGAGGACGAAGTCAACGAGCTGATCGGCGTCGCGCTGATCGTCGGACTCGGGTTCGATCGGCGGGGCTACAGGCTGGGACACGGGGCCGGCTACTTCGATCGGTTCCTGGCCGGACGCTCCTTCCCCGGAATCGGCCTGTCCTACCACCAGCAGCTGCTCGACCAGATTCCGACCGAGGCGCACGACGTACCGATGGCGGCAGTCGTGACCGAGCGCGAGACCTGGCGACCGAGCAACGGCTGACGCCTCGTCGTGCGCCCGCCCGATGGTGCAACTCGAAGGACTGCGGCCGCGTAGAAGGAGCATGCGCAACCGACTCCTCCTGATCACACTCTGTTTGGTCAACCTGCTCCCGCGGCCCGCGAGCCCCGAGCTACTCCACTCCGATCGCCTCGAGGTCTCCCCGGAAGACGGCTCGTCCCAGGTGACGCTCGCTGACACAGAGCCGAAGGCTGGCATCCGACAGCTCGAGGTCTTCATCGGTCAGTGGGACATCGTGCTGCGCAGCGAGGACCAACAGATCGTCGGGCTCGCGCGCACCGAGGTGCGCTACATCCTCGACGGAACCGCGATGCAGGCCGACTACTTCGGCCTCGACCGCCAAGGCAACACGGTCTTCCGCGGTACGACCCTCCGAACCCACGATCCACAGACCGGCCGGTTCGTCGTGCACTGGGCAATGGCCAACCTGCCCGGCTTCACCTATATCGACGAGGTGTACCGCCAAGGCGAGCTCCACGGAGACGGACGCGGCTTCGACGAACAGGGCGAATTCGTCGAGCGCTACCGCTACTTCGACATCGGCGAAACCAGCTACTCGTTCGAGATGTCACGAAGCTACGATGGTGGAGTCACCTGGCAGTCCTCTCCCAAGGTGAGCGCCACCAGGCGGAGCACGGAATCGCCGCCGCGCTCGTAGCTGTTCCACGGACCTCGGCCCTGGTCGCTGCTCCTTCCCCAGCCGTCTGAGACTGATCCCTACTCGAAGAAGACCTTCAGGAGCTCGTTGAGCGGGAAAAACAACCAGTAGTCATCGACGTGGTAGACGAGAACGAGCCAGACGAGCACGCCGGAGCCGATCGCGATCACGACTCGAAGTACGCTCGTCAGCCAACCGAGGCTGTTGCCCACGGCGAGCGCCAGGAGCACGAACGTGCTGACCAACGTCAACAGGCCGATCGACCACGAACCCAGGAAACTACCGAGCCACGAGGTGAAGACCGCGGGATTCCACCCCCTTTGGAAACGCGCCTCTTGGGTGTAGCGTCATGGCGATGCACGTCGGCGAGGAGTCTGGCGATGACAATGATGAGAGGCCCGAGAGCCCGGCCTGCTAGCTGGTTCGCGATCACGCTCTCGATCGTAATCCTCGCGTTCGGGGCGGACCGGGCTACCGCCGAGCTCAGCCACGTTGTCCGACTCGGTGTCGGATTCCTCGAGCCGCGCGGCAGCCTCTCCGGCGCCGGAGAGACCGCGTTCAGCATCGGCGTACTGGAGCTGGTGCGGGTCGACAACCGCTATGAGGTGGAATCGCAGAGCGCGATCGCTCCGTTCATCAGCTACGAACTGCGGACCGGCGATCGCATCGGACTGGAACTCGCCACCTCCCTCGCTGGCAGCGACCTCGAGGTCGGCATCGCTCGAGACGGTGTCGTGACCCACAACGACACCGGCGAGCTCCTGAGAACGTTCACGGAAACCGATACCTACCCGGGGGAGATCGATTTCGTGCCGGTCACGCTAGGTCTGAACTTCCATCTCTTTCCGCGGAAGCCCTACGATCTGTCCGTCGGTCCACTGGTGGGTTACGTGCTGTACGACGACATCCGCTTTTCGCCGGCCCCGGAGCGAACCGTCACTGTCGGCACCGAGGACGACCTCGCCTACGGTGCGGCGATCGGGCTCGACCTACCCCTGGGCGCGGGCGGGTGGCTCTTCTCCGGCAGCGTCAGAATCTTACGATCGACCACCCAGCCTGAGTTCATCCCGGAAGTCTTCCAGTCGAAGTTCTTTCCGGTCGCCGACTTCGCTCCGGGAGAGCTGTCGATAGACCCCGTGGTCGTGAGAGTCGGGCTCGCTCGGCGGTTCGGGCGATAAGCACGAGGCTACCGCCCTCAGAACAACTCGATCGTCAGAGCCGCGCCCGCTCCGACCGAGAACCCGCCCTGCAGGATCACCGCATCGCCCGCCCGTAGCGTGACCTCGCCGGGTGCAACGACCGAGTACGGTCCAGCGGTCAGGGTCAGGCAGGCTTCCTCGGTACGAGTGTCGCTCACGACCTCGTCCGGGAGCACCACGTGATCGTTGAAGGCGCACGGAACGCTGTTGCCGTCGATCGACACGACGTACGGCTGCGCCGACGCGTTCGAGCCGATCGACAGGGTCTCGGTGAACGCCTGCTCGACCGCCGGCGCGAAGGCGACACCGATCGAGCAGAATCCCCCTGAAGCGATCACCGCCGTCTCACTGCCGCAGGGCACCGAGCCCGCGCCCAGGTCGAGCGAGAAGTTCTGGGTGTCCGACAGCTGCATCGAGGAGAGCAACAGCGTCTGGGCGCCCGTCGAGCTGTTGAGGATCTGGAGGATCAGGGTCGACGAGTCGCTGACGTCGACCGAGCCGAAGTCGAGGGCCGTCGGGTCAGTGGTCAACGTCGGCGGCACGCCGTAGGCGATCGTCACGTCGAAGCCGTTCGGCGCCGCACCGTCGATCGTGATCTGCAGTTCGTTGGCCAGGTCCTCGAACGTCTCGCCCACCTTCCACATCGAGCCCTCGTTGTCTGAGTAGCCCGCGGGAGGAACGTCGGCATCCACCAGCCACGCGTCCTCGCTTCGGAACGGATCAACTTCGAAGATCAGGACCGCATTGCCCGGGAGGTTCCCGTCGTAGTTCCCCACCTGCTCGCGCGCCTCGACGACGTAGGACTTCGACGAAACTCCGATCGGGATCCTCACCATCCGCAGGTTGGGCGTCGACGCCACGGCCAGATGATCGATCGTCACTCCGTAGATCCCCGGCGCCGTCACCTCGAATCGCTCGGCGGGAGCGATCCAGCCAAGGATGTCCTTGTGATGAGCGATCGTGTGCTTGCCCAGGCGCCCGTACGTCGGATCGTTGACCGCATAGCCGGTCGCAGCGCTCATCACGTCCCACGGGCTGTCGTACGGAAAGCCGTCGTTGTCCCAGTTGTTCGAATGCGGCAGGCCGAATCCGTGCCCCATCTCGTGCGCGATCACCCCTTCGTCGGCGTAGCCCCAGGGCGGCTCCCAGGTGACCCGCCAGAGCTTGGTCACGCCGTCGAGGCTCGCCCACTTGCTGCCGCCCCAGGCGCAGCAATCGAGTAGGCCGTTGAACATCATGTTGATGCCCTCGTAGCCGCCGGTGCCGCCGTTCGAGAAGTCCACCCCGGCGGCGTCGGCGGCCGCGGTGCAATCGTCGAACAGGGCGTTCAGATTGGCGCCGGTGCCGCTGCCGGGTGTCGGAGCGTAGAACGTATGGGGTTGCGGCAGGTCCACCCAATCGACCGCGAGGCTGCCCACCACGTCGATGGTCTCGTAGGAGAGCTCGCGCCAGTAGTGATCCAGCTCACCCGGGTCACCGCCGTACATGTCCTGGAAGTACGCCAGGTTCTCAGGCTCGGTAGCGACGTCCGAGAACTTGCACAGAATCGAGATCCACGGCTTCGAGCCGGTGACGTCGAACGGCTCCGGCGCCGCGGCGCCGGGACCCGGCGGCACGATGCGGAGATTGGTCACTGTCGAGACGCCGTCTGTCTCCGGGCTCGAAGGCGCGAGCTCGGCAAGCGTCACCTCGACCCTAAGGCCCGCCAGCTGTTGCGGTCCGCCGAACGTGCTGACGAGGTCCGCTCCGATCTGGAGCCGTGTGACCGTGCCCGAGTCGTCGGTGAGATGGAAGGCGAGGTGGGCGGGCGCTTCGATGTCTGGGGAGGGGTCGCCCCAGGCCACGGAGAGGACGCCTTCGAGCGTCTCGGGCTGCGCGCTTGCCGGCCCGATCGAAACCACCATCAGCATCGACCAGATGCCGACGAACCGCCACATCGGCGACGTGAAACAACGGCGCAGGATTACCACGTCATCCAAGTTAGGCCCTCGGGCAAGCCGGAGCCGTGCAGGATCTAACAGCCGGCGGGGCTATCGACACATAGCGCTATGTCTGGACGGCTATGTCCCACAGAAGGTTCTATAGCGTCCGAAGCTCGCAGGCGCCGGCGACGAGTACGCTTCTAACCCTTCCTTCTCGTCGAAGGGGTTCTCGAGGACCTCGAGAAGAGTCTCGAAGGGGTCGAGCAGCTGACTTCCCGCCGCGACCGTCAGAGCTTCCTCGACCTTGTGATTCCTGGGGATGTAGATCGGGTTCACCCTGTCCATGGCCTGGGCACGAGCTTCCCCGCTGGCGCTCTCGTGGGACAGACGTTTCCGCCAGCGGTCGGCCCAAAGGTCATAGGCCGAAGCGTCGCTCAGGAGCGCGCGCAGCGGGGCATCGTCGCCTCGAGCCGCGTCCGACAGTCGCCGGAATGCGAGCGTGTAGTCGGCGTTCTGGCCCTCCAGGGCGGCAAGGAAACCGTTCGCCAGCTCGAGATCTTCATCCTCCGAGACAGCGAGTCCCAGTTTGGCCCGCATTCCGTCGAGCCAGTACGCCAGATAGTGATCGACGAAGTCGTTGACGGCGTCGCCGGCAAGCTGGATGGCACGAGCTTCATCGGCATCGATCAACGGTAGGAGCGTCTCGGCAAGTCTGCCGAGATTCCAGCGCGCGATCAGCGGCTGTTGACCATACGCATAGCGGCCGCCACGGTCGATTGAGCTGAATACAGCTTCCGGTTCGTAGGTATCGATGAATGCGCACGGCCCGTAGTCGATGGTCTCGCCGGAGATCGTCATGTTGTCGGTGTTCATGACCCCATGCACGAACCCGACGTGCATCCAGCCGGCGATCAGCGCGGCCTGGGCGTCGCGTACCGCTGCAAGGAAGCCAAGATAGGGATTGTCCGCGTCGCCAAGTTCCGGGTAGTGGCGAGCGATGCTGTAGTCGGCGAGTTGTTTCACCTTGTCCGTCTCTCCGCGCGCAGCGAAGAACTGGAAGGTGCCGACGCGAAGGTGGCTTGCCGCAACACGAGTCAGCACCGCGCCGGGAAGCAGCCCTTCACGCAAGACCTGCTCACCGGTTGAGACGGCAGCGAGCGCTCGGGTGGTGGGGATGCCGAGCGTGTGCATCGCCTCACTGACCAGGAACTCTCGCAGTACCGGGCCGACCGTGGCCTTGCCGTCGCCTCCGCGTGAGAAGGGAGTGCGGCCTGAGCCCTTCAGTTGAATGTCGCGACGCTTGCCGTTGCGGTCTATCACCTCGCCCAGGAGCAGCGCCCGGCCGTCGCCGAGCCGTGGCACGAAGCCACCAAACTGGTGCCCGGCGTACGCCTGAGCCAAGGGGCTGGCGCCTGCAGGGGATTCGTTACCGGCGAACACTGCCACGCCCCGATCCGAGCCGAGAACGTCGGGATCGAGACACAGCTCTTCAGCCAGACCGCGGTTGAGACTCAAGAGCTTCGGTTGGGGCACCACCGCGGCCTGCGACGGCACGTAGAAGCCCTCGAGCTCACGGGCGTATGTGTTGTCGAACTCGAATCTGGCGCTCACGACTGCCCCCCCAGGTCGCGCGCCAGGCGGATTCCGGTGAACTGCCAGGCAGTATCCGCGGGGAAGAAGTTGCGGTAGGTGGGGCGGATGTGGGTCTCGGAGGTCACGCACGAGCCACCCCGCAGGACGAATTGGTTGCTCATGAACTTGCCGTTGTACTCGCCCAGGGTTCCGGGAAGCGGCTCGTAGCCCGGGAAGGGCGAGTACTGGCTGCGGGTCCACTCCCAGACATCGCCGAACAGCTGTTTGACGCCAGGCTGAGTGCTCGCACCCGGTGCCGGCGCCGGATGAAGCCGGCCGGATTCGACGAAGTTGCCTTCTATAGGGTGCCGAGCCGCCACTACCTCCCACTCCTGCTCGCTAGGAAGACGCGCGCCGGCCCATCGAGCGTAAGCGTCGGCCTCGAAGTAGTTGACGTGACAGACGGGCTCCAGCGGATCGACCGGTCGCAAGCCCGACAGGGCGTAGTTGTGCCACACCCCGTCCTTCTTCTCCCAATAGAACGGCTCTTGCCAGTCGTTGGCCTGGGCCGCCGCCCATCCCTCGGACAGCCACAGCTCGCCGCGTGCGTAGCCGCCGTCCTCGATGAACCTCAGGTACTCACCATTCGTGACCAGGCGGTCGGCGAACTCGAATCCCTCGACGAAGTAGCGGTGCCGAGGCGTCTCGTTGTCATACGCAAAGCCGGTACTGCGGTCGTGGCCGATCTGGAACAGGCCCTCTTCGGTGGCTATCCACGACAGCGGAGAGGCATCCCGTCGCCCCGCGCAAGCACGCTCGGTCTGTCGATAGGCCGGACGAAGCGGGTTTATCGAGAGGACGTGCTTGATGTCGGTGAGGAGAAGCTCCTGATGTTGCTGCTCGTGGTGAAGCCCAATCTCGAGAACTCGAAGGATCTCGTCTCCGCCCGGAGCGCCGCCCACCACGCGGCCCAGGAATTCCCGCATATGGCGATCGACATGCCGCCGGTACTCGTGGATCTCGCCTACCGAGGGCCGGCTGATGTAACCCCGCTGATCGCGGCAGTGACGCTCCCCCGCTCCCAGATAGTACGAATTGAATAGGTACTGGTAGCCGGAATCGAACGGCTCGTAGCCGCTCATATGAGGAAGGAGAACAAACGTCTCGAAGAACCACGTGACGTGGGCCAGGTGCCACTTGGTAGGGCTGACGTCGGGCATCGACTGCACGACACAGTCCTCGGTCGTCAGCGGCTCGGTCAGCTTCTCGGTGAAACTCCGGATCTCCAGATAGCGATCCAGGTAGCCGGCAACGGCGGGATCGACACGGGTAGCCGCTGACGAGGAAGAGGCTTGCGGCGAGCTCACTGGTTGCCTCCGACGCGCGTCCAGAACGCCACTTGCTCCTTGATCTCGCTCGCAGCGGGCTTGGGCTCGGGGTACGTCCAGGCCGCGTCGTCAAACACGCTCGCCGCCGAATTCGACGTGGTAGTAGCTGTCGCTCCAAATTGCTCGTGCCATGCTGTGTCCTTCCTCGTTGTACGGCGCTACGGTTTACGAGAGACCCCGGGATGATAGCGGGTGAACCGCATCAAGTTATCTCAGCAGCAAGGCTTGATCTTCGCGAACGGAGCCGTCCGGGAGTAGCGAACGGGACAGTCTCGAAACCCAACTCCGTGGGGCCGAGTCGGAGCTGCCGAGAAGCGCGAGGAGGTCTAGCGAGCCGCCGGGATGACAACGAGCCGCGGGCGGCGTAGCGGCTCGCTGTGCTCGGACGAGTAGAACTCCGCTATCTCAGGCAGGACGCTCCTGAAGTCGGCAAGGAGCCACGGGGGCTATCGGCGAATTGGCCTATGCGCCGACTGCAATCGGTGTGCTGGAATACAGTCCTCAGATGCCAACGTTCACCATCGTCATCTCGGATCCCCTGCATGAAGGAGTTGAGACCCACCAGTGCGCCGCCTCTTCGGCATTCACCGCCCTCAAGGACTGGTCCGCCACCGTGTGGGAAGCGAGAGCCAAGGCCCTGGGGTTCCCTGGCGTTCGCGAGCTGCGCCGGAAGATTCGAAGCACGACTCCCGTACCGATGTCTCGAATCGGGATGCCTGGGGTATGGGAGGCAACAGTCCGGTCAGGCAGCCGATACCTCTACATCACCGTGGTTCGTACGCAACGTTCTCTCTGAGCGCCGGGTCTCACACCTAGACCAGCGTCCTCAGCCTGCAAACCGTCGACGACATCAGAGGGCTTCTCTTCGTCGACGACCTCGCTCTCGACTGACAGGCACACGTCACGCTCACCACCCTCACGAAAGAGATACCGGGCTTCGTACGTGATGGTGGAACTCGGGTCACGGACCTGGGGCTCTCCGTGACGTTCTGCCCTCTGCGTGGCGGCACCCCGGCGTCACCCAGAGGTTGTGCGAGATAACTCTCCGTAACCTGGTCAATCCAAGAAGAGCTTACTCATGGTCGGGACGGCGAGATTTGAACTCGCGACCCCCTGAACCCCATTCAGGTGCGCTACCAGGCTGCGCCACGTCCCGACTGGAGCGGGACTCTATCGTCTCGAAGCCGGTGAGTCGAGATCGGAGCGGCTGATCGGGGTGAACCCCGCGCCTACGACCGCTTCGAGGCGAGCAGGTCGAGGATGCCGCGGGCCTGTTGGAGCGCCGTCTCGACGCCCTTGCGCAGGGCGTCGGCTTCCTTGGAGTCCACTGCGGCCGCCTTCTTCTCGGGCGCACTCTTCTTCGCCGGCTCAGCCTTCTTGGGCGCGGCGGCTTTCTTCGGAGCGCTCTTGTCCTCAGGCTCCGGCTTTGGCTCGGACTTCGGCTTTGGAGCCGCGGACACCGGCTCGAGCGTCAGCTCGCTCAGATCCTCACCGTCGAGCTTCTTCTTGGCGCCGGCGATCGTGTAGCCCTCGTCGTAGAGGAGCTCCTTGATGCGCCGGATGGTGGCGAGATCCTTGGCGTTGTAGACCCGCTGGCCCGACGAGCTCTTGTCGGGGCGCAGCATGGGGAACTCGGTCTCCCAGTAGCGCAGTACGTAGGGCTGGATGTCGAGGAGCTTGCAGGCTTCCCCGATCTTGTAATAGATCTTCTTGGCCACTTGGACTCAGCTTCGATCGATCGGGCGTGGCCGAGGCTCAGCCCTCGTCGTCGACTTCCTTCTTGAGCTTCGGGGACGGCCGGAAGCTCAGGCCTTTGTGGGGCGGAATGAAGATCTTGCGACCGTTGGTCGGGTTGACGCCCGTCCGGCCCTGCCGGGGGGTGACCTCGAATACCCCGAAGTTCTGGATCTTCACCCGTCGCCCATCGACCAGGCTGCCCTTTACCGTATCGAAGATCGTCTCGACGATCTCCGCGGCCTCACCTTTGGTCAGCCCGCCGTGCCGATCGTAGACGCGATCGGTCAGTGCGGCTTTGGTCAACCCCCGTCGGTCAGTCTTTCCCATTCTTCACGACCCGGTTTCCGTGCCCAAAGCGCGCCCGCTGAACCAGCTTGAACGCTCCGGACGTGACCTGAAGTGGAACCTTTGAAGTAACACTTCAAAGAAGTTGCATGAAGTATAGAGCGGCAAAGCAGTGCCCGGCAACCCTGTTCATGGATCTGCATGAATCGGCTGTTTGCCGACCGGTTAGCGCTTGCGGATGACCAGGCGCGTCGGGATGCCGCCGGGCAGATCGAGCGAGCGTCTGAGGTAGTTCTCGAGGTAGCGCCGGTAGCTCGAGTTGCGCGACATGGTCTTGTTGGCGAACAACATGAAGGTCGGCGGCCGTGAGGAGACCTGGGTGGCGTAGTAGAGCTTCCACGCCTTGCCCTTGTCTGCCGGCGGGTTGTGGCGCTGGATCGCCTTCTCGAACAGCTTGTTGACCGCGGAGGTATCCAGGCGGCACTCGAACCCGGCCAGGACCCGCTCCACCGCCGCGAAGATCTTCTCGATGCCGCGCCCCGAGAGCGCCGAGACGTTGACTCGCACGGGCGACGCCAGCAGCTGATCCAACCGGTCCCAGGAAGTCTCGAAAGCCTCGTGCGCGGCTTCGTCGAGCAGATCCCACTTGTTGACCAGCACCAGCGTGCCCTTGCCCAGTTCCCAGGCCGCCCCGGCGATCGACAGGTCGCCGGTGGTGACGCCGTCGGCCGCATCGACCACCAGCAGGGCCAGGTCCGCGCCCTCGATCTGGCGTCGGGCCATCATGACCGCCAGCTCCTCGGGCTCGCCGCTGGTCTTGCTGCGCCGCCGGATACCGGCGGTGTCGACCAGGACATAGGGTTTGCCCTCGACCTCCAGCCGGGTGTCAGTCGGGTCACGCGTGGTCCCCGGGATCGGCGACACGATCGCCCTCGACTCGCCCACCAGACGGTTGAGGATCGAAGACTTGCCGACGTTCGGTCGACCGACGATCGCCAGCCTGGGCACGCCCTCCTCGGTCTCGCTCTGAACCGGCACCGGCACCTTCGCCGCGATCGCCTCACACAAGGCGTCGAGGCCGCGGCCGTGCTCGGCCGAGACCAGTAGGACCGGGTCGATCCCCAGCGAGTAGAACTCCTGCCAACCCTCGGTCGCCGAGCGCGTGTCGCCCTTGTTGACGACCAGGATCGTCGGCTTGCCGAGCGCTCGGATCCGCTCCCAGACCGTCTCGTCGGCGCCGACCAGCCCCTCCTTGCCATCGACCACCAGGAGCAGCAGGTCGCTCTCTTCGATGGCGAAGAAGACCTGTTGATTCAGCCCCAGGACGTCGTCGCCGGGGACCAGGCCGCCGGTGTCTATAAGGTTGATCTGGCCCTCGTCGCCGATCGGAGCAAGGCCAGTGACCCGATCGCGGGTTACGCCCGGCTCCTGATAGACGATCGACTTGCGCTCGCCCAGCAGTCGATTGAACAGGGTCGACTTGCCAACGTTCGGACGGCCGACGATCGCGACCGTTGGGGTCTGCCCCCCGGGTCCGCTCAACGCCGAAACTCGCTAGTCACTGATCGTCCGGTAGAGGACGAGCCACTGATCGCCTTCTCGCTTGAACTGGTACTTGACCCGATTGCTCTTGGCCAGGTCTTCGGCCACGAGAGTGTGAGTGCCGGTGGCGTAGGAGCGGATGTTCCAGACCTCGACGGTGTTGACGAAGGCGTTGGCGTAGCCCCAGACGTCGACCTTCTCCACCGTCAGCTCCAGGAACTCCGGCTCCAGGGTTCGGCCTGCGTCGATCAGCTCCTGGATGCGCTTGTCGATCCGAGCCATCTCCTTCGGTGCGGCCAGCCCTTCGAGGACGTCGACGCTGCCACTCTTGTAGGCCTCGCCGAGCTTCGGCAGATAGACCTCGAGCGCGGCGGCAGTACTCTCCAGATCGGCGGCTTCCTTCTCTTCGGCGCTACCACAACCGAGAAGGGAAGCGACGAGGAACAGCACGAGTGGGAGAGTTGCCTGGCTCGAAGAGGATAGCGGTCGCACGACCGGATTGTAGCCTTCGGCTCCGCCGATCACCAGACATCAGTGTGGACTGTTGGCGTATGGGTCAGGTCGTCCGGGCCCGACACCGGCCCCGCACCCGACGCCGCGTTCGATATATGAGCAAAAGCCTATGGAAATCGGGAGAGTCGACGCCCTCGAGCGTGCTACACTGCCCGTCTGATTTGTCGTCTGGTCGGCTTGCACTGTAGGTGGGTGGTCGACCAAAGGTGACCCGTCGCTACTTTCAGGTAGCGGCGGCCTAGTGGAGGTCTGGCCACCCAAATTGAGATGAAGGAAGGGAGAGGGCGATGCTTTTTTTGAAGAGAATCTGTCGACTAGCGTTCGTATTACTCATCGGAGCGAGCCTGCTGCCGGCTGCGAGCTTTGGACAAGCTCTCGCCTGGTACTCGTTTGACGACGGCACCGCGACCGACCAGACGTCGAACGGCAACGACGGGCAGATCAACGGATCGCCGGCCGCCGAGCCCGGCATCCTCAACGGGGCGCTGAATTTCGCGACCACCGACTCGATCGTGATTCCCAACAGCGTGAGCCTGGAGACGGCGACGCCGAGCGTGCTGGCCTGGGTCAAGCTCGACCCGAACGGCCCCAACTCCCCGGTACGTCTGGTGCGCAAGGTCGGGTCCGGCAACGGCTACAGCGTGATGGTCCTGGGCAATCGCCGCGTGCGCTTCGACGTAACCCAGGGCGCGTCGCGCGCCTCGGTCGTCTCTCCCTACCCGATCGTGCCCGGGGTCTGGACTTCGATCCATGCCTACTACGACGGCACCGATGCGAGGCTCTACCTGCACGGCGAGCTCGCGGCCGAGGTTTCGGCTCCTGGAATCGATCCGACCAACACGGGCTTCACGCTCATCGCCACCCGCCTCGACGGCTACCTCGACGACATCAAGCTCGGCGATCGCCCGCTGACTGCCGCGCTGGCCTGCTCCGGCGCGCTCAAGATCTGGCATCAGCCGAGCGGCACGTGCCTGAGCACCTTCACCAACGTGGCCGCGCTCGAGGGCCTTCAGGACACGAACCATCGCTCGTTCGGCGCCACCCTGGTCGACATCGATCAGGACGGCTGGCTGGACCTCTACTACATCAACGGCTCGGGTGATCCGGACATCCCCAACGAGCCCTCCGGCGTCTGCCCGGTGCTGCCCGATCCGGTCGACTTCATCGACGGCAGCGCCAACGCCCTGCACATGAACCAGGGCGACGGTACGTTCGGCCCGGATACAGCGCCCGTGGTGGGCCTCGACGATCAGTGGAACGCCATGCGCCACGTGTGGGCCGACTACGACCGTGACGGCCTGCGGGACGTGATGTCGCACAACTTCCTGATCTCCAATCTCTACAAGCAGGTTCTAGACGAGCCGCTCATGTTCGAGAACTGGAATGACGAAAGCGGCACGAGTATCTGCCTGCGCCGCGGCACCGGCGCGTCCTGGATCGACCTCAACAACGATGGCTTCCTCGACCTGCACGTCGTCGAGTACGACCCGGGCCGGCTCGCGGTGGATCATGTGAGCCAGCTCTACATCAACGACGGCCTGGGCGGCTTCACCGAGGTGATCGCGCAGACCGGTCTCGACCTGCCTGACAATCCGATGGGCCAGGCGTGGGCGGATTTCGACAACGATGGCGATCAGGATCTCTTCCAGACCAACTCGCACGAGGTCCCGACCCGGCTCTACCGCAACAACGGCATCGACCTCGGCACCGGCCTGCCGACCTTCACGGACATCGCCATATCGGCGGGCGTCGCGGCGATCGGCGAGCCCGACCGTGGCATCGGCGCCTCCTGGGGCGACTACAACAACGACCGCCGGCTCGACCTGCTGTTCAGCCGCGAGGGTGATTCACGCCTGTGGCGAAACGACGGACCCGACGGTAACGGCGACTGGAAGTTCACTGACGTGTCGAACCAGGGCGGCTTCGAGACCGTGCTCGGTCTCGGTTTCTGGGGCGGCGGTTTCGCCGATCTCGACAACGACGGCTGGCTCGACATCGTGCTCGCCAATCGCATGAACGGCGCCAACCGGGTGCTGCTCAACAACGGCGACGAGACCTTTCGCGAGGTGACCTCCGAGCTCGGCATGGAGCTCGATACGTTGCCGAGCATGGGCTTCGTCGCGGGCGACCGCGACAACGACGGCGACGTCGATCTCGTAATCGTCAGCCACTCCCCGGTCACCAGCGCTCCCGAGGGAGAGGCCTTCGAAGGCGACCCGAACTTCGTCTACGTCAACGACACGCGTGGTAACAACTGGGCGCAGTTCCGCCTGACCGGTGTCGTCAGCAACGTCGAGGCGGTCGGAGCGCGCATCGAGGTACTGGCTCGGCTCGCGCCGGGCGGCCAGGCGGTCTGGCAGATTCGCGAGGTCGTCGCGGGCACGGGCTTCTTCTCCGACTTCCCGCGCCTCCAGACCTTCGGTCTGGGTAAAGCCGGGCGCGTCCAGCGAGGTCGAATCCTCTGGCCGAGCGGCATCCTCCAAGAGTTCGGCGCCCTCGACGCCAACCAGCTCTACGAGTTCACTGAGCCGACGCCTTAGCGTCGCCTCGTTTCGAGTCGACCCGCCGGTGGCGTCAGCCGACGCCTACCGGCCAGGTCGGCGGGTACGCGACCGGCGTCCCTCGGGGCGCCGGCCCGTGCGCCGTCTCGGCCGCGGCTCCGGCTCGGCCATCCCCTCGACCAGCAGGTTCAGGCTCCGGCGTCGCGAGTCGACTTCGGACAGCACCACCCGCACCGGATCGCCGAGCCGGAACACCCGACCCTTATCGCGACCGGTCAGCGTGTGCTGGGCCTCGTCGAAGACGTAGTAGTCGTCGCCCAGCGTGCGTACCGGCACCAGACCGTCGACATAGAACTCGACCAGTTGCACGAACAGGCCGAACGGCTGGATGCCGGTGACCCGGCCGTCGAACGCCTCTCCCACCCGGTCGGCCAGCAGACGGACGAGCTTCCATTGGAGGATGATCCGCTCCGCCCGTTCCGCCCGCCGCTCGGTGAAGCTGCAGCGCTCGCCGATCCCGGAGACGCGCTCGGCGACCGCCGTCTGATCGTCAGCCGGAGTCTGGCCGCTCGCCAGCGCCTTCAGCTGGCGGTGGACCAGCAGATCCGGATAGCGCCGGATCGGAGACGTGAAGTGTGCGTAGTACCGCGCCGCCAGGGCGTAGTGCCCGCGCGCCTCCGGCGCGTAGAGCGCCTGCTTCAGCGATCTCAGCACCAGAGTGGACACGAAGGGCTCTTCGGGGCGCCCCTCCACCTGCTTGAGAACCCTCTGCAGCGCCTGCGGATGGAGGTTGTCGAGCTCACCCGAGAGCTCGATGCCGAAGCCCTTGAGCACGGTTCGAAGCTCGAACAGGTCGTCGCGCGCCGGCGAATCGTGAACCCGGTGCAGCGCCGGCATCTCGTGCCCGGCCAGCTCCGCCGAGACCGCCTCGTTGGCGGCGATCATGAACTCCTCGATCATTCGATGGGCGACGGTGCGGTCCGCCCCGTGGACGCCAACCGTCACGCCGTCGGTGTCGAGGATGACATTGCCCTGGGGCAGGTCGAAGTCGATCGAGCCGCGCGCGACCCGCGCCCGGTAGCGGATCTTCATCAGCTCGTGAGCGGTGCGCAGCATCGGTAGCACTTCGCCGTACTCCGCGGCGTCTTCAGCGGCCGGCTCCTCGATCACTCGTCGAACTTCCGAGTAGGTCATCCGCCGACGGCTACGGATGACGCTCTCGACGAAACGCCGCTTGACGATCTTGCCGTCCTCGGCGATCTCGAGCAGAGCCGACAGCGTGAGCCGCGGAACGTCGGGGCGGAGCGAGCAGAGGCCGTTCGACAGGTTCTCCGGCAGCATCGGCACGGCGCGCTCCGGGAAGTAGACGCTCGTGCCCCGCCGGTAGGCCTCGAGATCGAGCACGCTCCCCTCCTCGACGTAGTGGCTGACGTCGGCGATGTGCACCGCCAAGTGGTAGCCGCCACGATCCCGCTTGCGGACGCTGATCGCGTCGTCGAAATCGCGCGCGGTCTTGCCGTCGATCGTGATCACGATGTCGTCCCGGAAGTCGCTCCGGTCGGCCCAGTCCTCGGGCTCGGGGTCCGCAGGGAGCCCGGAACTCGCCTGGAGCACAGAATCCGGGAAATTCTCGGGAATCTCGAAGTGGCGCAGAACCACTTTGACGTCGACCCCAGGGGTCTCCAGATCGCCCAGCACCTCGCGCACCCGGCCGCGCCATGGACCCCCGCCCGGCCGGCTCTGGTCGAGAATATCGACGACGACGAAATCGCCGTCTCGAGCTCCGAGGTCGTCGCCGTCTACGATCAGATCGAGACTGAGCTTGGCGTCGAACGGAATCAACCAGCGGCGGCGCTCGCGCTCTTCGAGCGTGCCGACCACTGACCGCACCTTTCGATCCAGCACCTTGACCAGCGTGGCGTGCGGCAGGTCGCCCGCCTTTTGCTGGGCCCGGCGAGAGCGGTTCGGGCGGATGAGCACCGTGTCGCCGTCGCGCGCGTCCTTGAGATCGCGACCGCGAACGAAGTAGCCCGGCTCACCCCGGGCTCCCGAGCGCACCAGAGCATCGCCGCTGTCGAGCCGCTGCAGCTGTCCCACACGCCAATCGGTGAAACCGATCGCGTACCAGCGGCGGTTCCGCTCGACCGCTGAGCCGGTGGTCTCGAGGCGCTCGAGCATCGCGGCGAATTCCTTTCGCGCGCCCATCGAAGCGGACCGCCGCTCCAGTGTGGATCGTTCGAGCCCACCCCGTCCGGCCTTCGTCAGCTCTTCCACGAGAGCCCGCTCGAGCAGTGATTCCGATCCTGGCAGGCTGATTGACACGTTTGCCGACTCTCTCTAGACTGCGCGTCTACCCGCTTCGTCACCCGCTGGCGAGGCTGATGCGAAAGTGGCGGAATTGGTAGACGCGCAAGGTTCAGGACCTTGTGGCCGCAAGGTCGTGGGGGTTCGAGTCCCCCCTTTCGCACCACACTTCTCTCCCATCGACCCAAGCTGAGCCGAACTGGACCGGGTCACGGCTTCGCCGCACGATCTGGTGAGTCGTCGCACGGCCCTATAGGACCACGCTTCGCGCCTGGCCGCCAGTCCGAAGATAGGAATACTCTTCTGGTCCGGAAACGAGCCGACCGGCCTAGCCCTGAGCACGGAGTTATGACATTCTTCGCTTGCGGGTGACCGCGCCTATTCGCATCTAATAAGAACTCGAGGGGACTGCAAGTACTCCATGTGAGACCGGCGCCTCCGAACGTAGCTGGGGCTCGAAAAGAGCTGAAGCGGACGTTCGAGAGGCGTTGCGAACGTTAGCCAGACTGGGAAGCGAGCTGGGGACTCATCTTGCCTGTTGATCACCTACCGGTTTTGCTGGCGCTGGGCGTAGCCCTGGGCCTCGGGGGCGTCATCCTGTTGATGTCGTCGATGATCGGCAGCCGCTCGGGAGGCAGGATCAAGCTCTCGCCCTACGAGTCCGGCGAGCCGCTGCTCGACAGCTCACGCAAGCGGATCTCGATCATCTTCTTCCTGATCGCGATCGACTTCGTCATCTTCGACGTCGAAGCTGCCTTCCTCTATCCCTGGGTGCTGGTGATGCGCGAGGGCGGATGGCCGCTCTTCTGGGCGGTGCAGGTATTCATCTTCCTGATCCTGGTCGGATTCCTCTACATCTGGCGCAAGGGTGGGCTCGATCTCAACGTCAAGCGCGCGGCGCAGGGAGGCAAGGATGGCTGACGCCGCGGCACTCAGGCTGCCTCAGGAGGTCCGCGACGCCATCGACGCGCTGCGGCCGCGCTACCCCACCGAGGAGGCGCTGCTCCTGCCGGCCCTGCATCTGGCGCAGAAGCACTGGGACGGCTGGCTGCCCGACGAGGCGATCGCAGCGGTGGCGCACGAGCTCAATCTCACGCCGGCCAAGGTCTACGGCGTCGTCACGTTCTACGACCTCTACCATCAGAATCCGATCGGCCGCCACCGGCTGCGGGTGTGCACCAACCTACCGTGTGCACTGCGGGGCGCCGAGGAGGTGCTGGCGAGCCTGAAGGAGCACCTCGCTGTCGACGAGAACGAGGTCACGCCGGACGGCAAGTGCTCGTTCGTCCATTTCGAGTGTCTCGGGGCTTGCGAGCAGGCGCCGATGATGATGGTCGACAACGACTACCGGGGTGGGCTGACTCCGGACTCGGTGCGTCGGATCGTCGAGGAGTTGGACTGATGAGCTTCGAGCCCGTGCTGCTGCGCAACGTCGGACGACCGGAAGCTCGGAAGGTCGAGGGCTACCGCGAGAACGGCGGCTATCGAGGTCTCGAGAAGGCTCTCGAGATGGAGCCGGACGCGGTGATCGAGCTGGTCAAGGACTCCGGCCTGCGCGGCCGCGGCGGCGCCGGCTTCCCCGCCGGCCTCAAGTGGAGCTTCATCCCCAAGGCGGTCGACAAGCCGAAGTACCTGGTCTGCAACGCCGACGAGTCGGAGCCGGGAACGTTCAAGGACCGGGTCCTGATGGAAGAGGATCCTCAGCAGCTGATCGAGGGCTGTGCGATCTGCTGCTACGCGGTAGGCGCGAGCGCCTGCTATATCTATATCCGCGGCGAGTACGTCGAGCCCGCAGACATTCTCGAAGAGGCCATCCGCGACGCGTACGAGGCCGGCATCCTGGGCGACAACGTCATGGGCAAGGGCTTCAAGCTCGACATGTACGTCCACCGCGGCGCCGGCGCCTACATCTGCGGCGAGGAGACCGGCCTGCTCGAGTCGCTCGAGGGCAAGCGCGGCCAACCACGGATCAAGCCGCCGTTCCCGGCGGTGGTCGGCGCGTTCGGCTGCCCGACGGTGATCAACAACGTCGAAACGCTCTGCAACGTGCCGCACATCCTCGAGCGCGGCGCCCTCTGGTTCAAGAGCATCGGCACCGACGAGCGCAACACCGGGCCCAAGCTGTACTGCGTCTCGGGGCATGTCGAGAACCCTGGCGTCTACGAGTTCCCGATCGGCGTCACCATGACGCAGCTGATCGAGGCTTGCGGCGGCATGTGGCGCGGGCGGCAGCTCAAAGCGTTCATCCCCGGCGGCGCCTCGGCGGCGATCCTGCCGGCCGACAAGGCCGACGTGCCACTCGACTTCGATCAGCTGGCCAAGGCCGGCTCGATGCTCGGCTCGGCGGCGGTGATCGTCATGGACGACGAGACCGATCTGGTGCGCTCGGTCTACCGTCTGGCCAAGTTCTTCAATCACGAGTCGTGCGGACAGTGCACGCCGTGTCGCGAGGGCACCAACTGGGCGGAGCTGGTGATGAAGAAGATCGTCTCCGGCCACGGCAAGCCCGGCGATGAAGAGCTGATCCTGCGCATCTGCCGCAACATGGGCGGCACGACCCTGTGCGCGCTCGCCGACGCCGCGGTCGGCCCCCTGCGCTCGCTGGTCCAGAACTTCCCCGACGAGGTGGCTGGCTGGCTCGACGGCGGCGGCCCGGCGACCGAGCCACGACGCTACTTCGCCGAAGAGGTCACCGCCTGATGCCCATCGTCACCATCGACGGCCGCGAGGTCGACGTCGAGGTCGGAACCAATCTGATCGAGGCCGCCAAACAGGTCGGCGTCCAGATCCCCCACTACTGCTATCACCCGCGTCTTTCGGTGGTCGGTCAGTGCCGGATGTGCCTGGTCAAGATCGACGGGCCGCCCAAGCTGCAGACCGCCTGCACGACCCAGATCATGAAGGACGGCATGGTCGTGCATGTGGACATCCCCGAGGTCCAGGAGGCGCAGCAGGGGGTGATGGAGTTCCTGCTCATCAACCATCCGCTCGACTGCCCGATCTGCGATCAGGCGGGCGAGTGCGGGCTGCAGGACTACTCCTTCAAGCACGGCCAGGCGTTCTCGCGCTTCGTGTTCGAAGAGAAGCGCACCTATCCGGGGCGCGAGCGCATTCCGCTCGGACCGAGCGTGATGCTCAACATGAACCGGTGCATCCAGTGCACGCGCTGCATTCGGTTCACCGAGGAGATCAGCGGCACCGGTGAGCTCGGGTTCTTCCAGCGCGGCGCGCGCACCGAGATCGGCGTCTTCCCGGGCAAGGAGCTCGACAACCCGCTGTCGGCCAATGTCGTCGACATCTGCCCGGTGGGAGCCCTGACCTCGAGCGAATTCCGATTCGCCGAGCGGGTCTGGTACCTGGACAAGAAGCCGTCGATCTGCACCGGCTGCGACGCCGGCTGCAACGTCACGGTCGAGCACAAGCGCGGCGCGATCCGGCGCTACAAGCCCCGGGTCAATCCCGAGGTCAACGACTACTGGCTGTGCGACTACGGACGCCAGACGTTCCGGCGCTACTCGGAGTTCGAGCGGCTGGGGACGCCCGCGGTGCGCGGCGCTGCCGGAGAGCTGCGCGCGACCAACTGGGAAGCGGCTCTCGACCGCGTCCACCAGGGGCTCGCCCGCGCCTCCGAAGGCGCCGACCTCGCCTTCCTCGGCTCCGGCTTCCTGACCACCGAGGAGGCGTTCCTGATCGCGCGACTGGCCGACGCGGCCGACTCCGAGCACCGTTCGGTCTGGAGCGAAGAGGGCCCGGCGCGCTTCATACCGAATCTCCACGGCGGTGTTCACGGCACCGAAACCACCCCGAACCGGCGGGGGGCTGAGCTGGCCGGACTGCTGGGAACCTCTGGGATCAACGCCGAGGATCTGATGCGTGGCGACGGCGCCTCGCGCTGCGACTTCCTCTTGATCACCGATGGCGATCCCGGCAGTCCGCTGCACGACGCGGAAGTGATCGGCCGGCTGCGGCAGGTTCGGTTCCTGGTGGTGCTCGGCTGGGCCTCGACGCCGCTCACCGAGGTCGCCGACGTGGTCCTGCCGATCGCGACCCATGCCGAGAAGGACGGCACGTTCGTCAACTCGCAGCGTCGCCTGCAACGCTTCCGCGCCGCGTTCCCGGCGCCGGCGGGCGTACGTAGCGGTGTCGAGGCTCTGGTCGACCTGCTCGGCCGGCTGGGTCCGGAGTGGCAGGGTCTGACGACAGCTCAGGTGTTCGACCGGATGGCGGCGACCGTGCCCGCATTCGCCGGGATGACCTTCGACTCGCTGCCGGCTCACGGCACGCTGCTCGACACGAGCGGAGCGGTCGCCAGCGGTGACAGCACCGAACCTGAGGGCGCCCACCCTTGAGCATTGCCGCGATCGCGACGCTGGCCAAGATCGGCCTCTGGTTCGCCGTGTTGATGAACGTGGCTCCGATCATGGTCTGGGTCGAGCGCCGCGGCAGCGCGATGATCCAGGATCGCCTCGGCCCAAATCGGGTCGGCCCGTTCGGTCTGTTCCAATCCCTCGCCGACGCCGTCAAGTTCCTGTTCAAGGAAGACCTGACGCCGAGCGAGGTCGACAAGCCGCTCTACTACCTGGCGCCGGCGCTGGCGATCGTGCCCGCGTTGACCACCTACGCCGTGCTGCCATTCGGTCCCGAGGTCCAGGTGGGCGGCGAGACCGTCAAGCTCCTGGTCGCCGATGTCGACACCGGCGCGCTGCTCTTTCTGGCGCTCGCCAGCCTGGGCGTCTACTCGCTGGTGCTGGCGGGCTACAGCTCGAACAACAAGTACTCGCTGCTCGGCTCGGTGCGCGCCACCGCCCAGATGATCAGCTACGAGCTCGCGCTCACTCTGTCGGTGGTCGCGGCTCTGATTCCGGCCGGAACGCTCCGACTCGACGACGTGGTCGCTTATCAGCAACAGGGCACCTGGCTCGGCTTCCTGCCCCACTGGAATGTCTTTCCGCAGTGCATCGGCTTCCTTATCTTCCTGATCGCATCATTCGCCGAGACCAACCGGCTGCCCTTCGACCTGCCCGAGGCCGAATCGGAGCTGGTCGCCGGCTACCACACGGAGTACAGCTCGATGAAGTTCGCGCTGTTCTTCATGGGCGAGTACATGTCGATGGCAACGCTCTCGGCACTGGGCGCGACCCTCTTCTTCGGCGGCTGGCACTTCCCCGGCATCGACTACACCGGCCACTGGGCAATCGTCGCGGCCAAGGGCTTCACCGTCCTGCTGGCCAAGATCACGGCCTTCATGCTGCTGTTCGTCTGGGTACGCTGGACCTTCCCGCGCTTCCGCTTCGATCAACTCCTGAAGCTCGGCTGGAAGGTGCTCCTGCCGCTGGCGATCGCCAACCTGATCGCCGTCGCGGCCCTGACCATCGGCGGGGTGCTGTGATCCTCTCCGGCTCCAAGCCTTCCGGGCGGCGGCGTCCCTCTCTCCCCGTGAGGGAGAGAGAGGGATCGAGGGTGAGAGGGGAGATCCACTAAATGGAAATAGCGGTCTTCGCCACCTTCGCTTTGCTCGCGCTCGCTTCGGCCCTGATGGTCGTCAGCCATCGCAATCCGGTCTATTCGACGATGAGCCTGGTGGTCACCCTGTTGTCGCTGGCGGCGCTCTTCGTCCTGCTCGGCGCGCCGCTGTTGGCGGTCCTCCAGGTACTGGTCTACACCGGCGCCATCCTGGTGCTGTTCCTGTTCGTGATCATGCTCCTGAACGTCGGCCGCGAGGCGCCGTCCGGGGGCACCGCCAAGGGCCAGAAGATCGGCGCGATCGTGACCGCGGGCGCCTTCGGCGCGCTGGTCGCGTCCTTGCTCTGGGGACGCTTCGTGGGCTTCGAAGTGGCGCCGCTCACGGCGGAGTACGTCGAGCTCCAGCCTCTGGCCCGGGCGCTGATGTCCAAGTACCTCCTGCCCTTCGAGATGGTCGGACTCCTGCTCCTGGCGGCGGTGATCGCGGCCACGGTCCTCGCCCGCCGCGACCAGGGCTCGGGAGGGAACCGAGTTGGCTAGCGTCCCGATCAGCTGGTACCTGCTGCTCTCGGCGGCGCTGTTCTGCATCGGCGCGGTCGGCGCGCTGACCCGGCGCAACCTGATCACGATCTTCCTGAGCATCGAGTTGATGCTCAACTCGGTCAACCTGTCGATCGTCGCCTACGCTCGCCTGGCGGGCGCGGCCGGCAACCTACCCGCCGCACTCGACGGCAAGGTCCTGGTCCTGTTCGTTCTGGCGGTCGCCGCCGCCGAGGCCGCGGTCGGCCTCGCCCTGTTTATTGCTATCTACCGAAACCGGCGCGAGATCGACGTCAACCGCCTCAACCTGATGCGCTGGTAGACGATGAACTGGCTCGAACTCCTCTGGCTCGTCGCGCTACTGCCGTTCCTGGGCGCCGCCGTCAACGCCACGCTGGGGCCACGCGCGCCGAAGAGTGCGGTCACCGCCGTGGCTCTCGGGGCGCCGGGCCTGTCGCTCCTGATCGCGCTCGGCTGTATCTGGCAGTACGTCCGCGGCGTCCATCCGGAAGCATACGAACAGGTCGTCTACGCCTGGACCGCCGGAACGCTCAACATCGATATCGCCTTCCAGCTCGACGCGCTGTCGGCGGTGATGCTGTTCGTGGTGACCTTCGTGGGTTTCCTGATCCACGTCTACTCGGTCGGCTACATGTCGCACGAGCCTGGATTCCAGCGTTACTTCGCGTACCTGAACCTATTCATGGGCGCGATGCTGCTGCTGATCCTCGGCAACAACTACCTGGTGATGTTCGTCGGCTGGGAGGGCGTCGGACTCTGTTCGTACCTGCTGATCGGCTTCTACTACGACCAGGAGTTCCCGCCCTACGCGGGGCGCAAGGCGTTCATCGTCAACCGGATCGGCGACTTCGCCTTCCTGATCGGCATGTTCGCGCTGGTGGCCGAGTTCGGCACCTTGAACTACACCGAGCTCTTCGGTGCGATCGCGGCGGATCCGCACCGGGTCGAGGGCAGCTATCTCTTCGGCATGACCTTCGCCGGGTTCGTCACGCTCTGCTTCTTCATCGGCGCGATGGGCAAGAGCGCACAGATTCCCCTGTTCGTCTGGCTGCCGGACGCGATGGCGGGTCCGACGCCGGTCTCGGCGCTGATCCAAGCCGCGACCCTGGTGACCGCGGGCGTCTACATGGTGGTGCGCTCGAACGCGCCCTCCCAGCTCGCTCCCGGGACCTCGGCGTTCGTGGCCGTGATCGGGTGCGCGACCGCACTGTTCGCGGCGACCATCGGTCTGGCGCAGCGCGATATCAAGAAGGTGCTCGCGTACTCGACCGTCTCGCAGCTGGGCTACATGTTCCTGGCGGCGGGCGTCGGCGCCTACTCGGCGGCGATCTTCCACGTCGGCACGCACGCGGTCTTCAAAGCGCTGCTCTTCCTCGGCTCGGGCTCGGTGATTCACGCCATGTCGGGTGAGCAGGACATGCGCTCGATGGGCGGGCTCAAGAAGTGGATGCCGGTCACCTACCGGACGTTCTGGATCGGAACGGTGGCGATCGCGGGCATTCCACCGCTGGCCGGGTTCTTCTCCAAAGACGCGATCCTTGCGGCGGCCTGGGGATCGAACAAGATCTTGTGGGGCGTGGGTCTG
>JAJCXP010000205.1 GCA_029263375.1 Acidobacteriota bacterium | reverse complement strand
GGAGGTCGACCGGCTGGTCGAGGATCAGCTCTACGAGCGCGCGGCGAGCCTGGTCGCCGGGCTCCGCTCCGAGGCTCGGGCGGCCGGCGACGTCGAACGCTGGACTCGCGGTCTGATCCAGGAGGTCCAGCTGCGCACCGCGCTGCACGGCTACGAGAAGGCCGTTACCCTTTTGCGGGAGGAGCCGTGGCCCGAGTCGCCCAGGCATCGGGCGATTCTCGATCTGTTCTACGCCCACGGTCTGGTCGAGTACGCGGGCGCCTACTCGTGGGAGATCCGGCAGCGGGAGCGGATCGACAGCGGCGCGGAGCTCGAGCTGAGCGGCTGGACGCTCGATCAGATTGCCAACGCGGCGAACGAATCGTACGCCAGGGTCTGGGCGGGTCGCGAGATCTGGGGCGGGGAGCCGCTCGGGTGGTTCGCGCGCTATGTCAAGAAGAACGACTATCCGGAGCGGATTCGCGGCACGCTGCGAGACACGGTCACCTACCTCTGGGCGGAGCTGCTGGCGGACAGCTCGCTCTGGCGGCCCGAGCAGTCGAACGAGATCTACCGGCTCGACGTCGACGCGCTGATCTCACCGCTCGCGGGCTCGGCCGGGGCGGGAGCGGCCGATGTTCACCCGCTGTCGCGGCGGTCGGCGATTCTTGGAGATCTCGAGGCGTGGCATCTGGATGCCGGGCGGCACGAAGCGGCGCTCGAGGCGCGGCTCGAGCGGTTGCGCGGCCTGCGCGGAGCGCTCTCCGCCGCAGCCGATCTGCTGCGAATCGGAGCGGCTCTCCAGAGCCATCTCGAGACCTACGACCGCACGCTCCCCTGGTGGTCCGTCGGTCAAGCGCTGCTCGCCGAGTTGGTGCGCGCCGAGGACCAGCCTGACAGTGAGATCCGCGCTCGGCGGATTGCCGTCGCCGGTCTCATGGCGCACCGCGCCAGTATCGGCGGGCGCCGGTGCGCGCACGTCGTCGCCTCGATCGACGCGCCGAGCATGTGGATCGAGGCGATGGCGACCGACGGCGCCGGACGGCGCTCGATCCGGATCTTGCACAAGAACGTTCGGGAGCTCCACTTCCGCGCCTATCGGGTCGACATGAAAGCGCGGCTCCAGCGCACGCGCGACAACAATCTCCTGCCCGGCCGGCAGGACATCGAGGGCCTGATCGCCACCCGCGAGCCGGACTACAGCTGGTCTCGCGCGCTGCCGGAGACGCCCGACTTTCGCGCACACGCGACCTTCGAGACACCCCCGATCGAAGCGGTCGGGACCTACGTGGTCGTGGCTACGACCAATCCCCGGGAGCCGACCCAGAACAGTCTGTTCAGCGCAGTGCCCCTGGTGATCTCCGATCTCGTCATCGTCCGCCGTGAGGCGGCGGCGTCGGTGGAGGTCACGGTCCGCTCCGGCGGCACCGGCAAACCGCTCAACAATGTCGCGGTGTCGCTCTGGTTGCGCGACTACCGGCGCGGGCATCACTCGACAGTCGGTCATAACACCGACGCCTTCGGCCAGGTCCGGATTCGATTCCCCGGGGAGCGGGGGGCCTACTTCCTGGTCGCCGAGACCGACGACGAGTTCGTGGTCGATGACTCCCATCTCTCGAAGCGGCGCCAGCCCGAGTCCTCGCGTCGCCAAGCGGGACTGATCTACACCGATCGCAGCGCCTACCGGCCCGGTCAGGAAGTGCTCTGGAAGCTGGTGGCGTATGAGGGCGACGCCGAGGAGGGTAGCTACGAGACTCTCGCCGGGGGCGCTTTCGAGGTCGAGCTGGTGGACGGCGGCGGTGAAGTGGTCGAGACACTGTCGGTCGAGACCAACGAGTTCGGCTCGGCGTCGGGTAGTTTCACGATCCCGGCCGGACGCCGGTTGGGCGGTTGGAGTCTCCGCAGCTCCGTCGGCGCGAGTCAGTGGATCCGGGTCGAGGAGTACAAGCGGCCGAGCTTCGAGGTGACCATCCTCGATCCCGACGAGCGGCTGCGGCTGAACCGACCGGCGCGGCTGACCGGCGAGGCGCGCTACTACTTCGGCCTGCCGGTGACCGGTGGGTCGGTCGCCTGGCGGGTCGAGCGCGAGCCGGTCTACCCGTACTGGTGGCACTGGCGCTCGCGACCGGTCGGCGGCCGGCAGACGATCGCCGCGGGCAGCGCCGAGTTGGACTCGGAGGGTCGCTTCGCGATCGAGTTCCTGCCTGAGGCCGACGAGCGCGAAGGTGCGGATCGAGCGATCAGCTACCGCTACTCACTGGCCGCCGACGTCACCGATGATGGGGGCGAGACACGCTCCGGCTCGAGCCTGTTCCGCCTCGGCTTCGTGGCGGTGGAGGCGACGATTCGGAGCGAGCGCGGCTTCTTCGACCCGGGGGATCTCGCGGTGGTGAGGGTGGCGCGCACCGATCTCGACGGGCGAAGCGCGCCGGGCGAAGCGCGCTGGCGGCTGTTCGAGATCGACCAGCCCGCCGCGACGGCACTGCCGGCCGACCAGCCCGTGCTCGACCGCGAGTCCGCCGATGGTGCCTTCGCGACGCCGGGCGACGCGCTCCGTGCGCGCTGGGACTCGGCCCTGTCGTTCGAGCAGCTGCTGCGCAGCTGGCCGGACGGCCGCGAGCTCGATGCCGGCAGCGTGACTCACGGCGCCGACGGCGTCGCGGCACTGGAGCTCGGCGCCCTCGAGGCCGGGCTCTACCGGCTCCGTTACGAGACCACCGACGAGTTCGGCGCGGTGGCCGAAGCCCAGACCGAGCTGCTGGTGGCCGGCGGCGAGGGCACGCGCCTGGCGTCGCCGGCGGTTCTGCTGAGCGAGCGTAGTTCTGTGCCGGTGGGCGGCACGGCCCGCCTGTTCGTGCATTCCGGTCTGGAGGATCAGGAGCTCGTGCTCGAGGCTCACCGTAACGGCCGCCGGACCCTGCTGCGGCGTTTCAACTCGTCGGACGGCGCCCAGCTGGTGGAGATCCCGATCGACGAAGAGCTGCGCGGCGGCTTCGGCGTGCGACTGACGGCGCTGCGCGACTACCAGCTCCTGACGCTCAGCGAGTCGGTGTTCGTGCCCTGGGACGACCGCAAGCTCGCGGTCGAGTTCGAGAGCTTCCGCGACCGGCTGACTCCCGGTGCCCGAGAGCGCTGGACGGTTCGGCTGCGAGGCGCCGATGGCGAGAACTTGGCCGCGGGCTCGGCGGAGCTCTTGGCCTACATGTACGACCGCAGCCTGGATCTGTTCGCGCCCCACGAGCCCTTCAACCCGCTGTACCTGTATCCGGAGAAGATCGGCGGCTGGTCGATCGCCGCCAACCTCGGCGCGCGGCATCCGGTGTGGGCACAACAGAACGACCTGCGCGGCGTGCCCGGCTACCCGGACCTGCGGGTGGACCGGCTGATCTTCTTCGACGGTTATCCGATCGGTGGTCCCGGGCGTCGCGACCATCTGATGCGGCAGATGCCGATGGCGGCGATGAAGTCGGCGGCGGAGCCCGAGAGCTCCGCGAACGAGGCGGTCGCATACTCGATGGATGCCTCCGAGCAGGGTATGGGAGGCGACGCGGACGGCCTGGTGCCGGCGCCGCCGGCGCTGCGCGAGGACTTCTCCGAGACCGCCTTCTGGGAGCCCCATCTGCGGCTCGACGCCGATGGCAGCGTCGCGTTCGAGTTCACCGTCCCGGACTCGTTGACCGAGTGGAGCGTCTGGGTTCACGCCCTGACCAGTGATCTGCGCAGCGGCACGATCCAGCGCTCGGCGCGGACCGCCAAGGAGCTGATGGTGCGACCCTATCTGCCCCGTTTCCTGCGGGAGGGGGACGCGGCCGAGCTCCGGGTCCGGGTCGACAACGCCGGCGAGAGCCGCTTGAGCGGTGCGGTCGATCTCGACATCGTGGACACCGCCACCGGCGAGAGCGTGCGCGCCGAGTTCGGTCTCGCTCCGGGCGACGCCGAGGGCCGGCCGTTCACGGTCGAGGCCGGCGAGGGGGCGACCCTGACCTTTGCGTTGGCGACGCCGCCGCGGGTCGGCGAGGTCGCCTTCCGGGTGATGGCGCGCGCCGGGGACCTGAGCGACGGCGAGCTGCGCCCGCTGCCGATCCTGCCTGGCCGCATGCATCTCATGCAGTCGAGGTTCGTGACCCTGCGCGATCGCGACCGGCGTGAGCTGACCTTCGACGAGCTGGCACGGGACGACGATCCGACCCGGATCGACGAGCAGTTGGTCGTCACCCTCGACGCCCAGCTCTTCTACAGCGTCCTGCGCGCCATGCCCTACCTGATCGACTTTCCCTACGAGTGCACGGAGCAGACGCTCAACCGGTTCCTCTCGACCGGCATCGTCAGCTCGCTGTTCGAGCGCTACCCGGCGGTCGCTCGAATGGCGGCCGACTTTTCCCAGCGCGACACCCGGCTCGAGCGCTGGGACGAGCCCGATGCGAACCGTCGGATGGCACTCGAGGAGACGCCCTGGCTCGCGCTCTCGCGCGGCGGCCGCGGCAGCGATCTTGTTCCCGAGAACGATCTCGTGAAGGTGCTCGACCCGAAGATCGCCCGCGCCGAGCGCGACGTGGCGCTCGGCAAGCTCGAACAGGCGCAGCTGCCGAGCGGTGCCTTCCCCTGGTGGCCGGGCGGGCCGCCGTCGCCCTACATGACGCTCTACCTGACCTACGGCTTCGCCAAGGCGCTCGAGTTCGACGTCGAGGTGCCCAAGGAGATGGTGGTCCGGGCGTGGTCGTACCTGCACGGCCATTGGCGGAGCGAGCTGAGCGATCTGGCCGCGGGCGACGGGCCGTACGAGCTCGTGACCTTCCTGAACTACGTCCTCTCGAGCTATCCCGACACCTCCTGGACCGGCGATGTCTTCGGCGCGGGCGATCGCCGACAGATGCTGGATTTGTCGTTCCGAGAGTGGCGCCGGCTGTCGCCGATGGTCAAGGGCTAGCTGGCGCTGACGCTGGCCCGTGCAGGGCGCGACGTCGATGCGGGAAAGGTCTGGGAGAGCGTCATGGACTCGGCCAAGACCACCCGCGACGAAGGGACGTTCTGGGCGCCCGAGGATCGCGCCTGGCTCTGGTACAACGACACGATCGAGAGCCACGCCTTCGCGCTACGCGTGCTCGGCGAGCTCGACTCCGACGACGAGCGCCGGCACGGCCTGGTGCAGTGGCTGCTGTTGAACAAGAAGCTCAATCACTGGAAGTCGACCCGGGCCACCGCCGAGGTCGTCTACTCCCTGGTCCACTACCTCGCTCAGGAAGGGCAGCTCGGGGCCCGCGAGGCGGCAACGGTGGAGATCGGCCCGCGCCGCACCGAGCTGGTCTTCGAGCCCGACGAGTACACCGGCCGAAAGAACCAGATAGTCATCCGCGGCGACGAGATCTCGCCGGCGATGGCCACGACGGTGGTCGAGAAGGAGACCCCCGGATTCATGTTCGCTTCGGCGACCTGGCACTTCTCGACCGAGCGGCTGCCCGAGGAGGGAAGCGGCGACCTGTTCGCGGTCACGCGCACCCTCTACCGACGCGTCGAGGAGAATGGCGAGCGGGTCCTGCGCCCCCTGGCCGAAGGTGAGCGCCTCGAGGTCGGCGACCAGGTCGAAGTGCACCTCGTGATCCGGGCCCGGCACGCCGCCGAGTACGTCCACTTGCGCGACCCGCGCGCCGCCGGCTTCGAGCCCGAATCAATGAGCTCGGGCTATCGTTGGAATCTCGGGATCGGCTGGTTCGAGGAGATCCGCGACAGCGGCACGAACTTCTTCTTCGACCGCTTGCCAGCCGGCGAGCTGACACTCAAGTACCGGCTGCGCGCGGCGACTTCCGGGGCCTTCAAAGTGGCGCCGGCGACCCTGCAGTCGATGTACGCACCCGAGTTCGCCGGCTACTCGGCCGGCGCGACGGTTTCGATCGACCGCTAGCCCACCTCGGCCGCGGCCGCGTGTAACGAAATCGTCGGGCGGACGCCTGACCCTGTTGACAGTCCAGAGGGACGACCTCCCGGCGGGTGCTCTCCGTTCGGGTGAACGACAAGGAGATCAGGCATGGACACTCAGGAGATTCGCGAGAAGGTCAAGGAGATCATCGCCGACGTCGCCGGCATCGACCCGCAGGGGGTCGGTGACGAGGCCCACTTCTTCGAGGATCTGGACCTCGATTCGTTGGCGCTGCTCGAGATGGGCGTCGACGTCGACTACGCCTTCAAGCTGGGCGCTCCCGACGAGGAGCTCAAGGAGCTGCGTACGGTGCCGCAAACGGTGGCGCTGGTCGAGACCTACCTGGCGCGCAAGACCGGCACGAGTCGCACCCCGGTGGGCGAACCCGGGCTCGCCCCTCAGGGCGATTCCAGTCTCGCCCAACAGGGCGATTCCGGTCAGGTCGCCTAGCCATGCCCCCGCGCGTTGTTGTGACCGGCATAGGTCTGGTGACGCCGCTCGGCTGTGGCCGTGAGCGGGTCTGGTCGCGTCTGCTGGCCGGCGAGTGCGGAACCTCCCGGGTCGAGTCGTTCGATCCCGAGGGCTACGGCGTCGACCAGGGCGGCGAGGTCCGGGACTTCGATCCCGCGCGCTACTTCCGGACCCTGGATCCGACCTCTGTCGGACGCTCGACGCAGCTGGCGATCGCAGCTACCCGCCAGGCGCTCGACGACGCGGTGCTCGACCTCTCGCTCCTCGATCCCCGCCGCGTCGGGGTGATCATGGGCACGACCTCGGGTGAGGCTCGCGAGGTCGAGGCGTTCGACGATCACCTGATCGACGAGCGCAGCGCGCCGGCGCCGACCGAGTTCGTGCGCCGATATCCGTGCAACGTGATCCCGGAGCTGGTGGCGACCGAGTTGGGCGTGACCGGTCCCAACCTGATGGTCCCGGCCGCCTGTGCAGCCGGCACCTACGCGATCGCCAACGCGCTCGACGGGCTCCGCGCCGGCCGCGCCGACGTGATGGTCGCCGGCGGCGCGGACTGCTTCTCGCGCATTACCTACGCTGGCTTCGCCCGTCTGGGAGCGGTCGCGCCCATGCGCTGTCAGCCATTCGATCGCGAGCGCAAGGGGATGATTCCGGCCGAGGGCTCGGGCGTTCTGGTGCTCGAGACTTTCGATTCGGCGCGCCGGCGCGGCGCCCCGATCTACGCCGAGGTCGCCGGGTATGGGCTGGCCTGCGACGCACATCACATGACCGCGGCGCACCCGCAGGCGGACGGCGCCGTGCGCGCGATGAGCGCCGCCCTCGACGAGAGCGGGCTCGGCGCCGACCGAATCGGCTACATCAGCGCTCACGGTACCGGCACGCCGACCAACGATCGAATCGAGGCGATGGCGGTGCGTCGGATCTTCAACGGCCGCAGCCGCACGGTGCCGATCAGTTCGATCAAGTCGATGATCGGCCACACCATGGGCGCCGCGTCGGCGATCGAGGCGGCGGTGTGCTGCCTGGCGATCGCCGAGAACCGGGTACCGCCAACCGCGCACTTCGAACAGCCCGATCCCGAGTGCGACCTCGACTGCGTGCCCAACGAGGCGCGCGAGGTCGAGGTCGGTGCGGCGATGAACAACTCGTACGCCTTCGGCGGCTACAACGCGTCGATGGTGTTCAGGAGGGCGGAATCATGAGCGCGCGAGATGACGGCAAGCGAGTGGTGATCACAGGGATGGGCGCGATCACGCCGCTCGGAGACGATCCGAGCCGCCTGCACGACGCGTTGTGCGAGGGGCGGAGCGCGCTCCAGCCGCTCTCGGCCCTCGGTGAGGACTCCCTGCCCCCGACCCTGGGTTGTGAGCTGCTCTGGTTCGAGGCCCGCAACTATCTGACCGAGGGCAACCTCCGGCCGCTCGATCGCACCGCCCAGCTGTGTGCGGCCGCAGCGGGCCTGGCGCTCGAGGCGAGTGGTTGGGACGCCGAGCGAATTGCCGCCCACGAGGTCGGGGTCGTGCTCGGCACCATGTTCGGAAGCATGCGCACGATCTCCGAGTTCGACCGCCGGGCGGTGGTCGACGGACCGAGCTACGCGAAGCCGATGCACTTCGCCAACACGGTGATCAACGCGGCCGCCGGCCAGACGGCGATCTGGCACGGCCTGACCGGCATCAACGCGACCATTTCGGGCGGCACGGTCTCCGGTCTGCAGGCGATCGGCTACGCCGCCGATCTGATCCGGCAGGGACGCGCTCAGGCGCTGCTCGCCGGCGGCGCCGAGGAGCTCTGCTTCGAGACCGTGTTCGGCTTCCACCATGCCGGCCTGCTGAGTGGCTCGCGCAACGGCGATGCGGCTCGGCCGACGCCGCTCGACAGTCGTCGCAACGGCTTTGCCCTCGGCGAGGCCGCGGCGCTGTTGATGCTCGAGGACGCGGAGTCCGCCGAGCGCCGTGGCGCCACGATCCTGGCCGAGATCTCCGGCCACGGCGCCGGCTACGATCTTTCGCGCGGCGCCGACCCGTCGCTCGGCGAGCGAGCCGTGGTCGACGCGCTCGCCGGCGCCCTGGACGAGAGCGGCCTCGAGCCCGGCGACGTGGACGCGGCCGTCCTGTCGGCAAACGGCAGCATCGCCGGCGATCTTGCCGAGGCACGCGGCGTCGGCTCGCTCTGGAACGGCGCCGCGCCGAGGCTGCCGGTTACGGCTCCAAAGTCGATGCTCGGCGAATCGCTGGGTGCCGGTGGCGCTCTGCAGTTGGTGATTCTGCTCGAAGCCATGCGCGCCGGTCGCCTGCCCGGTGTTCACGGCCTCGAAGATCTGGATCCGGAGATGCCGTCACTGTTCGCGAGCGCCGAGAGTCGCGCCGTAGCCGTCGATCGGGGCCTGGTGATCTCTAACGGTCTCGACGGCAAATCGTGCGCTCTGATCGCGGAGGCGCGGTCGTGAGCGGTGCGCGCGAGGTGGTGATCCTGGGCGGCGGTCTCGCGGGGCTGACGCTCGCGCGTCAGCTGCTGCTCGAGACCGACCGCCGGGTGGTGATGCTCGAGCGCCGCGAGAGCGTGCCGGCAGATCGTCAGAAGGTGGGGGAGTCGACGGTGCAGCTCGCGGGCTACTACCTGTCCCGCGTGCTCGATCTCGAGGAGCACCTGCTGCGCCATCACTTCATGAAGTACAACCTGCGCTTCTACTGGCCGACTCCGGGACGCTCGAACTGCGGCCTCGAGGACTGCTCGCAGAGCTACGTGCGCGAGCTCTCGAACGTGGCCAGCTACCAGCTCGATCGCAACGTGTTCGAGGCCGAGCTGGTACGGCTCAACCTGGAGAGCGACCGATTCGAGTTGATCGCTGGGATCTCGGGTCTCGAAGTCGACCTGCACGACGACGCGCCGCACCGGCTGCGCTTCCGCGTCGGCGGCGAGGCGTGTGAGATGACGGCCGACTGGGTGGTCGACGCGACCGGCCGGGGACGTTTCCTGGCGCGCCGCAACGACCTGAAGCGCGAGAACTCGATCCGGCACGGATCCTTCTTCTGGTGGGTCGACGGACTGGTCGACGTCGAGAAGCTCACCGCCCGGTCGCGGCGCGAGGTGCGGCTCGACCGGCGACGCGCGGCCCAAGGTCACCTGCCCGCCTGGTTGGCGACCAACCATCTGGTGGGCGAGGGCTTCTGGTTCTGGATCATCCCCCTGCATGGCAAGACCAGCCTGGGGCTGGTCTACGACAGCGACATCGTGAACCAGGCGGATGTCTTCTCGGTCGACAGGGCGACCCGGTGGATCTGCGAGCGTTTCCCGATGCTGGCGCGTGATCTGCCGCAGCGAGAGGTGCTCGACAGCGGCGGATTCAAGTCGTTCTCGCACGACTGCGCCCAGACGATCCACCCTTCGCGCTGGGCGCTCACCGGCGAGGCGGGTCGCTTCTCTGACCCGCTCTACAGCCCCGGCAGCGATCTGATCGCGATCCACAACACGCTGATCGTCGACGCCATCCGCTCGCGAAGCGCTGCCGAGCGCAGTCGTAAGTGCGCCGGCTATGAGCCGCTGATGCGCGCTCTGTACGAGGCGTACGAGCCCTCCTACGCGCTCAGCTACGACACGCTCGGCGATCAGGAGGTGTTCAGCCTCAAGTACGTCTGGGAGCTCTCGGTCTACTTCGCCTACTACGTCTTCCCATTCATCAACGACCTGCTCACCGAGCGCCTCTTCCAGACCTCGTTTCTACGCGCGTTCGCGCGCCTCGGGCCGATCAATCGGGGCATCCAGCGTCTGCTGAGCGGCTTCTACCAATGGAAGAAGAGTCTCGGGCGGGTCGGCTCTGAGCTGCCGATCGACTTCGACTTCGCCTCGGTGGCGCCGCTGGCGCGAGCGCGGTCGACGTTCTACGAGGTCGGCCTGTCGCCGATCGAGGCGCGGCAGGTGGTGGCGGATCAGCTCGAGAACCTCGAAGAGCTGGCGCGATTCGTCGCCGCTTCGGTCGCCGCCGCGGTGCTGGGCGAACCGGCCGTGCTGACCAACCGGGCGTTCGTCGAAGCGATCGATCTCGACCGGCTGTCGTTCGACCCCGAGGAGATGGCGGAGCGATGGCGGTCGGCCGCCGACTCCAGCACGGTCTGGCGCTGGTCGTTCGATCCGACCGTGTTCGACGCCTTCCGTGGATCAGTGGCGACTTCGCGGGCGATCTCGCCGCCGCCGGCAGCGCCGGCCAAGACCGTAGAGGCAAACCGATGAACGTCACCCACCCGACAACGGCCGAAGATATCGATCACGCCCCGTTCCTGGAACGTGCGTTCGACCGCGCTCCGGTCGAGGACAGCTATCGAATCGACCGGGTCGAAGGCGAGCTGCCCGACTACCTGCGCGGGACCTACTACTTGAACGGGCCGGCGCAGTTTCGGCGCGTCGGGCACCAGCCTCGACACTGGCTCGACGGTGACGGCATGGTGTGCGCGCTCGCCTTCGGCGTGGACGGCGTGAGCTTCACCCATCGATTCGTGCGCAGCCACAAATTCGTGGCCGAGGAGCGAGCCGGACGGGCGCTGTTCAGGACCTTCGGAACGGCGTTCGAGGGCGACCGTTTGATGCGTGACATCGGCCTGGAGTCGCCGGTCAACGTCAGCGTCTATCCGGTCGGTGACAAGCTGCTGGCGTTCGGCGAACAGGGCCTGCCGTGGGAGCTCGACCCGCACACTCTGGAGACCCGCGGCCAGTTCACCTTCGGCGGCCGGCTGAATCCGGTGAGCCCGTTCTCGGCCCACCCCGCGTTCGACCCGCGCTCCGGCGAGATGTTCAACTTCGGCGTCTCGTTCTCGGCGAATCGGCCCCGTTTGAACTTCTACCGTTTCGATCGCTCCGGCGAGCCGATCTACCGACGCCGCCTGCCGCTCGACGCGCCGACCTCGATTCACGACTTCGGCATCAGCGCCAACCTGGCGACGATCTACGTCAGTCCGCACGTGATGGCCATGGATAGCTTCCTGGCGCGGGGGAGCTCGCTGCTCGATGCGCTCAGCTGGGAGCCGGAGCGGGGCAGCCAGCTACTACTGATCGATCGCGAAACCGGTCACGAGCGTGCGCGCGTCGAGATCGGCTCGGGCTACTGCCTGCACCTGATCGACTCCTTCGAGCTCGGCGACCTTCTGTTCGTGGACGTCCTGGAGATGGACCAGCCGATCTACGACCAGTACGAGATTCCGACGCTCTTTCCCGAGCCCCGAGGCTGCCGCCCGATCCGCTACGCTATCGACGTGGCCCGCGGCCGGCTGGTGTCACGCGTGCCGTTCGCCTTCGAGGAGATGTGCGACTTTCCGGTCGTCGACCCTCGCCGGGCCGGAACCGACTATCGGGACTTCTGGGCGCTGGCGATCGCCGGCAGCGACCGAGCGGGTCGCAAGTTCTTCGACCAGCTCGTGCACTTCGACTGGCGCACCGGTCAGACCGACATCTACCGGACGCCGAAGGGCGTTTATCTCGCCGGCGAACCGGCGTTCGTGCCCCGGCCGGGCAGTCGACGCGACGGAGTGGCGATCTGTCCGGCTTTCGACGCCGCGGCGCGGTCCAGCTGCTTCCTGGTCTTCGACGCGCTCGACGTGGCGGCGGGACCGAGTGCCCGAATCGCGCTCCGGGCCCCGGTTCATCTCGGCTTCCACTCGACGTTTGCCAGCGCCGATTCCTGAGCGGTTATGATCCGGTTCATGCGCCAACCGCCGTCTCGGCCCCCGGAGTGGCAGGAGAGGCTCGGATTGCGTCTGTTTCACGCGTTGGCGCCGCGTCTTCCCGAGACCCGGGTGCTGTCGGCCCCGGCGGAGCTGCTGCCGTACGAGAACCTCTCGGTGCCGCGGCAGCTGGGAGTCGGAGCACTCTCGGCGACCTGGTACCCGGCCTATCTGACGCCTCGGGGGGCGGTGTTGCTGCTCCACCCGTGGACCGCGCGCGGGCGTGCCTACTTCCATCGACGTGGGCGGATCCCGGCCTTGCGCGCCGCCGGCTATCACGTTCTGACGGTCGACTTCCCGGGCTTCGGTGGCAGCGGCCGGCCGCTGGGCTTCTACGATCGGGCCGTCGAGGACGCGCTCAAGCAGCTCGATCGGATGAGCGAGGGGCTCGACCTGTTCGTCTGGGGAGTCAGCTCGGGAGGATACTGGGCTCACGCCGTGCTGGCGCGCACCGACCAGGTCGCGGGCGCGATGTTCGAGGACGTCTCTCCGCATCTGCTGGAGTGGTCCTGGAGGGCGGCACCCTGGGGCCGGCCGGCCTATCTGTTCTTCCGCCGGGTGCTACCGGACGCCTACCGATATCTCGACGCCCGACTCCACGCGCGGGCGTTCAATCTCGGCGCCGTGACCTACATCAGCGGCGCACTCGACGAAGTGGTTCGCCCCGAGGACACGAGGGCGTTGGCCGAGTGCGCCGGCGGTGCGCACAGCATCGTGCAGGGAGCCGGCCACCTGGCGTCGATCAAGATCGCCAACCGCGCGGTTATCCGGACCGCGCTCGAGACGCTCGAGCGGGCGGCGGAGAACTCGTCGACCGCGGTGCTCGAGCCCGATGGGGCCGGCGGGGAAGACTCCCAGATCAGCGCTGTGGGATGAGCTCGACCGCGATCAGCTTGCCCTTGCCGCGGAGGTAGAGCAGGCGTCCGGCGAGCGCCGGTGGACTCCACGCGGGGTAGTGCAGCAGCGCCTTGCCGTCGGTGCCGCGCGGCGTCAGATCGGCGAGCTCGACGTAGCGCTCCGGGGTCGCGTCCACGAGTAGCAGGCGACCGTACTCGGTGAACACCAGCAGCCGATCTTCGACCATCAGCAGTGTCGATCGGCTCAGACCGGGCTGGCTCCACATGACTTTGCCGGTCGCGAGCTCGACCGCGCGCAGCTCGGCATCGCCGCTGTTGCGGCCGCTCGAGGCATAGAGGTGCCCCTGGTGATGGATCGGCGTGCTCCAGTGGAGCGCCAGTGACTGATCGCGGCTCTTGAGAGCGTCCTTCCAGACCACCTCGTAGCCGTCCGGCTTGATTCGCAGCAGCGCGCTCCCCGGCCCGTAGGTCTCGGAGATGAACACCAGGTCGCCGACCACCACCGGGCTGGCCGCGTTGACGCTCTCGAGGATCTCGGCCTTCCAGGGAAAGAGGAAGTCCGTGCGTCCGGTCCGTGGATCGAAGCCGAGCAGGCCGCCGCGGGCGAAATGGAAGCCGCGGCGGCGCCCGCCGAGGTCGGTCAGCACCGGCGTCGCGTAGCTGGCGAGCTCGTCACTCGAGGTGTAGCGCACCTCGCCGGTCAGCTTGTCGAAGGCGACCAGTCCGCTGCCGTTGCCGGTGACCTTGCCGCTGTGGACCTTGGGCGCGCCCGGGGGGCTGCCGCCGACCGGGACCAGCAGCAGATCGTTTTCGACGACCGGGGTGCTGCCGGCGCCGAAGAAGTTCTTGACCACGCCGAATCGAGCCGTAGTGTCCACGTCCCAGATCAGCTCGCCATCGGCGATCCGGTGGGCGCGCAGCCGCCCCTCGACGCCGAAGGTGTAGACGCGCTCGCCATCGACGACCGGAGTGGCCCGGGGGCCGTTGCTGTAGCCGTAGTAGTCCTCGTAGTCGGTCGGGTACTCGGCGCGCCACAGCCGGCTGCCGGTCGTGCTGTCCAGGCAGGTCAACCGTGCGCGGTCGCCTTCGCGGTCGAACAGGAAGAGCTTGCCGCCCGCGATCGAGGGCGCGCTGTAGCCCTCGCCGGTATCCACCTGCCACGCCAGCCGCAGACCGTTCTCCGGGAAGGTTGCGGGCAGACCGGTGGCGTTCGACTTGCCGTCGGCGTGCGGTCCCCTGAACGTGGGCCAGTCGGCGGCATCGCCGGGGGCCGTGGCCGCCCCGGCTGCCTGCGGGATCAGGAGGGCGAGAGCTGCGGCCGCGGCGATTCGAAAGATTCCGACTCTGCTCATTGCGGACGCAAGCTTACCCCCAGCGGCGCTCCCTACCAGCGAGCTCAGACTCGGCTACCGCGATTTGCGGCCGCGCCGCGATCACTGGTTCTTGTAGGTCAGCGACGCGACGATGCCCATGATGACGGTCGTCGCCATACCCGCCAGGAACCACTTAAGTGCCAGGGAGTAGGGGATCGGCAGGATCACGTACCAGTCGTAGGACTGGGTGACGCCCAGGAAGAGACCGATGATCACACCGTAGCGCACGCCTTCGCCAATACCCTTGCCCTCGTAGCCGCGCGCGAAGACATAGCAGAAGAAGAAACAGAAGAACGCGGAAGTGATGAACATGATCCAGGTCATCGCCATCATCTCCGCCTCGGGGCGCCAGACGTCGGCCAGCGATCCGTAGACCGGGGAGAGCCACACCTGATGGGTCAGGTAGCCGAGAATCTGATAGACGACGTAGACCGCAACGAAGGACGTGATGAGCTTCTTCCAGTTCATGAACCCTCCTATT
>JAJCXP010000204.1 GCA_029263375.1 Acidobacteriota bacterium | reverse complement strand
CAGGTAACCGATCCCAGCGGCGGCAAGCTGCCCGGAGTGACCGTGGAGCTCGCCGGCATCGGCGCTCCCAAGCTCCAGGTGACCGGCGGCGACGGCTCGGTGCGCTTCCTCGGCCTCGACCCGGGCGACTGGTCGCTCAAGGCGAGCCTCGAGGGGTTCTCGACCGTCGAGTATCCGCGCATCAACGTGCGCGTCGCGCGCGGCACGACGATCGAGATTCAACTCTCGAACGCGGTCGAAGAGGTCATCACGGTGACCTCCGAGAGCCCGCTCCTGGACGAGAAGCGCGTCGCCAGCGGCGCGACCATCAGCCAGATCGAGCTCGAGAAGATCCCGACCGCGCGCGACCCATGGTCGGTGCTCAGCCAGACGCCCGGAGTCGTCGTCGACCGGATCAACGTCGGCGGCAACGAGAGCGGCCAGCAGTCGAACTTCCGCGGCCCCGGCGTCAGCGACGACGAGAACCAGTTCCTGGTCGACGGCGTCGACGTGACCGACATGTCGGCGATCGGCGCCTCCTCGGGCTACTACGATTTCGATCAGTTCACCGAGATGCAGTTTCAGACCGGCGGCACCGACGTCACCAAGTCGGCGGGCGGCGTGTCGGTCAACCTGGTAACCAAGCGCGGCACCAACCAGTTCCGCGGCTCGGCACGCTTCCTGGTGACCGATTCCAACGCCTTCCTGTTCCTCAAGCAGTCGAACCCCGACATCAGCGCCGCCGACCGCGCTCCCACCCAGAGCGAGTTCATCGGCAACTCGATCAACAAGATCGAGGAGTGGGGCTTCGAGGCCGGCGGACCGGTGATCAAGGACAAGCTCTGGTTCTGGGGCTCCCACGGCCAGAACGACATCAAGAACCTGACCGGCGGCAACAGCCGCGCCGACGTGCTGTCGGATGACACCATCCTGACCAGCACGTCCTTCAAGGCGAACGCCCAGCTATCGCAGGCCAACTCGGCGATCGGCTCGTGGAACAACGGCGACAAGGAGAAGTTCGGCCGCAACGCCTCGCCGACACGGCCCGCTCCGACCACCTGGGACCAGCGCGGTCCGACCGCCATCATCAAGTTCGAGGACACCCACGTCGTCAACTCGAACTTCTTCGTGAGCGGTACCTACAACAAGGTGGACGGCGGCTTCGAGCTGGTCTCCAAGGCATTCAAGGCGTCCGGCAACGACGCTCCCCAGAGTCACCTCGACGTCGACGGCGTCTGGCGGGGAAGCTTCTGGAACGGCGGCTCGTCGCGACCCCAGGAGGAGTACAAGGCGGACGGCTCCTACTTCTTCTCGACCGGTGACATCAGCCACGAGCTCAAGTTCGGCGCTCGCCTGCGCGAGTTCGAGGCGGCGAGCGACTTCGGTTGGGCCAACGACAACGCCTGGTCGGCCGACACCGGCACCGGCTTTCAGAACGCCCTGCTGGTGACCCAGCGCGGCTTCACCCCGCCGGCGACCCAGGAGTACACCTCCGGCTGGATCCAGGACACGATCTCGGCCGGCAAGTGGACCATCAACGCCGGCCTGCGCTATGACCTGCAGGCGGGCGCCAACGAGGCCGTGGTGGCCGACGCGAACCTCTGGTTCCCGGCGCTCCACCCGGCCCTCAACTACGGTGGCGAGGATGCGCCGTTCGACTGGACGACGGTCTCACCGCGCATCGGCGTGACCTACGCACTGGGCGAGGAGCGCAAGACGCTGCTGCGCGCCAGCTACTCGCGCTTCCCCGAACAGCTCGATTCCACCGACGTCTCGCGCACCAACCCGGCGCTGGCGTCCTACCTGACCCTGCTCTGGTCTGACGGTGACGGCGACAACCGCTTCGGCGGCGCCAACACGGTAACCCTGCCGGACGGTTCGGTGGTACCCACCGGCCGGCTCGGCCCCGACAGCGTCGTCGTGATCGGCACCAGCGGGTTCGATCTCACCAATCCCGACGCGCTGGTCAGCCCGAACGTCACCGACCCGGGTCTCGACCCCGACCTCACCGACGAGGTGATCCTGGGTGTCGAGCACGCGCTGCTTCCCGAGTTCGTGATCGGCGCCAACGTCACCTGGCGGCAGGTCAGCGACATCAAGGAGACGCGCGCCTTCGTGCGCGGCGCCGACGGTGTCGTGCGTACCGCCCGGCGCAGCGACTATGTGAACGATCAGCTGCTCACCGGCAACCTGCCGGACGGCACGCCCTACTCGGTACAGACCTTCGCGCTCGATCCATCGCTCAACTTCACCGGCGGCACCCTGCTGCTCAACGGCGACCGTGAGCGCGAGTACCTGGGCGCCAACCTGAACTTCACCAAGCGGCTGTCCAACCAGTGGATGATGCGTGGCTATGTTCAGTTCGGCGAGGCTGAGTGGGACGTGCCCGCGAGCTTCTTCGCCAACCAGTCGCCCAACCTGTGCGAGGACGATCTCGCGGTCGACTCCGGCCCGGGGATCGACTGCATCGGCTTCGGCGGCGGCTTCATCGACGGCGGCGTCTTCGCCAGCCAGAGCTCCGGCTCGGGCGCCAAGGCCGACGTCTACGTCCAGAGCTCGTGGCAGTTCAACGTCAACGGCATGTACCAGGTCGCTCCCGACCGGCCGTGGGGTTTCAACGTGGCTGCCAACGTCTTCGGGCGGGAAGGCTACCCGCTGCCCTACTTCGAAGACGTTCTCGGCGCTGACGGTCAGAACCGCGACATCCTGGTGGTGAGCGAGCTCGACCGACTGCGCGTCGACGACATCTTCACCGTCGACCTGCGGCTCGACAAGGAGTTCGCGGCCACCGACAGCGTCTCGTTCACCGTCGGCCTCGACGCCTTCAACCTGCTCAACGAGAACTACACCCTCCAGCGTGAGCGCGGCCTCAACCGGTCGACCGGTGACTTCCTGCGCGAAACGCTCTCCCCGAGAGTTTGGCGGCTATCCGCCCGGCTCAACTGGAAGTAAGGCTCTTACTCATGCTCGGCTCGAGGTAGAGCCGACTCCAGCATGGGTTGCCCGGCCGGGGGGATCCCCCGGCCGGTTTTCGTCTTGCCACCGCGGCCCGGCTGCCGTTCGAGAACGGTAGACCGGCGCGGCAAACGCGCCATCTGCTACGCTTGACCCCGCTTTCGTATGCCTCCAGAGTACGTCTCGTCCTATCCGAAGGCCGGCTGGCGCCACTTCTACGCCTGTGCGCTGATCGTCGCGATCTTCGCGGCTCTGGGCGGCGCTCGGATCGCCCTGGCACTCGACAACTTCGAGGCATCGTTGGACACCTGGTTGTCGATAGCCATGCCCTTCGCGATGGCCGCGAGCACGGTGAGCATGGTCTTCGCAGGGCTGGTGACGCCACAAGTCCGGATCGGCCCCGACTGGATCGAAACCTACGAGTGGCACGCGGAGAAGCTAGAGAGAGTGGAGCTCCGGAAGATCGTCCGCCTATTCAGTGAGGACGCCGACTTGATCTGCTTCGAGCTGACCGACGGCGACCTACTCGCCCTTCGGCGTAGCGACGTAGGCCGGTTCGACTGGCAGGCGCTGCGCGGGGAGCTGGCCCTCCGGCTCGATTTCTACGATCCGCTCGAGCTCGCGCCCAGCGCACTACCGGATGCTCCCGAGTTCGAGTGAGGCCATGCCGTGGCGCGCAAGCTCGCGGTCGCGGCCATAGCGGCCCTACTCCCGCTCCTGCTGCTCGAGCTCAGTCTGCGGGCAGCCGCGGTGATCGAGTCGCGGTGGCAGAGCCGGGCGTTTGCGACTCTCGAGTCGGAGTCGCCGCCACGACCGGGTGAGCGGGTCGAACTGGCCCGCCTGCTTCGAGCCAGCGACAACCCGCGATTGCTCTACGAGCTCCGACCCGGGCTGTCGGTCGTCCACAAGGGGCAGCCCGTCCACACCGACGCGCGCGGCTTCCGAGTCAGCGGCGCTCCCGTGCCCAGAACGGCCGACCCGATCCGAATCCTGGGCCTCGGCGATTCGGTCATGTTCGGCTGGGGGGTCGCCGACTCCGAGGTCTTCCTCGTCCGTCTTGCGCACCACCTGAGCCGGCGCTTCCCGGGATCGACCTGGCAGGCGATCAACACCGGCGTACCCGGCTACAACACCACGATGGAGGTCGAAACACTGCTCGCGAAGGGCTTGAGACCGCCGCCGGACCTCGTCATTCTGGCCTGGGTGAGCAATGACCTCGATCTACCGAACTTCCTGCGGCCATCACCCCCGGCGCTGGCGCTCGACCGATCTTTCGCCCATGAATGGGCGCGCTTGCGCATGGCCGGCCTGAGCACCGACCCCTTCGAGGACCCGATCGTGCGCCTGAGGCGCAAGCGAGACGCCGACGAAGAGTCCGCGTACGTGAGCTCGCTCAGTCCGGCCCATCGAGCGCTGGTGGGGCTCGACGCTCTCGATCGAGCGGCCGCTCGGCTCGCCGAGGCGGCTTCGTCACATGACTTCGAAGTCGTGGTCGTGAGCGCTCGCGGCCGGCCACCGCGAGTCGTGCGCGAACGGTTCGCGAAGCTGGGGTTCATCCTGGTCACGACGACCGCCGCCCGGCGCCGCTGGCTGCGGGAGGGCGGCTTCGATCGCGCGACGCATTCGACGCTCGTGCTCTCGACGACAGACCCGCACCCTTCCCCGCTCGGGCACGAGCTCCTGGCGACCGCGCTGACCGAGCACTTCGTCGAATCGGGCCTGGCCCGGCGACTGCTCGCCCGCCGCCCCGTCGCCGGCCGAGACTAGATGTGGCTCCACTCCTCACCGGAGCCGACTGGACTCATCGGATCGACGGCAGGGCTTCGACCTCACCGAGCAGCAACTCGGGGTCCACCCGCGCTCCGCGCCAGCGGATTCCGAAGTGCAGATGGGGCCCGGTGGCCCTCCCGGTGGCGCCGACTGTGCCGAGCGCCTGACCGCGCGCGACCTCGTCGCCATCCTCGACCGCGATCGTCGACAGGTGAAAGTACATCGTGATCAGACCTTCGCCGTGATGCACGAAGACACTCTGGCCGGAGAAGAAGAGGTCGTCGGCAAGGACC
>JAJCXP010000203.1 GCA_029263375.1 Acidobacteriota bacterium | reverse complement strand
ACGACTTCCAGGAGACCGGACTGCTGCACGTCGACAGCCACTGGGAGTGGAAGAGCGGCTACGAGCTCCACACCGGTGTCAACTTCCGGCGCGAGGGGGTGAAGGAGCCGTTCGAGATCGCCGAGGGCGTGATCGTGCCGCCCGGGACCTACGACCACGAGGAGATCGCCCTGGTGTTCTTCACCAACCGCGGCGCTCCGGTGAGCTTCACCCTGAGCCCGACGATCGGCGGTTTCTTCGGCGGAGATCGGGTGGCGATCTCGAGCGGCCTCGACTTCCGGCTCGGCGAGAAGCTCAACTCCGAGATCGACTGGGTCTACAACGACATCGACTTACCTGGCGGTAGCTTCGAGACCAACCTCGGGCGCCTGCGGACGACCTACTCGTTCACTCCCAAGATCCTCGTCCAAGCGCTGGTCCAGTACAACGACCGGGCCGACGTCTGGGCGACGAACCTCCGATTCGCCTGGCTCGGGCGTGCCAACTCGGGCCTGTTCGTGGTCTACAACGAGATTCAGGACGTGGGCGGCGCCGGTACCGGGATCGCCGACCGTGAGCTGATCGTGAAGTACAGCCGGCTGATCGACCTGCTGCGCTGAGCCAAGCGCCCACAAGAAAAAAACCCCGCTCGGCGATCGCCGAACGGGGCTGTCATTACGGGGGTACCGCCGCGATCAGGGCGCGGCCGGGAAGGTGAACGTCACCACGTTGCTCACCCGGCAGGTGCCGATCTCCCAGGCCTGGAAGCGGAGCGTCCGGCCGGCAAAGCGGCCCGGCACGGTCGACTGGAGGCCCGCGACGCCGATGGCGTCGGACAGTTCCTTGTCGACCCGGCGGGCGTTCTCGATATCGAGCAGCACTCCGGGGCACTGACCGATGGTCTTGGTGCCGGGCCGGGTGCCCATCGTCAGGACGACCTCGCGGCCCGGATCGGAGCCGGTGATCTGCAGATCGTTCAGACCGCCGGCGACACCCGGGCTGGGCGCACCGAGAACCAGATTCTGGACCACGTGAACGCGCTGGTTGGCGGTGAACTCACCGAGATCCTGCTCGGCGCCGTTCGGCCACTTGACCGAGACGTTCGCGCGGTTCGCGCCTCGGAGGCCGAAATGCGCCACCCGTGAGTCGCCGCCGCCGTGCGACGGACCGCTGTTGATCTCACGCAGCTGGGTCACTCCGGCGACCGACGCCCAGAGCCGCGTGCCGATGGCATCGCGATTGTCGACCGTGCCCTCGACCGTGAACTGCAGGTAGCTGTTGGTGGCGCCGAGCGCCGCGCTGTCGTTGTGGTAGAGCGCCGGCGGGTAGCCGAAGTTGCCGTCGAAGACGTCAACCCAGCCGTCGCCGTCGAAATCGACCGTCGACACGTTGCGCCCGCGCGACGGGCTGTCGAGACCGACGGAGGCCGACAGGTCGGTGAACGTCAGATCGCCGTTGTTCCTGAAGAAGGCGTTCTTCTGAATCGGCGTCGGGTTGTCCTGAATGTTGCCGGCGACGAAGTAGAGATCGAGGCGCCCGTCGTTGTCGTAGTCGAAGAACACAGTGCCCCAGGTGATCGAGATGCCACCGTCCGGAACCGACGTCCGCTCGATGCCGGCGCTCGCCGAGATGTCAGCGAAGGTGCCGTCCTGCTGGTTGTGCAGCAGAACGTTGGAGCCGATGTTCGACATCGCGAGGTCGAGGAAGCCGTCGTTGTCGATGTCGCCGACGCCCTGGCCCATGCCGTTGAGACGGATGTCCGCTCCGGCCGCCGCGCTCACGTCCTCGAACAGCCACTGACCCGGGTTCTGCAGGTCGGGGCCCTGGTTCTGCCACAGCCGGTTCTCGGAGTTGAACGCCATGATCGCGTCGTGAACCACGTAGAGGTCCAGATCGCCGTCGTTGTCGTAGTCGAGCCACGACGGCGCGAACGAGAGACCGAAGCCGATCTCGTCACAACCGTCGCAGAGCCACGACGTGACGTCGGTGAACGTACCGTCGCCGTTGGCGTGGAAGAGCACGTCGGCGCTGTTCTCCGGATCGGGACACTCCCGGTGCTTGGCGAGGTAGACGTCGAGAAAGCCGTCGTTGTCGAAGTCGCCCCAGGCCGTGGTGATCGCCCGGCCGGTGTCCGCCAGGCCCGCGGTGGCCGTCACGTCGGTGAAGGTCGCGCTCCCGGATTCGATCAACTGGTTCTCGAACAGCTGGTTGCCGCCCCAGTTGGTGACGAAGAGATCCTGGTCGCCGTCGTTGTCGTAGTCGATGAACACCGCCGAGATGCTGATCTCGGTGGGCGCGTCGACGCCGGCGGCGAGCGCGACGTCCAGGAAGTCGGGCAGCCCGTCGAGAGTCGTGTCGCCCTGGTTCTGGTAGAGCCGGTTGGAGGCACCGTGATTCGTGACCATCACGTCGACGTCGCCGTCGGCGTCATAGTCCGCCCAGGCCGAGCCGGGCGAGAGCGGCGGTCCGCAGATTCCGGCAACGGTGTGGTCCAGCTGCAGACCGACGTCGCCGGCGACGTTCTGAAACGTCTGAGCTAGAAGGACGGCACCGCCGACAAAAGACAGTACAAGGTACAGCGCAAGTTGCTTCATCCCCTACTCCCTCGTTTGAGCTCCCGCAAGCGCGAGAGCGAGCTCGCCAAGACATAGCGAGAATCAGATAAGAGCAGGCATTTTAGCACGCCTGGCGCTGATTACGATCTCGGCTCAATAGTCGAGCCCAGGGATCGTGATCTCGTAGCCCTCGGCCTCCTTGGCCGCGGCGACCATCGCGCGCACGTCGGCGAGCAGCGCCCGCGCGTCGAAGACGATGCCGTCCTTGATGGTGTACTTGATGCCACCGACGCGGGTGATCTCATTGTCCTCGGTCAACTTGAGGGCGCCGGTGCCGTAGAGGACCTTCAGGTTCTCGAGCGGGTTCTCATCGAGCACCACCAGGTCGGCCAGCTTGCCCACCTCGACGGTCCCGATCTGGTCCGCCATGCCGATCCCCTGGGCACCCATCAGGGTGGCCGAACGGATCACCTCGAGCGGGTGGAATCCGGCTTCGCGCAGGAGCTCCATCTCGCGAATGTGAGAGAAGCCGTAGAGATTGAACGAATAGCCCGAGTCCGAGCCGATCGCCACCCGGCCGCCGCGGTTCTTGTACTCGTTGATGAAGGTCATCCAGAGCTGGTAGTTGTGCTTCCAGGCGACCTCTTCCTCGGTGCCCCAATAGAACCAGTAGGACGCATGCGCCGCGCGATCGGGCAGGAAGAACCGCCACAGCGAGGGCATCGTGTGCAGCCGGTGCCACTCGAGGGTCGCGTTGCGCAGCAGGTCGCGGGTGCCCTCGTAGGCGACAAACGTGGGCACGATCGTGAAGTCGAGAGCGAGCAGCTCGTTCATCACCTCGTTCCACTTGTCGCTGTACGGTGGCGCGGCCTGCTTCCAGAGCCGGCCGGCCTCGGTGAACCGGTCCTGTTCGTTGTTGTAGTCGTAGTCGAGCGGATAGTTCTGAATCACCTGGTTGGTGAACATCGCCTCGGGCAATCCGTACCAGTGCTGCATCGAAGTCAGGCCCATGCGCGCCGAGTCGAGCACGTTCAACCAGACCACGTTGAGCTGGGCGTGGTGGCAGGTCGTGTACAGATCTCGGTTCTTGGCCTCGTCGATCGCCGCCGCCATCAGATCCGGCCGGGCGCCGAAGAACTTGATGCCGTCAGCACCCTGATCGGCGATGCCGCGCACCCAGGAGCGTGCCTGCTCGGGAGTGGTGATCGGCGAGTCCAACCCCTGACCGAACGCCGAGTACGCCTCGATGCGCGGTGCGGTGATCTCGTTGCGCTCGCTTCTCGCCTTGTGCTCGAGCGTCCACCCGAGGCCGTTGCCGCTCCCTGGATCGCTGATCGTGGTCATGCCGTGCGCCATCCAGAGCTTGAAGACGTACTCGGCCGGCGTCTCACGGATCGAGCCGCCGATGTGCCCGTGCAGATCGACGAAGCCGGGCAGCACGTAGTGACCGGAGAGATCCATCTCGCGATCGCCCGGCCCGGCCTCGGGACGCCGAGCGGGATCGATCGGCACGCCCGGCACGCCGACCCCGCGGATCGATGCGATCCGGTTGCCCTCGATGACCAGATCCATCGGACCCCGCGCCGGCGCGCCGGTACCGTCGATCAGGGTGACGCCACGCAGGATCAGGCGCTCGAACGGGCCCTCACCCTCGGCACGAGGCGGCGACTTCGGAGCCTCGGCGAGCTGAGCCCAACCTTGGGCGCCTGGCGCTACGAGTAGAACGGCAAGAGTGATGATGCGGATCGCGTCTCTCACTGGTGGACCTCCCTCCCGCTACCCCTCCGGGTTCCCGGGAAAACGCAAGTTCGAACCGTGTCCGCGCATTGTAGGCCGGATTGCGCTCGAAGGCGCCGCTCACGCCACCGCTGCTATGCTCATGACTCACGTGCCTCGATCGATCTCCCGGAGACGCTTCCTCCAGGGCGCAAGCTCAGCGGCGCTGGGCCTGGTGACCGCACCCCTGGGCGCGCTCGACACCAGCGCGCCATTCGACATCGTGATCCGAGGGGGCTCGATTCTCGACGGCGACGGCGGCACGGCGTGGAGCGCTGACATCGGCATCCGCGGCGACACGATCGCCGCCCTGGGCGCGATCGCGCCGGACCAGGGAGCCCAGCTTCTCGACGCTTCCGGCCTCGTGGTCGCGCCCGGATTCATCGACATCCACTCGCACTCCGACGATCCGATCATCCGCTACCCCCGAGCGGAGAGCCGGGTGCTGCAGGGCATCACCACCGAGCTGACCGGCAACTGCGGCTACTCGGCGGCACCACTGGCTGGCGTCAACGAGTCGGCGCGACGCAAGGCGTTTCGCGACAACCTCGGCCTCGATCCGGACTGGACCGACGTCGCCTCCTACCTCGAGGCGCTCGAGACTCTCGGGATCTCGATCAACCAGGCGCTCCTACTAGGTCAGGGCTCGCTGCGGGAGAACGTGATCGGTGGCGCCGACCGCGCGCTCACCGAAAAAGAGATGAGATCCCTGCTGGACGCGGTCCAGGAGGGCATGGAACAGGGAGCGTTCGGCCTCTCCACCGGGCTCGAGTACGAGCCCGGCATCTTCACACCCACGCCGGAGATCATCGCGATGGCCCGGATCGTCGCGCGGAACGGCGGGCTCTACGCTTCGCATATCCGCAACGAAGTGGCGACCGTGCTGGGTGCGGTGGCCGAGGCGATCGAGATCGGCAGGCGCTCGGAGACGCGCGTTCAGGTATCGCATCTGAAAGCCGTGGGCGCCCCGAACTGGAGCAAGCAGGCGCCGGCGCTCGAGCTGCTCGAAACGGCACGCGAGCGCGGCCTCGACGTGCTCGCGGACGCGTATCCCTACACCGCCTACTCGACGATCCTGACCGTGCTGACTCCGGCCTGGGCTCGCGACGGCGGTCAGGACGCCCTGCTCGGCCGGCTCGGCGACCCTGCGCAGCGCGCGCGCATCCGCACCGAGGTCGAGCACACCGTGAGCGAGGACCCGGGCGGTTTCGACCTGATCGTCATCAGCAGCGTCTCGACGGAGCGCAATCGAGACCTGATCGGCAGCAACCTGGAGACCATCGCCGAGCGCCGGTCGATCGCGCCGATCGAGGCTCTCCTGCGGCTGCTCGAAGAGGAGAACGGCAACGTCAGCTACGTCGGCCACGGCATGTCGGAAGCCAACGTCGAGTTGGTGCTGGCGCACCCGCAGGTGATGATCGGCTCCGACGGCGAGGCGATGGCGCCCGAAGGGCCCGCGGCCGAGAAGCGGCCCCACCCACGCGCGTACGGAACCTATCCGCGGGTGCTCGGTCACTACTGCCGCGAGCGCCGGCTGTTCGACCTACCGACCGCGATCCGCAAGATGACCAGCATGCCCGCCGACCAGATCGGGCTCACCGACCGGGGGCGGATCGCCAGGGGCAAGAAGGCGGACCTGGTCCTGTTCGACGCCGCCGAGGTCGCGGACCGGGCCACCTTCCAGCAACCGCACCGCTACTCGGCTGGAATCAACCACGTCCTGGTCAACGGCCAGCCGGTGGTCGTCGACGGCGAACATACCGGTCGGCGACCGGGGCGGGCGCTGCGGAGTAGCTAGCCTGCCCCTCTGGTTGGGAGCCTGCGCGGCAGGAACGCCGATCGCGAGAACGTGGAGCGGCGAGTCCAGATTCGACCGGATTCGACGCGCGTAGTGGGACTGCGTAAGGAGAATCCGGTCGGATATGGGCCGCCGACACCGCGTTCGCAGCCGCGGCGCTTCCTGCCGCGCAGGCTCCTAGCCTGGCCTACTGATCCGCCTCCGGCAGCCCCATCCCCGAGCGATCCGGATACGCCGGCGGCGTCGGCGGCTGATAGGGCCGCGTCTCGATCTCCTCCAGCATCAGGTCGATCGCGGCATCCAGCTGCGGGTCCCTGCCGCCGACCATGAGCGCCGGGTCGTCGATCACCTCGATGTCGGGCTCGACGCCGTGGCCCTCGATGCCCCAGGTGCCGTCCCTTTCGTAGAACGCGAAGTTCGGCGCCGTGACCCGGGTGCCGTCGATCAACCGCGGAATGCCGCCGATGCCCACCAGCCCGCCCCAGGTACGGGTGCCGATCAACTTGCCGAGCCCGCTCTCGCGGAACCAGAACGGCAGGTAGTCGCCACCCGAGCCCGCCAGGCCGTTGATCAACATGCACTTCGGGCCGTGGTGGGCGTCGTAGGGCCAGACCAGGTCCTCCCCCTCTCGGAGCGACCAGTAGTTGGCCACCGGTCGGTTGAGCAGTTCGATGAAGCGCGTCGGAATCTGCCCGCCGCCGTTCCAGCGCTCGTCGATGATCAGGGCCTCCTTGGTGACCTGGCCGTAGTACTGCCGCACCAGATCGTTCTGACCGCTGATACCGGTGTTTGGCACGTAGATGTAGCCGACCCGGCCGCCGCTGCGCTCCTCGACGTAGGCTCGGTTCGCTTCGATCCAGCTGCGGTAGAGGAGCTCGTTCTCGCGGTCCCAGTCGTCGATCAGCTCGACGACCACTTGCCGGGAGCCGGCTCCCGCGGCCGGCTGGTCGCTGACCGTCAGGCTGACGGTCCGGCCGCCCAGGTGCTGGAAGGCAGCCCAGGGATCCTTGGCAATGTCGATCGGCACGCCGTTGATGGCCAGCAGGTAGTCGCCGAC
>JAJCXP010000202.1 GCA_029263375.1 Acidobacteriota bacterium | reverse complement strand
CGACCTCCGCGGCACCTTCGGAACCCGGCTCGTGCATCGGGGCGAGTCGGGCTCGGTGCGCCACCTGCTGGCGGTGCTGCGCGGCGGCACCGCGCTGATCATGCTGATCGATCAGGACTTTCGCACCGAAGGCGTGTGGGTGCCGTTCTTCGGCAAGCTCGCCCACACACCGGTCGGGCCGGCGCGCCTGGTGCTACGCCGCAACGCGATCGCGCTGCCGGCGTTCATGGAGCGCCTCGACGACGGCCGTCACCGCACGCTCATCGGACCGCCGTTCGAGCTCCCGGACGATCCGACCGCCGCCACCGCCCTGATGAGCCGCGCGGTCGAAGAGCAGATCCGACGGGCACCCGCCCAGTGGGTCTGGTGGCACCGCCGCTGGCGCCGACGCCCGGGGGGACACAATACGTAATGTTGGCGGCAAGCCTCAGGGCTTGCGGTCAACATTACGTATTGTGTCCCGCCTTCCCACCAGCGCCGCGGCGCCGACGCCGAGCAGGTAGAGCACGATCGTCGGCATTGCGAACAGCAGCAGGTTGACCACGTCCGGCGTCGGCGTGACGACGGCCGCCATGACGAAGATGATCAGCACCGCCCAGCGGAAGTGGCGCATCAGGAAGCGCGGCGTGACGACGCCCACCCGCGCCAGGAAGAAGATGACGATCGGCAGCTCGAACATCAGGCCGAGGCCGAAGATGATGTAGAGCAGGAACCGGTAGTAGCGATCGACCGTGATCTGCGGCTCGAAGGCCGAGCCCATCTGAAGCAGGAACTCGATCGCGAACGGGAAGGCGACGAAATAGGCGAACATGCCGCCGCCGACGAAAAAGAGCGTGCCGAAGAAGATGAACGGCACGGCGTAGCCGCGCTCGCGCTGGTATAGGCCCGGCGCGACGAAGCGCCAGACCTGGTAGAGGACCACCGGCGCCGCCAGGAACACGCCAGCGAGCAGCGCCACCTTGACGTAAAGGATGAACGCGTCGGTGAGGCCGAGGAATATCAGCCGCTCCCCCTCGGGCAGCACCCGGTAGATCGGCCGCGCCAGGAACTCGGCGATCTGCTTGGCGAACGCCCAGCAGAGCAGGAAGCCCGCGACAACCGCGATGATCGACCACAGGATCCGCTTGCGCAGCTCCTCGAGATGCTCCATCAGGCTCATCCGGGGAAGGTCCTCGGAGCTCTTTGCGTCCGCGCGCTCCGACTCGCTCATGGACTCGCGACTCGGTCGGTCACGCTCGCGGTGCGTCCTCGGTGTCGTCTGGTCCCGCCGGCACGGTCGAGTCTTCGTCGTCGTAGTCGTCGTGATCGACGACCGTCGAAGCGTCCTCGTCCACGGGCTCGGCGATCCGCGGCACCGCTGGAGCAGGCGGAGCGACAGGAGCGGCAGGCTTGGGGGCCGCCGGCCGATCGGCCTCGGCCATCGTCATCTCGACATCGATCGAGCGCTTCAGATCGGTGGTCGCGCGCCGGAACTCGCCCAAGGCCTTGCCGATCGTGCGCCCTAGCTCGGGCAGGCGTTTTGGCCCGAAGATCAGGAGCGCGACGACCAGGATGAACAGCATCTCAGGTACGCCGATGGGACCCATTTCGCCTCTCCCGCCATGATCGAGCGCCGGGCAGGGAAAGTCAAGCGACCCGGCACCAGGATTGCAACCGCATGGACTCCGAGAACGTACACAGGATAGCCATGACATCGAAGTCACAGCCGAGCCCACGCCACTTTGGTATTCTCGCCCGCATGCGAAACGGCTGGCGCACCGCGGCGATCGTCGTCTTCACCCTCTCCATCCTGTTCGGCGGCCTGGTCGGCGACCGCGTGCTGGCCCTGTCCGACGAGGCGCGCGACCTGCTGCGGCTCTACACCGAGATGGTCACGGTCGCGCACGAGCAGTACGGCGCCGAGGTCGACTACGACGATCTGGTGACAGCATCGATCAACGGCATGGTGTGGACGCTCGATCCCCACACCAGCTTCCTGAGCCGCGAGGCGTACTCGAGCATGCGCGAGCGACAGCGCTCGAGCTTCCACGGCCTCGGCATCCTGGTCGGTCTGCGCAACGGCCAGCTGACGGTGATCACGCCGATCGAGGGCACCCCCGCCTCACGCATGGGCCTCAGAGCCGGGGACGTGATCAGCAAGATCGAGGGCGAGACCACCGAGAGCATGAACATCGACGACGCGGTGGGTCGGCTCAAGGGCCCGAAGGGCACCAGCGTCCGGGTCGAGATCGTTCGCCAGGGCCTCGACGAACCGCTCGAGCTCTCCATCACCCGCGCCGAGATCCCGCAAGACACGGTGCGCTACGTCTACATGATCACGCCCGAAACCGGATACATGTCGGTCTCGGATTTCAACCGCGGCACCGGCAAGGAGGTCGCGGACGCGATCGCCAAGCTCAAGCAGCAGGGCATGAAGCAGCTGCTCCTCGACCTGCGCAACAACGGCGGCGGTCTACTCGATCAAGCGATCGAGGTCGCGGATCAGTTCCTGCCCGAAGGCGCGAAGATCGTCGAGACCCGCGGTCGCACCCGCGAGTCGTTCCAGGAGTACTACGCGTCGACGCGCTTCGAAGAGCTCGATCTGCCGGTGGTCGTGCTGGTCAACCACGGCACCGCCTCGGCGGCGGAGATTCTCGCCGGCGCCATCCAGGATCACGACATCGGACTGATCGTCGGCACGCCGACCTGGGGCAAGGGGTTGGTCCAGACGGTCTACTCGCTCTCCTACGAGTCCGGCATCGCGCTCACCACCGCCAAGTACTTCACGCCGTCCGGGCGTCTGATCCAGCGCGACTACACCTCCTGGGTGGACTATCAGACCCAGGCCAGTGGCCAGAGCGAAGCCGACGACACGAGGACCATCGGTGAAGCGTTCCGAACCGATCTCGGGCGCGAGGTCTACGGCGGCGGCGGCATCGCACCCGACATCGAGATCGAGGGTCGCGAGATCTCGAGCCTGCTGCAGTACCTCCTGAGCCGGAGCGCGTTCTTCGACTTCGCCAACTCTTACACGTCGAGGCACCCGATCGAGAGTCCACAGTGGACCCCCTCACCGGAGGTGATGAGCGAGTTCCGAGCGTGGCTTCTCGATCATGATCTGGCCACCGAGGAAGAGGCCGACGGCCTCAACGAGCCGGCTGACGCCGAGATGGCGAAACGCTATCTGCACGCCGAGATCTTCAACTCGGTGTTCGGGATCGACGCCCGCTACCAGATCCTCGCCGCTGGCGATCAGCAGGTCATTCGTGGCCTCGAGGCGTTCGGCGAGGCGATCCGGCTCCTGGCTCTGCGCCGGGAGCTCGACTCCGGCGAACAGCGCACCGCGGCCGCGGGACTCTAGCTTCCGCTCAGACCGGTGACGAACCGGGTCGCCAGCGGACCCAGCTGCTCGAGGTCATAGCCACCTTCGAGGAGCGCCAGCGCACGCCCGTTGCAGCACTCGCCCGCCAGCTCCGCCAGCGACTCGCCCCAGCGCCCGTACTCCTCGAGGGACACTCGCATCCCCCCCAGGGGATCGCCCTGCCAGGCGTCGAAGCCCGCGGACAGCAGCAGCACCTCGGGCGCGAACGCGCGCAGCCTCGGGAGGACTTGGCGGTCGAGCACTTCGCGGTAGCCCTCGTCGCCGGTGCCCGCGGGCAGCGGCACATTGAGGGTGGCGCCAGCGCCGGCGTCGATCCCGGTCTCGCTCGCCGCGCCGGTACCGGGATAGAACGGGAACTGGTGCACGGACACGAACAGCACGTCGCCACGCTCTTCGAACAGGTGCTGGGTGCCGTTGCCGTGATGGACGTCGAAGTCAAAGATCGCGACGCGCTCGAGTCCATGGTTGCGGCGCAGGTGCTCGGCGGCGACGGCGACGTTATTGAAGTAGCAGAAGCCCATCGCCATCGCGCGCTCGGCGTGGTGCCCGGGCGGACGGACAGCGACGAAGGCGGTGCGCTCGGATGCCGCCGCGACCCAGTCCGCGGCTTCGAGCGCGCACTCGACCGCGGCCCGGGCCGCGCGCCAGGTACCCGGCGACAGCGGGTTGTCGCTCGAATCGATCAGCCCGTCGCCCCGCTCCACCGCTCGATGCAGCCGCTCGACGTAGCGCGGGTCGTGCACGGCTTCGATCGCGGCGTCGACCGCCTCGTGATGGGCGGCGGCCGAGACCTCCCAGCCCTCGGCGGAACAGGCGTCGAGCACCCGGCGCAACCGCTCGGGTACCTCCGGGAACCCGAAGGGCATCGCATGCTCGAAGCAACGCTCGTCGCTGAAGACCCGCAGCACCCCTGAATCATAGCCCTTTCAGCCACAAACGGCCCCGATCGGCCGCCCGCGCGAAGGCAGCGGGATACCCCTCGCCGCGAGACGGCGACGGGCTCGATGCACGACCGAGTCGATGCTGTTCGCGGTAAGGCCACTGCCCAGGGCCCTGGCGATGTCCCGGCTCGGCCAGCCTTCGATACAGGCCAGATAGAGCACCCGCAGGTCGCGCTTGGGCTGTCGTGGGCCGACCACCTCCCGGCAGCGCCTCAGAAACACCGAGCTCTTCTCACGTGCGAGCAGCTTCTGCTCCGGGCCCATCGCCGAGTCGGCGGTCTCCACCTCGACGCCACCGGCGTGCCGCGGTAGGCCGACCACGCGCCCCCGGCCGCGCTTGGCGGCGATCTCGGCACGCACACGATCGATCGCCACCGTCTCGGCGATCCGGCCCAGATAGGCCGACACCGCTTCGTCGGCGCCGCCGCGGCATCGCAGGAGGGTGCGGCCGCCGTGGTCGAGCAACTTGCAGTAGACGTCCTGCAGGATGTCTTCCGCCTCTACCGGCGGCCGCCACATGCCCGATCGCCGCAGGCCCCGGCGCACGCCGGCCTCGAGCCGCGCCTCGTACCGATTCCGAAACTCCTGCCACGCCCTCGGGTCGCGCCGCTCGGCGCAACGCTGCAAGAGCTCGCGTGCTTCTTTGAACTGCATCTTCCGCTCCTTTTGGCAAGGGAGCGGAGGTGCGCTATCGAGATGGCGGACGGACGTCCGGTTGTGGAACCGGCGTCACAGGCAGAGCGGCGGATGGTAGCACAGAGCGGCGGAATGCCGGCGCGTGTGCTTGGGGGCGGTGGTGGGGGGGGGGGGGGGGGGGGGGGGGGGGGGGGGGGGGGGGGGGGCGCGCGGGGAGGAGCGAAGCGCGGGAGGGGGGAACACCCACC
>JAJCXP010000201.1 GCA_029263375.1 Acidobacteriota bacterium | reverse complement strand
GAGCAGTTCATCGCGCTCGAGGAGCGGCTGGGTGGGCCGGAGGCGATGACGGCGCGGCTGGAGCAGCTCGGCCTCGACGCGGACGGAGTGCGGCAGCTCCTGGCTCGCCAGCTGATGGTGCTGATCTATGTCGAAGAGCGGCTCGGACCGCGCGTACTGATCGGTCTCGAGGACATCCAGGCGTACTACGACGAGACCCTGGCGCCGGCGATGCGCGAGCGAGGCCAGCCGGTACCGCCGGTGGCCGAGGTGCGCGAGCAGATCCGGCAGCTGCTGAGGGAGCAGCGACTCAACACCGAGATCGAGATCTGGACCGACGAGCTACGCCTGGAGGCCGACATCGAGGACTACTTCGATGCCCGCCACGGCACCCTGCCGCCGAAGGTGATCGAGCGGGTGAGCCGGTCGGGCTACTCGTCGTAGAGCTCGGCGTAGTGCTCGCGGCTGGTGAGCACCTTGCGCAGATAGTTGCGGGTCTCGCTGAATCCGACTTTGGAGTAGAACTCCTCCGGCTCGGTGCTGTAACAGTAGCTCCGCCAGACCCGGGTCTGGTCCTCGCCCGCGTTGTACGCCGCCAGCACCATGTGGGCGCCGTTGCCGAACTGGCCGGCGAGCTCCGCCAGATAGGCGGCGCCGAGCGCTATCGACACCGACGGGCTGTGCAGATCGCGCGCCTGGAGACCCTCCAGCCCGAGCTGTCGTGCCAGCCGGTCGGCGGTCGGCAGCACGATCTGCGCGAGACCCCGCGCCGAGGCGCTCGAGAGGGCCTGCGGGTCGAACCGACTCTCCTCGCGCATCAGGGCGGCCAGCAGTAGCGGGTCGATCCCCCAGCGCTGCGATTCGCCGGCGATCATGTCGCGGTAGGGAAGCGGGTAGAGGATCTCCTGGAGCGGGCGAGGAATGAGCGGCCGCGGTAGCTGTGCCGGCACGCGCTTGCTCAAGATCTCGCCGACATAGATCGACGGTCGGGTCTCGCCGGCGCGCGCCAGGATGCGGCTGCCGGTGTAGGCGAGCGAAGGTTGGGTGACCGGGAAGTGCTTGAGCACGACCGAGGCACCCTGATCCCAGACACCGAGCGCCAGCAGCAGCTCTTCGGGTTGCGTCAGTCGTGCGTCCCAGATCGACCACTCCTCCGGTGTGCGTGCTCGGATCTCGAGGAACGGTCGCACTCTGGGATCGGCGCTCAAGCGCTCCTCGAGCTGTCGCCGAGCGCCGGCCCCGTCCGGGTGCTCATCTCCGAGCATCAGCCAGGCGGCGTAGAGATCGCTCTGTTTGCTGGAGGCGGCCAGCCGCCGCGCCCGCTCGAGCGCGGTCGGGGCGAGTGACGGCCGGAAGAGGCGGGCGAAAGCGGCGCGCGCAAGCGGGTGGTGGGGATCCTCGGTCAGGGCGGCAAGGTAGCGGTCGACCGCCTGCCCGAGATCGTCGAACTCGGCCAGGCGCCCCTGCCAGTAGGAGATCTCGACGCCGGACTCGCCGCGCTCGCGGCTGGTGTGTCCAAGCCATCCACCGGCGCGGTCCGAGCGGCCGCGCACGAGATCCGAGACGGCGAGAAACAGCGAGGCGCGGTTGAACATCGGCCGCCAGTTGCGCCGCGTGCCGAGGGTCTCATAGAGCTCGAGCGCCGCGGCTTCGTTGCCGGTGCGCCACTCGACCCGCATTGCCGACATCAGTCCGGCGTCGGCCCACTTGCCGATCGGATCGGCGAGATACGCCAGTCGGTAGCTCCGCGCGGCGGTGTCCCAGTTGCCGGAGAGCTCGTAGCAGCGACCCTGCTGGTAGAGGGCCCGACCCTTCTGCTCGGGACTGTCGACCGCCGCCGCCAGCTGCCCGAAATGGCTCGCGGCCTGGATGTAGTTGCGGTTCCAGAAATTGCTGCGCGCGAGGGCGTAGAGGGCGTCGAAGTCGCTCTGACTTCGAAGCTCCTCCTGCCACGCGGCCGGGTTGCCGAGCACTCGCTTCAGATAGACGATCGACAGGTTGAACTGACGATGTTGAAAGAACGTCATGCCGACGATCCGTGTCGGTGCGGGGCGGTCCGGTGGATCGCCCAGCTTGTCGAGGCGCTCGGCGGCCGCGCGAGCGGGCTCGTCTGCGACGCTCACCTCGAGCAGCTCCAGGAGAGCGGCTCGGGCCGGTTCGGTCTGTCCGGAAAGCAGCAGGCAGTCGGCGCGCGCAAGTTGCACCGTCCGGAGTGGGTCGCCGGTCAGATTCCAGCGACCCATCTGGTCGAGGAGCCGACAGTCGCCTCCGGCCTCGATCGCCTGGATCAACAGATCGGTCGACGGTCGCAGCAGAGGCTGGGGCGCACCGTCGCCGAGCAGTCTCGCCAGCAGACCCGCGGCGACTTCCGGATGCCGGAGCCTGAACTGGTTGAGCGCCAGGCGGTAGAGGCTGTAGGGAGAAAGCGCCGGCAACGCCGCCATGGCGTCGCGGAAGGCGACCTGTGCGTCGTCACGGCGCTCGAGCTCCTCGAGGAGATGTCCTCGTAGATAGTGGAGACCGAGGTCGCCGGCGGCTTCGGGCGCTTCGACCAGCTCGGTCTCGACGCGCACCAACGCCTCGCGATAGCGGTCCTGCAACTGCAGCTCGGCGAGCGGGATCCGAGGATCCTGTCCGGCGCCGGCCGCGAGGAGGAGCGCGAGAGCGACGATCATCCCGGGGGCCACGAGAAGCTGCGGCCGCCCAGGAGGTGAAGGTGAATATGAAACACAGATTGGCCGGCCTGAGCGAGTGTGTTGGTCACCAGGCGGAAGCCGTCTTTCGCGAGGCCCTCGGTGCGCGCCAGCTCGATCGCGGTCGCCTGCATCCGGCCGAGTAGCGCCGAGTCGGCGGGCTCGGTGTCGAGCAGGGTGGCGATGTGCTTGCGCGGGATGACCAGGATGTGGGTGGGCGCTTGCGGCTGGATGTCGCGGAACGCGATCATCGAATCGTCCTGGAAGACGACCTCGGCCGGTAGCTCACCCGTTGCTATCTTGCAGAAAAGACAGTCTTTCACCACCCTCACGAGCCTGCGAGACACGTGCCAAGAATGGCTGCCCTATTCCGATACGCGCTCGACCCGGGCGCCGAGTGCCCGGAGCTTGTGCTCCATCGCCTCGTAGCCCCGATCCAGGTGATAGATGCGATCGACGACCGTGCGCCCCTCGGCCGCCAAACCGGCCAGAACCAGGCACGCGGACGCGCGCAGATCGGTTGCCATGACCTTGGCTCCCGATAGGCCGGTCGGGCCGTGAACCCGCGCGTAGCTGCCGTCGATCTCGATGTGAGCGCCCATCCGGCCGAGCTCGGGCACGTGCTGGAAGCGATTCTCGAACACCGTCTCGCAGATGGTCGAGACGCCGTCCGCCTGGGTCATCAACGCCATGTACTGCGCCTGGAGGTCGGTCGGAAAGCCCGGATGCGGCGCGGTCACGACGTCGCGCGCTCGCAGAGGCCCCTCGAGCGACAGTCTCAAGCTGTCGTCGCCCAGTTCGATCCGGCAGCCCGCCTCGGCCAACTTTTCCAGCAGGGGTGCCAGATCGGCGGCGCGCGTGCCGGTCACGGTGACGTCGCCGCCGGTCATCGCCGCGGCCACGAGATAGGTGCCGGTCTCGATCCGGTCAGCGATGATCGAGTGCTCGGCGCCCGACAGGCTCTCGACGCCCTGGATCTTGATCGTGTCCTGACCGGCGCCCTCGATCTGCGCTCCCATGCGGGCGAGCAGCCGGGCGAGATCGACGATCTCCGGCTCGCGTGCGCAGTTCTCGAGCCGGGTGGTGCCACGCGCGAGCGCAGCCGCCATCAGCAGGTTCTCGGTACCGCCGACGGTCGGCATGCCGAAGCGGTAGCGCGCGCCGACCAACTGCTTGGCGCGGGCGTCGACATACCCGTGCTCGAGGGTGACCTCGGCGCCGAGCGCCTCGAGTCCCGCCAGGTGTTGATCGATCGGCCGGACACCGATGGCACAGCCGCCGGGCAGCGAGACCCGGGCGTGGCCGCGCCGGGCCAGCAGCGGGCCGAGCACCAGGACGCCGGCACGCATCTGCTTGACCAATTCGTAGGGCGCGTCGTCCGGGCGGCCGGGACCGCCGGGGACCAGGCGAACGACCTCGTCGTCGGCCTCGTTCTCGACGCCCAGATGCTCGAGCAGCCGGGCCATGGTCCGGATGTCCTGCACTCGCGGCACCCGCCGCAGCACCAGCGGCTCGTCGGTGAGCAGGCTCGCCGCCATCGCCGGCAGGGTGGCGTTCTTGGCGCCGCCGGCTTCGATGGTGCCGGCCAGACGGTTGGGGCCTTGGATGTGGAATCGGTTCATCAGTGGGACGTCATTATGTCTCGGCGGCGAGAGGGTGTTTCGAGCACGGCTACAATGAGGAATCCTTTAGTGAGTCCGTGGTTTGAAACTCAGCCGTCAGAGACCTGAAGACGAGGGGAGACAAGATGAAGCGGATCATCCGGGCAGCGGTGTGGGTCGCGGTAGGCATGGCGTTGGCGTCGATCTCGACGGCGGACGTCGGCATCGGCGAGTGGGTCATCACCAAGGGGAACACGATCGAGGTCGTCGGTCCCGACTCGAGCGTCGATCTCCAGGACATCGTCGACGGCATCGGGGACGCCAGTGCGACGAACCGCTATCTGATCAGACTCGGGCCAGGCGTGTATGAGCTTGGGCTCCTGAACTGGCTGGAGCTCAAGGAGTACGTGGACCTGACCGGCTCGGGCGAGGGCACGACGGAGATTCTCGGTAATCGGTCCTCGGGCGGCGGCAACTGCGGCTCGAGCCAGGGAATCGTGGTTCTGCCGGACAACTCGATCCTCAGCGACCTGACGGTGACCAACGAGTCACCCTCGGCCAGCCTCGCCTACACTCTTTGCAATCTCCTCAACTCCTCGCCGACGATCCGCCGGGTGACGGCGAGAGCGACCGCGGGCACCGGCTCGAGGCATGCGTTCCATTTCGAGGGCGGCAGCCCGGTCCTCGTCGACATCACGGGCATTGCCGACGGAGGTAGCAGCGACTTCGCGCTCTACTGCAACGCGGGGACTCCCACGGTGAACCGCGCGTGGTTGACCGCCAAGAACGGGGATACGAGGAACCGGGCCATCTGGATGGTGGGAAGCTGTTCGATCGAGATCTACGATCTGGTCATTGCGGCGGAGGACTCGCCGATCAACGTGGGCATCGAGGTCCAGACCGGCACGTCGGTCACACTTACGAACGCCGTCCTCGATGTCACGGGAGCCTCCGCCAACACAGGCATCGCGGTCGCCGGCGACGGGCAGATCGTCCTGCACAACGTCCAGATCAGCCCCACGGGCGGCGCTACCGACGTCGGGATCGATGCCAGCGGCGACGCGGAGGTAAGGGTGGCGCGAGGAACGATCCGGGGCAGCACCGCGGCGATCGATACCTCCTCGACGGTCGACGCGCTCGTCAGCCAGTCGACACTGGCCGGGGGAGGCGTCATCGGCAGCGGCAGCGCCGTTTGCGTGGCCTCCGACGACGGCGCCGGTACCGAGCTCATGAACGACTGCAGCTAGGGTTCGCGTTCGAGAACCGCGATTCTTGGGTGGCCGGCGAGGTCGGCGACGATCTTCGGTGGGCCGAAGCCGGTCGAAGTGGCGATCTCGACGATCGCTTCGGCCTGGTCGTGGCCGATCTCGAGGATGAGCGGCGCCCCCGAGCCCGAGCGGTCCATGTCCCGGACCAGGCGCGCGAGGGTGGCGGTACCCGCGTCGGCGGCGAACAGCGCTGCCGGCGGCTCGAATCCGGTCACCTCGACCGACAGCTCGTCGCGTACCGCCGGATCGATGTAGGGCGGGTTGCTGACCACCAGGTCGAACGCGCCGAGATCGAGCGCTGTCACCAGATCGCCGGCGACGAACCGCACGCGGTCGTCGGTGCCCAGACGACTCGAGTTGGCGGCAGCGACCGCGAGGGCCGCCGGGGATCGGTCGCAGCCGACGATTCGCGAGCCCGGCGCTTCGAGCGCCAGGGTGATGGCGATCGCGCCCGAACCGGTGCCCACGTCGAGGATCGACGGCCGGTCGGGCAGCTCCAGCCCGAGCGCCGCTTCGATCAGATGCTCGGTCTCGGGCCGCGGAATCAGGACTCGACTGTCGACGATGAAACTGCGGCCGTAGAACTCGCGCTCACCGAGGATGTAGGCGGTGGGCTCGCCCGACAGACGACGCTCGAGGAGAGCTCGGAAGCGTGCGGCGTCGGCCGTGTCGACCGGTCCCTCCGATCGGGCCATCAGCTGCGCTTCGGTCAGGCCGGTGACCCGGCCGAGGAGCAGCGCCGCCTCGCGCAGAGAGGGTCGGAACGGAGCCGCGGCCAGCCGTTCCCGGCCCTCCGCGAGCAGGCTCTCGAGAGTCTCAGCCAGCGGCCTGGACGCTCTGCTGCCGGCTCTCGGCGGCGAAGTGCGTGGCGAGCGGCTCGATCAGCGGCTCGAGCGCTCCTTCGAGCACGGCCGGAAGCTGATGCAGCGTCAGGCCGATCCGGTGGTCGGTGACCCGGTTCTGCGGGAAGTTGTAGGTGCGGATCTTCTCCGAGCGATCGCCCGAGCCGACCATCTTGCGGCGCTCTGCGCTCTGCTCCGAGGCCGCCTTCTCGCTCTCGATCTCGAGCAACCGCGCTTTGAGCACGCGCATCGCTTTGGCGCGGTTCTTGATCTGGCTGCGCTCGTCCTGGCAAGACACCACCAGGCCGGTCGGCAGGTGGGTGATGCGCACCGCCGAGTAGGTCGTGTTGACACCCTGGCCACCGGGACCGGAAGCGCAGAAGCGGTCGATGCGCAGCTCGCTCTCTTCGATCGAGACCTCCACGTCGTCGGCCTCCGGAAGCACCGCCACGGTGACCGCCGAGGTGTGGATGCGGCCGGAGGCCTCGGTCTCGGGCACCCGCTGCACGCGGTGCACCCCAGCCTCGTACTTGAGCCGGCTGTACGCTCCCTTGCCCTCGATGATCGCCGAAACCTCCTTGACCCCCTTGATACCGCTTTCCGAGAGCTGGATGATGTCGACCTTCCACCTCTTCTCCTCGGCGTAGCGGGAGTACATCCGAAACAGCTCGGCGGCGAAGAGCGAAGCTTCATCGCCACCGGTACCGGCGCGAATCTCGAGCACGACGTTGCGCTCGTCGTTGGGGTCGGTCGGCGTCAGCTCGATGCGCAGCTCCTCCTCCAGCTGCTCGATCTTCTCGGCCAGCTCGTCTCTCTCGAGCTGTGCCATCTCGAACAGCTCGTCGTCCTTGTTGAGATCCTCGAGCATCTGATCCGTTTCGTCGAGCTGGGCCTTGATGCCCTTGAACTGGCGATAGAGGCTGACCAGGTGGCCGAGGTCGGAGAGCTGCTTGCCCGCCTTGGCGAACGCTCTGTTGTCGGCGATCAGCTCGGGGTCAGCCAGCTTCTGAGTCAGCTCGTCGTACTGTTTTTCAATCGCAACCAGTTGTTCCAGCATGATGCAACTCCCGGGCGGCGCGTTTCAGGCGCCGACCTGACGTAAGTATGGCCCCCGGCGGGGCCGGCGGCAAGCGTGCGAGAGCCGACCCTCCCGTCTGGGGGAGGGGACGTCGGTTCGACTAGGTGTGGGGAGATCGAGCTGGCGGCGGGGCCGCCGCTAGTCCTTGCCGTACTTGCGCTTGAACTTCTCGATCTGGCCGGCGGTGTCGATGAAGCGCTGCTTGCCGGTGTAGAACGGGTGCGAGTACGACGAGATCTCGAGCCGGATCACGTAGTGCGAAACGCCGTCGATGTCGCGGGTCTCGCCGCTCGTCTGGGTGGAGCGGGATGTCCACTCCTCGCTGGCGGCGGTGTCGACGTAGAGGACGGGGTGGTACTCGGGATGGATGTCAGCCTTCATGATCGCTCCGTCAGCAGGTGACGTCCTTGAGATTCAGACCCTCGGCGCGCAAGAAGGCCATCAGGCCCTTCTTGTTGACCGTGCGCAGCGCGCGAGTCGACATCTTGATGCGCACCCAGCGTCCCAGCTCGGGCACGTAGATGCGCTTCTTGTGCACGTTGGGCCGCTGCCACCGATTGGTGACGTTGTGCGCGTGAGAGATGCTGCGCGCGGCGATCGACTTCTTGCCGGTAAGTTCGCACTTGCGAGACATGGTCGTTCCTTGTATTCGTGCCCTGCTTGAAGATGCCTGGGGTAATGAACTTGATGCCTGGGGTCAGGAGACTCCAGGGCCGCAAATGATACTCGAAACCGCCTGCGGTCGGCAAGTCTCTCTTGAGACCAGGGCGCCGTCGGCCGCAAGGACGCTTCCATTCGCTGCAAATCCGCTCGATCCGAGGAACCAGCGGCCGGAGGAACCGTCTAAGCGGGCGTCTCACTAAACGCGACAGCGCGCACTTCCGTCCAACCAAATACGACGTAGCCTACGTAACCTTTCACGGCGTCGAGTGTCTAAAGGTCGAATAATGAGTCTCAGCGCAGAACCCGCAGCCCCGCCGAGCGTACCTATGGACGGAACCAGTCACTCGGAAGCAGCTTCCATGCACCGTCGCAGACAGTCGGCCCGCGCGTCGATCCCGTCCTCTCTGACCGTGACGCTGCTGCTCTTGGCGGCTTCGTGGGCGCCGATCGTTGCTGCCATCACCGAGCCGGCGAGTGCGGCGGACGCCGCGCAGGTCGCCGACCCGATCGACCAGGGCGATCCGCGCGGGATGACACCGCGGCCCTACCAGATCCCGCGCTCGGAGGGGGTCGAGGTAGTGATCGACGGCAAGCTCGACGAGGGCCACTGGCGGTCCGCCGCGGTGGTCTCGCTGGCCTACGAGACCCGACCGGCGGAGAATCAACCCGCCCCGGTCGAGACCGAGGCGTTGGTCTTCTACGACACGAGCTACCTCTACGTCGGATTCAGGGCTCGCGATCCCGAGCCGCGGGCCATCCGCGCCCACCTGACCGATCGCGACACCGCCTGGAACGACGACTGGGTCGGCGTCGTCCTCGATACCTTCAACGACGAGCGCCGGGCGGTCGAGTTCTTCGCCAACCCCTACGGCGTTCAGATGGATCTGTTCAACGACGACGTCAACGACAACGAGTCGGATTCCTGGGACGCGATCTGGGACTCGGCCGGGAGGATCACCGAGTCGGGCTACGAGGTGGAGATG
>JAJCXP010000200.1 GCA_029263375.1 Acidobacteriota bacterium | reverse complement strand
CGACCAGCTGATCGGCTCCGGCGGAACCGGCGCCCGTTCGGCAGCGGAAACGAGCTACGGCGAAACCGCGCCCGAAGCGACGCGCACCTGAAGTCGGCTGCCAGCGACGCTTGCGGCACCCGCCTCGGCGGTCGGATCGGCAAGGTCGACGACCACGTGCAGCGCCGAATCAGGCGGTGCGCCGTGCAGGCCCGTACGCACGCCGACGATCTCGCTGCTGCCGATCGCCAGATTGGGCCGGGCTAGCGGCGCCACCACCCCGACAACCTTGATCACCAGCCGCGGCGGGTCCACCAGGCGCTCGATCGAATAGCCGTCGGCAGCGATCGTGCCGTCGGCGACCAACTCGAGTACCGTGCCCCGCTCGTCGCTCCTCCAGCGGATCTCCTCGACCCGGCTGATCGGGCCAAGAGGTGCGGCCGGCGCAGCCGCTGGCCCGGCCTCGACCGCCGCGGTCTCGCTGGGCGCGGTCGCCGAGGGCTCCGTGACCTCGGAGCCGGCCGTCGAGTCGGCGACCTCCTCGGCGATCGGCTCGCTACTCCCGATGTCCGCGCCCGGCCGAGAATCGGCGTCGGCCGCGAACATGTCGCGCAGCGCATCGCGCTGCCAAAAAGCCGCACCGGCGCCGGCCACGAGAAGCGCCAGAACCAACCAGATCGCCTTGCCGCCCTTCTGCGGCTCGCTGTCCATCTCCCACGGATGAATCGGTGTCGGCTCAGCGGCCGGCTCGAACGACGCCGGCAGCTCCAGCGCCTCTTCGGATACCGGCGCGACAGCGTCGCTGTCGTCGTCGGCATCGACGATCAGGGCCTCGACCGCCTGCGTGGGGGTCGCGGCCGGGGGATCCCCGAGCTTCGGCAGGTCGAGGGTGCCGATCGGCACCGGCTCATCCGCGCCCGACGCGGAGATCTTGTCGGACGCGGTGATCTCGGCGAGAGCCGCCGCTTCGCTCACGGCATTGCCCGCCGGCGCGTCCGCGGCGAACGCTTTGAGATCGAAGATCTTGCCGCCCTCGGTGCGTTGCCGCTCGACCATCTGCCGCGCGACGGCAACCGTGGAGGGCTCGGGATCCTGATAGCGCAGCGCCATCCCGGCAGCCCGTTCGTCGCCCGGCGCGACGACCCCGACCACTTCGCCGGAGCCCCGGAGAATCGGAAAGTCGGAATCGATCTCGAGCTCGAACCGGACGCTACTGCCGACCGGCCGCGTCGTATCGGTGGCGAGGAAGATCCCCTGTTCCGAAACTCGGTCGGAGCAGTCATCCAGGAAGGCCTGGAAGCTCTCGAAGCGCAGCTTGATCAGCTCGTCATTCATCACAGTTGCGTCCAGTCAGACCTGCGTCCCGTCGCGATCATAGCGCGGAAGCGCCCTACCAGTCGGCCGGTCGGGGGCTCCACTCCGGCTCGGGATCGATGCCCATGCCGTCGGCGAGTCGATCGTAGTAGTTGAACAGCGCCGCCACCTGGACGATGTCGTGAATCGTACCGTCATCGAACCCCAGGCCCCGGAGCGCCTCGACGTCCGCTTCGCTCATCTCGGCGGGAGTTCGGGTGAGCTTCACCGCGAAGTCGAGCATGCGTCGGTCCGCCTCCGATAGCGGCGCCTTGCGGTAGTCGTCGGCGACCGCCGCGACCAGCTTGGCACCGTCCTCCTGCTCCTCGACCTCTACCCGGAGGTCGTCCGCGTGCGCGGTGGTTCAGTAGAAGCAGTGGTTGGCGCGCGACACCACCGTGGCGATCATCTCGCGCTGCGCTCGGCTGAGCCCGTTCTCGGCCGAATACATCACCTCCATGTAGAGCTGGGTCGAAGCCCTCAGGACGGACGGCCGCGGGCTCTGCAAGCGAAGGATGTTGAACACCTTGCCGGCCCGCTTGACGGCGGCGGCGTACAGGCGCGCGAGCAGCCCGTCGGCATCCTCGGGCGCGACCGTGCGAATCCAAGCCATGCCCGATCGGACTACACCGGCGCCGAGCTTGTCAACCGATCGCGAGCGGCCGCGGGTCGCCAGTAGCGTCTCCAGCCCGTCGACCTACACGATTCTCGGAACGGCCCAGGCCACCTTCGCCGTCGACGGTCGCGAGCCCACCGAAACGCCTCTGCCTCCGACCGAGCTCCGCGAGCGCGGCATCGAGATCGGCGCCGTCGAAGTCCGGCCAGAGGGTCGGCACGAAGAGCAGCTCGGCGTACGCTGACTCCCACAACAGGAAATCGCTCAGACGCTGCTCACCCGAGGTGCGCACCAACAGATCGACAGCGGGCACTCCCGCCACTGAATGGCAGGCTCGCTCCAACTCACGGCCAAACCTATCCTCCACGTGTGTATCGCACCTGGGGGCGTGCCCGGCGAGCGTACGGGCGGCCGACGCCAACGTCCAGCGCGCCGAGTAGTCGACCGCGACCCGCAGCAGCATCTCGGAGCCGGCGCTGGTCTTGGTCTCGGCACGTTCGATCGCCGACACCAGGGGCGGAGCCAACCGATCGCGGCGCCCGATGACGTTCAGGCGCACGCCCTTGCCCGCGAACCGATCCGCCTCGGTCGACAGGTAGCGCGCGAAAAGAGCCATCAGAGCCTCGACCTCGGTTACCGGTCGCCGCCAGTTGTCGGCGGAGAACGCGAACAACGTCAGCACCGAGATGCCCTTGCCGGCGGCGGACTCGACCACCCGGCGCACCGCGCGCGCGCCTGCGCGATGGCCAACGCTCCTTGCACGGCCGCGCTCGAGCGCCCAGCGACCGTTGCCGTCGAGGATCATGCCGACGTGCAATCCGCCCCGGCCTCCCCATCCACTTTGTATTGCAAAGTCAGTCATCGATCGTTCACCTCGGCGAGCCCGGACCGGCTCGGTCATGCCCCGGATCGGGTGGCCTGGATCAAGGCCTCCATGTGGTCTAGATAGCGCTGCAGGGCGCGCCGGCCCTGCGAGGAGAGTTGATACTCGGTCTTCGGCTGCCGAGCCTCGAAAGTCTTGGTGCAGGTCACATACCCGGCGTCCTCGAGCTTCCGCGCATGGACGCTCAGGTTGCCATCGCTCGTCTCGAGCAGCCGCTTGAGCTCGGAGAACGACAAGGTCTCGTTGACCGCGAGCGCACTCAGCATGCCGAGCCGCACCCGCTCGTAGACGAGACGATCGAACTCGCGCGAGTTCGGGTCTTTCAGATACCCGGCCAGGCCATCGAGCCCGCTCTTCGGCTCCGCCGCCTCGCGGTCCAGCGTCTCGCGCCGCGCCGGCCGTTTAGCCGCCATGTCGCCTCGCAATGACCGCGCCGAACGCGACGTGAAAGCCGCCGAAGCCGAGGCCGAGCAGCGCGTTCGCCCAGTGGGCCGGCGCGAACAGGGCGACGGCACCGAGGATCATGAAGGCGAACCCCATGATCGGCACGGGCCGAACCGAGAAGGTGCCAGCGGCAAGGACTCCCACTCCATAGAGCAGTAGCCAGGTGCCCGGCACCGCGACCACCGCGTCGACGTCGAGCAGCACCCGGGTGAGACCGATCGCCGCGACCACGGGAGGCAGCAGACCGAACAGGAAGCGTCGGCCGACGCCGCGCGAGAGCCTCTCGCCACGGCCCTTCGCCTTGAACGCCATCGAGGCGCCGCCGATCAAGGACGCAACGATCGCCGCGCCGACCCAGAAGAACAGCCAACGCGCGCCATCCTCGGTCGGCGGAGCGAACCAGGCCGCCGCCAGGGCGGTGAAGCCCATGCCTACGCCGCCCCACCCCGGCACCGAGGTGAAGGAGCCCGAGGACTCCATCGTCTCGCGAATGAACCTCAGATTGTCCATCGCCCTGGAGTGCAGCGCTACCGGCGAAGAGGAAGGCTGCCGAACCTGTTGAGATCGCGACATGGGAGCGAAAGATAGAGGAGGCACTCCTTCTTGTCAAGTACTTTGCATGACAAAGCCGTATCTCAGCGGGCGCCAGGACCGTAGTAATCTTCTCTGGTGAATCTCGACGAGATCCTGCGCTATGCCCGCGGCGACGAGCCCGCCGACCTGCTACTCAAGAACGGGCGAGTCGTCAACGTCGACAGCGGCGAGGTGATCGAGACCGATGTCGCGGTCGTCAGGTCACGCATCGTCGGCCTGGGCGACTATGAGGCCGACAAGGTGATCGACCTCGACGGCGCCTACGTTGCCCCCGGCTTAATCGACGCGCACGTCCACATCGAGAGCAGCCTGGTGCCGCCCGCCGAATTCGCTCGCGCGGTTGTCCCCCGCGGCACCACCACCGTAGTCACCGATCCGCACGAGATCGCCAACGTCCTGGGTCTCGACGGCATCCGGTTCATGTTCGAGAACGCCAAGCGCGGACCGTTGAGCATGTACGTCATGGCCTCGTCATGCGTCCCGGCGACCCACATGGAGACCAGCGGCGCCACCCTCAGGAGCTACGACCTAGCGCCGTTCCAGACCGATCCCTGGGTGCTCGGGCTGGCCGAAGTGATGAACTTCCCCGGCGTGATCCACGGCGAGGCGGAGATGCTCGAGAAGCTGCGGGTCTTCGAGGGCTCGGTGATCGACGGCCATTGCCCCGGGCTCAGCGGCAAGCACCTGATGGCCTACGCCGCCGCCGGCATTCAATCGGACCACGAGTGCACCACCGTCGAGGAAGCTCGCGAGAAGCTGCGCCTGGGGATGACGATCTTCATCAGGGAAGCGACCAACGCGCGCAACCTGAAGACGCTCCTGCCGCTCGTCACTCCCGAGAACCACCATCGGATCTGCTTCTGCACCGACGATCGGCAACCCGCCGACCTGCTCGATCAGGGGCATATCGACTACATGGTGCGCACCGCGATCGATCACGGTGTCGACCCGATCATCGCCATCCGCATGGCGACGTCCAACGCCGCGGCCTACTTCCGTCTGTACGACCGGGGAGCGATCGCCCCCGGCCGCCGCGCCGACATCATCGTCTTCCGCGACCTGCAGTCGCCCGCTCCCCACCTGGTCTTGAGAGGCGGCCGGATCGTGGCGCGCGACGGCGCCCTGGTCGAGACCGACTGGGAGAGGACAGTGCACCCGCTGCGCAGCACCATGAATGTCTCGTGGGACAAGCTCGACCTGACCATTCCAGCCGAGCCCGGCCGCGCCCGCGTGATCGGCGTCGTGCCCGATCAGCTGGTCACCGAGCAGCTGCTCGAGGAGGTCCGGCGTGTCGACGGCCTGGCGGTCGCCGATCCGGAACGAGACATCCTCAAGATGGTCGTCATCGAGCGGCACCGCGCGTCCGGCGCGATCGGCAAGGGCTTCGTGCGTGGGCTCGGCCTGAAGCGCGGCGCGCTCGCGTCGTCGGTGGCTCACGATCACCACAATCTGGTGGTGATCGGCGCCGACGACGAGTCCATGCTCACCGCCGGTCGCCGCACCCAGGAGCTCGGCGGCGGCATGGTGGTCGCCGAGGGCTCCGAGGTCAAGGCCGAAGTGCCGCTGCCGCTGGCCGGTTTGATGAGTGACCGATCGATCGAGCACGTCCGCGAGCAGCTCGACGCCGCGCTCGACGCCGCGCACCGTCTGGGCTCCGAGCTCCACGACCCTTTCATGGCCATGAGCTTCCTGGCGCTAGAGGTAATCCCGAGCCTCAAGCTCACCGACCAGGGGCTGGTCGACGTCGACAAGTTCGAGATCGTCCCGCTCTGGGCCGACGCCGGGTAGACTGCTGGCTATGACTGCACTTCGCGTCGGCATCGTCGGTTTCGGTGGCTACACCCCCGCGCGGGTGATGACCAACGAGGAGTGGGCGGAACACGTGGACACCTCGGACGAGTGGATCACCTCTCGTACCGGCATCAAGCGCCGGCGAGTGGCCGCGCCCGACGAGACCACGGTCGACCTGGCCGAGGCGGCGGCGCGAGCGGCGCTCGAAGACGCCGGACTCGGCGTCGAGGATCTCGACGAGATCGTGATCGCGACCGACACACCCGAGGTCTACACCCCGGATACGGGCGCTTTCCTGCAGCACCGACTCGGCGCTCGGGAGGTCCCCACCTACGATCTCGGCGGCAGCGGCTGCGCGGGCTTCGTCCTGGCCCTCGACATCGGCATGGCACGCGCGGCCCAGAAGGCCGGGCGGCGGATTCTGGTCGTCGGCGTGGAGCTGCTCACCCGGCTCATGAATTGGAAGGACCGTACGACCTGTGTTCTGTTCGGCGACGCCGCCGGTGCGGTCGTCATCGGCGAGTCTGACACCGCGGTCGAGTTGCTGGCGACGACCGCCGGCACCGACGGCAGTCGCGCCGGCATCCTGGCCCGCCTCTCCGGCGGCACGCGCGAACCGTTCACGCTCGAGAGCGCCCAGCGAGGCGACCATCTCAAGATCGAGTTCAACGGCCGCGAGGTCTTCCGCGAGGCGGTCAAGCGCATGGGCCAGGCGTCTCGAGAGGTGCTCGACCAGGTCGGGCGCAAGGCCGAGGATCTCGCGCTCGTGATCCCCCATCAGGCGAACAAGCGCATCATCGACGCGATCGCCAAGTCGCTCGGTCTCACCGACCAACAGATGTACGTCAACATCGAGGAGTTCGGCAACACCGGCTCGGCTTCGGTGCCGCTGGCGCTCGCCCAGGCGCGCGCGCAGGGGCGGATCCAGGCCGGAGACCTCGTTCTGTTGACCGCGTTCGGAGCCGGCTTCCACTGGGCTGCGGCACTGCTGCGATTCTGATCGCGTCGCCATGAAGACAGCGACTCTCATGCTCGTGGCGGCGCTCGCGGTCGCCCCGGCCACCGCAGCCGGCGACGCCGGACCGACCGCGGGGGCCGATATCGACCCGGCGGTCACCCGCCTGGTGGCCGAGCTCCGCCAGAGCGTCGACGCGTCGCCCGAGTCGGCGGCCGCGCACGCCGACCTGGCTATCGCCTACGAGGCCAACGCCTTGTGGCAGCAGGCCCGCGAGGCGTACGCGGAGGCGCTGCGACTCGACCCCGGGAATCCCGACTGGCGACTTCACCATGCGATCGCGCTGCGCCAGAGCGGCGACTTCGCGGCGTCGGTCGCGGAGCTGGAACGGCTGATCGAGCTCGCTCCCGATCACGCGCCCGGACTTCAACGGCTCGGCTCGGCGCAGCTCGAGAACGGTGACACTACCGCCGCCCGCGCCACCTTCATGCGCCTGATCCAACTCGATCACCAGCTCGCCGAGGGGCACGCCGGGCTCGGCGACGCGCTCCTGCGAGAAGGCGATCCGCCGCTCGCCATCCGGCAACTCGAAGCCGCTCTCAGTCTCGACAATACCTACGCCAGCGCTCACTACCTGCTCGGCCAGGCATATCGAGCCGCGGGCCGGCTCGACGACGCCCGCCGGCATCTCGCCTTCGGCCAGGACGCGACCCCGCGATTTCTTCCGGACGCGCTCAGCGAACGCCTGGCCAGCTACGCGGTCAATCTGACCGCGCGGCTCGACCAGGCGAGCGCGCAGCTGTCCCGGCGCCAGCCCGATCGGGCGATCGCGACGCTCCAGTCGGTGCGCTCCGACCATCCGGAGAACGTCACTGTGCTCAACAACCTGGCGATCGCCCACATGCACCGAGGCGACATGGCGAGCGCGCGGAGCGAGCTCGATCGGGCACTCGCCATCAATCCGGACAAGTTCTCGACCTACCTGAACCTGGCCGCCCTGAGCCAGCGAATGAACCAGCCCGTCGAGGCGCTCCGGTGGTCGGACGAGGCGGTCGCACGCGCGCCGGGTGTCGCGCGCGTCCATGTCAACCGCGCCGGAGCGCTCTTGCGGCTCGGGCGGCTCGACCAGGCGATCGAGAGCTTCGAGGCTGCCCTGGCGGCGGATTTTCGTGAGCAGGAGCCCTACCTGGCGCTCGCCAATCTGGAGCTCAGGCGAGACAACGCCGAAGCCTCGGCGGGCTACAGCTCGCGATCGCTCGAGCTCTGGCCGGACCTCGTCCCGGCGCACTTTCTGCAGTTCCACGCCCGTCTCGAGCTGTCCGACCTGGAGCAGGCCCGGAGCGCGCTCGACGCCGCGACCCTGCTCGCTCCCGATCATCCGAACCTCGGCGAGCTCGAGCGGCTCTACCGCGAAGCCGTCGAGGGGAGCGAGTGAAGCTCGCGGCGCGCGTCCGCAACGTGGCAGCGGCGGGCGCCCTGATCGCCGTGGCGGCCGGCGCCCAGACGATTCGATTCGAGGACGTCGCCGCCTCCTCGGGCCTCGACTTCGTCCACCAGCGAGCGATCTCGACCACCCTCTGGTTCCCCGAGATCATGTCGGGCGGCGGCGGTTGGCTCGACTATGACGGCGACGGCGATCTCGACGCCTATCTGGTCCAGGGCGGCCAGCTCGACCCGGCGGCTGCACGCGGAGCCGGAGACCGCTTGTTCCGAAACGACGGCGGCTCGTTCTCCGACGTCACCGAGGTCGCGCTCGGTGCCCGCGCCGAATACGGGATGGGGCTGGCGGTCGGCGACTACGACGCCGACGGCGACCCCGACGTCTACGTCACCAACGTCGGTCCGAACGTGCTCCTGCGAAACAACGGCGACGGTACCTTCACCGACGCGACCGAACAGGCCCAGGTTGGCCACCCGGGCTGGGGCACCAGCGCCGCCTTCATCGACTACGACGGCGACGGCCGGCTCGACCTGTTCGTCGTGAACTACATCCACTGGTCGCCCCACAACGAGATCGAGTGCTTCACCGGCGGACGCCGGCGCGACTACTGCCATCCGAGCAATTACAACGCTCCGGCGGCGGACGTCCTGTATCGAAACCGCGGCGACGGCACGTTCGAGGACACTACCGTCTCGAGCGGCTTGGCGGCGTTTTTTGGCAACGGTCTGGGCGTCGCGGTGGCGGACTTCGACCAGGACGGCCGGCCGGACCTGTACGTCGCCAACGACGGCATGCCGAATCAGCTCTGGATGAACCGCGGCGGCAGATTCGTCAACGAGGCTCTGATCGCCGGATGTGCGGTCAATCGGTCGGGAGCCGCGGAGGCGGGCATGGGCGTCGTGGCGGCGGACCTCGACGGCGACACCACGACCGACCTCTTCATGACCCATCTGCGCGATGAGACCAACACGCTCTATCTGAACCGCGGCGGGTGGTTCGAGGACGTGACTGCCGCTCGCGGCCTCGGCGGACCCAGCATCGGGCGCACCGGCTTCGGCGCCGGGGCCGCCGACTTCGACCATGATGGTCGGCTCGATCTGGTGGTCGTCAACGGCAAGGTGGGCCGTGGCGAGACGACCGTCGAAGGCGCCGACCCCTTCGCCGAGCCGAATCAGCTCTACCGCGGGAGCTCGGACGGCGGCTTCACTCTGGTGCCTTCAGCATTCGTCGAGCCGCCCGGGACTTCGCGCGCCGCGGCCCTCGGCGACTATGACGGGGACGGCGACGCCGATGTGCTGGTGGTCGACAACGGCGGTCCGGCGCGGCTGATGCGCAACGACTACGCGGGCGGCACCTGGTTGCGAGTCACCGCCCTCGACCGGCACGGTGCGCCGATGGCGGGCGTCGAGCTCGACGCGACCACCCTCTCTTCGAGTCAGCGCCGGCGTACCGAGCGCGCTTCGAGCTACTGCGCAAGCCACGAGCCTGCGGTCCACTTCGGCCTCGAAGGAGAAGCGAGCGTCAACGCTCTGACCGCGCATTGGCCGGGCGGCCCACGTCAGCGCTGGCTGTCGCTTCCCGCCGATCGAGCGATCGTGATCTATCGCTAGACCGACCTTCTCACGCCGGGAAAACCCGGCTACTGAGCGCTCGCGTCGTAGGCGTCGAGCACCTTCTGTGTGATGTCGATGCGATCGCTCGACATCAGAACCAGGCCCGGAGTGCGGGCCAGGATCAGGTCGTAGCCGTTCTCGTCGCGGACCTGACTGAAGATCGGACCAAGGGCCCTCTCGATGGCGCGCAGCCCCTCCTCCTGCATCTTCTGGCCCTGGCGCTGCTTATCGTCTCTCTTTCGCTGCAGCGCGATCGCCTCGTCGTCGTAGAGCTTCTTCAGCCTCGCCGCTTCGGCGGGGTTCGTCGCGGCCTCGGTCTGGTTGCGCAGATCGGTGGCGCGCTGAACTCCCGCGCGCAGCTCGTCTTCGATTGATTTCCGGAAGGCCTCGAGCTTCTCGACCAGGTCCATGCCCGCCTTGGATTTCGATACGATCGTCTCGATGTCGACGACGGCGATCTTGATCGGCCCGTCCTGGGCGCGAGCGCCGACGGCGCCGAGCAGGACGAGAGTTGGCAGAAGGAGGGCGCCGAGGTGGCGCGCGGTTGTTCGAATCATCATCAAGACTCCTGGTTTTCTGGTCGGTCAACGCTTCCCGGCTAGAGCCATGCGCTTCTTGTGCCAAGTCGCAGAGCCCAGCGGCGCCTCAGCGCCGCCGAAAGGTAGCACAGGATGCTCGCGATCCGGTTCGAGCGGATCTAGCCGACCTGGTCGCTCGCTCCGGCCTCGTCTTCAGCTTCGGTGAAGCCGACACAGAAGAGTCCGTCGAGCGGCCCGACATAGAACGTCACCGGCTCCTCGGACTTCGAGAACTTGTTGTGGCACTCCACCGAGACCTCGGTCGGGCCCGCCTTGAGCTCCATGGTCAGCGTCTGGGCTTTCTTGGGCATCTCGAAGCCACCCTTGCGGAGCAGCCAGCCGTCGAGATACTCCTCGTCCAGGTCCGGCGTCATCTTCTCCTTGCCGAGCTTGAACGAGATCACCTCGCCGCCCTCGAGCGCATAGGCCTCGTAGCCACCGTCCGGCATGAAGGTGATCTTGACGACCGCGTTGCGCAGGAATGTCTCCACCTTCTCCTTGCCGAGCTTCTCTTCAAGCGACTCGGCCGTCGGCAGGCCCAGACCGTCGTTGTAGAGGTCGTCCATCGCGGTCTGCATGGCCCGCTGGGTCTGCTGACCGAGCCCGCCGTCGCCCAACTGAGCCAGGGCGGCGCCCGACGGCAGCAGAGCCACCGCCAACAGGGCACACGTCTTTCTTATTGTCGCTGTCATCTCGAATCGTCTCCTCGTTCAGCGATGCCTCGGGTCACGACGTCAGATTACCAAAGACCAACCTGATCGTCTCACTCCATCGCAAGTGATGGGGCCTGCAGGGCAGGCTCGGGCCGCAGGTGCGGTAGCCTCTCTGCGGATGAATGCGATCGAGATCATCGAGAGAAAGCGCGACGGCCGAGCGCTGTCCGCCGCCGAGATCGGCTTCTTCGTCACCGGTTACATGACCGGCGAGATTCCCGACTATCAGGCGGCCGCCTGGCTGATGGCAATCTATCTTCAAGGCATGGATCCCGACGAGATCCTCGCATTGACCCTGGCGATGGCCAACAGTGGCGAGACCATGGCGCCCGACGACGCGGCGGCGACGCGGGTCGACAAGCACTCCTCCGGCGGCATCGGCGACAAGACGACCCTCGTGGTGCTGCCGCTGGTCGCGGCGTGCGGCGTACCGGTGGCCAAGATGTCCGGCCGCGGTCTCTCCACGTTCGGCGGCACGATCGACAAACTCGAGAGCATTCCGGGCCTGCGCACCGATCTCTCGCGCACCGCGTTCGAGACCCAGTTGCGCGACCACGGCATCGTGCTCTCGGGTCAGTCGATCGACCTGGCGCCCGCCGACGGCCGGTTCTACGCGCTCCGAGACGTCACCGCCACAGTGCCCAGCAAGGCCCTGATCGCGAGCTCGATCATGAGCAAGAAGATCGCCGCCGGCGCCCAGGGCATCGTGCTCGACGTCAAGTACGGATCGGGCGCCTTCATGCCCGACCGCGACAGCGCGCGCGAGTTGGCGGAGATCATGGTAGAGATCGGCCGCGGCGCCGGCCGCCGAGTGACCGCGCTGCTGTCCGACACCAACCAGCCGCTGGGACTCACAGTTGGCAACGCTCTCGAGGTCCGCGAGGCCATCGAGACTCTCCAGGGCGACGGCCCGAGAGATCTCACCGAGCACAGCCTCGCGGTAGCCGGACACATGTTGCGGCTCGCAGGCAGGACCGAAGCCGACGACCTGTCGGACGCCCGTCCGCGGCTCGAAGACAGCCTTTCGAGCGGTGCGGCGCTGGCTGTCCTGCGCAAGCTGGTCGAGCTCCAGGGCGGCGACGCCGGCATGATCGACGACCCCGAGAAGCTACCGCGGGCGCCTGTCGTTCAGATGGTTCCCTCCCCTGCCGCCGGCTACGTTCGGAGGATCGACGCTCTGGAAGTCGGCCGCGCCTGCCTGGCTCTCGGAGCCGGCAGGATGCGCAAAGGCGAACCGATCGACCACGCCGTGGGCGTCGTTCTGGCCCGCCAGGTCGGCGACCGCGTCGAGCGCGACGAGCCGCTGTTCACGGTGCACGCACGCGACCGGGCCGACGCTTCGGCAGCCGTCGAGCAGATCGGAAACGCCTTCGAGTGGTCGGAAGACTCGGTGCGCCCCGCCCCACCCGAGGTCCTCCTCGGCTGAGGAGCCACCACAACTAGTCTGGGATCTCGCCGCTCAGGATCGTCGCCAGACGAGCAGCATCGAGATTCCCCCCGGAGACCACACACACCACCGGCCGCGGCAGCTCTGGGTCGGCCAGCGCCACCGCCAGCGACGCCGCGCCCGCGCCCTCCGCCACGACCTGGTGTCGCTCGACCAGCAGCCGCACCGCTTCGGCGACCCGCTCGAGGCTGGCGATCGCCGCAGCGTCGATCAGCTCCCGTACCAGCGGCCACATCTCTGCGAGCACCCGCCCGGCCCCGATCCCGTCGACGAAGCTCGCCCGGTAGTCGACCGTGCACGGCGCCCCGGCGCTGAAGGCCGCCGAGAGCGGCGCCGCGGTCTCGACCTCCGCCGCTACGACGCGAACCTCGGGGCGCAGCGCCTTCACGGCCGCGGCGATTCCGCAGGACAGCCCTCCACCGCCGAACGGAACCACGATCGAACCGACATCCGGCAGGTCGGCGAGCAGCTCGAGACCGATCGTCGCGTTACCGGCGATCACCGCGGCGTCGCTCACGGGATGGATGAACCGCCCCTCGAGCCCTGAGTATCGATGCTCCTCCATCACGCGCCACCACTCGTCGAACGGCACCAGCACGGCGCGGGCGCCGAGACGCTCGATCGCGTCAAGCTTGATCCGGGGCGCGTGATCGGGCACCACGGCTGCAGCCGACACCCCCAGACGTCGGGCGCACCAGGCCACGCCTTGCGCCATGTTGCCGGCGCTGGCGGTGAATACGCCCCGCTCGAGCTCCGCCCGATCCAGACTGTAGATCGCGTTGCCGGCGCCGCGCACCTTGAAGGCGCCGATCGGCTGGAGATTCTCGAGCTTGAGGAAGATCTCGGCCTCGCCGGACGGACCTTCGAAGGGCACCAACGGCGTGCGCCGGGCGAGGCCCTGCAGTCGGCGGGCGGCCGCCCGGATCGACTCGAGATCGGGTCTAGTGACGTTCTTCATCGCCGCCACGATCGCTCCAAGGCACCCGCGCGCCCACGCCCCGGCTCGACGCCCGGCGGTAGACGTGCTCTGCGGCAGCCAGATCTTCGACGCCAAGACCGAGCCCCTTGAATAGAGTGACCTCACGAGGCGAGCGCCGGCCGCCGACCGAGCCCAGCAGCAACTCGCCGAGCTCACCGACGATGTGGTCGTCGTCGACCAACCCCTCCTCCTTGGCGAGCAGGAAATCACCCGCTTCGTTCAACGTCGACTCGCGTCGATCGACGAACAGCCGGCTCCTCGCAACCGCAATGGCGTCGAGCTCCCGGGCGGCGCGAACGCTCGACCCGATCGCGTTCACATGCGCGCCGTCGGCCAGCCACTCTCCACGCAGGATCGGCGTGCGAGCCGCCGTCGTCGTACAGACGAGATCGGCACCCAGAACCGCGCCTTCGGCCTGGTCGCAGACCTCGATGTTCACAGCGCTGCGCGCCGACTCGTCGAGGGCGAAGCGCTCGGCGTGCTCGACGGTGCGGCTCCAGACTCGGACGCGCCGGATCCGGCGCACAGCGAGCATCGCTTCGAGGTGGGTCCGCGCCTGAACGCCGCTGCCCAGGATGGCGAGATCTCCGGCCTCCGGACGCGCCAGGAGTCGGGTGGCGAGACCTGAGACCGCCGCCGTCCGCAGCGCCGTGATCTCGCTCGCGTCG
>JAJCXP010000199.1 GCA_029263375.1 Acidobacteriota bacterium | reverse complement strand
CTGTCATCTCCTCCTGCTCCCGATCGACGCCGACCAGCTCGCGAGCTTCATGCGCTATCTCAACTCCAACATCGCGCGCGAGATCGGTCGCCTGCACGACTGGCGCGAGAAACTCTGGGGGCGTCGCTACTTCGACGTCGTCGTCAGTCATGAGCCCGAAGCGCAGATCGAACGCCTGCGCTACATCCTCGAGCAGGGCGTCAAGGAAAGTCTGGTCGCCTCTCCGTACCACTGGCCCGGAGCCAGTTCGACCGAGAGCCTCGCCCGCGGCCAGAAGCTGAGCGGCGTCTGGGTCGACCGCACCGCTCAGTATCGAGCACGCCTCCGGGGCGAACCGACGAGCGACGATCTCTTCAGCTCTCCCGAGGAGATCGAGCTCTCGCCCCTGCCCTGCTGGGAAGAGCTCAGCGAATCCAAGCGACAGACCCTCGTACGAGGCCTCATCAAGGACATCGTCGAGCAACACGCAACTCGCCGCGAGGGCCGCCCGATCCTCGGAGCCCAGGAGATCCTCCGGCAGGATCCACACGCTCGACCTGCCCGCAGCAAGCGCTCGCCCGGACCGCGGTTCCACTGCCACAGCACAAAGGTGCGAAAGGCTCTCGAGTGGTCCTACACGCTCTTTCGCCTCGCCTACCGACAGGCCGCCGAAGATCTGAGAGCGGGGCGCAAGTACGTGAGCTTTCCGCCTGGCTCATTTCCGGCCCCGGGACGGTTTGTTCCTCTTCGAACCTGAACCCTGATTCGTGCCGCGAGCGGGACTGGCCCAGCCCACGGCTGGTGAGAGACAGATTGTTTCTCGGCACCGGATCTGACTGAACCGATCGGACCCGCGCAGGGAGGGCCCATCGGGAGAGGGATGCGGGGAGGATGACTCGGGAGAAATCTGTGCTCCGAGCCGAGTCGAAGTGCCACCCTCAGCGCCGATGGCCCGATGGCTGAGCGGCTGCACCCTGACGCAACTTCCCAAACGTTCGCCGGAACGTTCGCCTGGAACCTCTGCCCTCTGGGGTGGTCCCCAGGTCGTACCCGGGCTTCTGCACAGGCCTTGTTTCGAGGCGAAAGCGAGACGACGCTCACTCACACCCGTTGGGTCGACTCCTAGTTCTCGAGCTCTTCGTCGGAGCGACCGCCGGGGAATGAACGGATACCGACGAATACACCGACCTCGTCGTAGGCTCCGGCGTGTTCGGCGCCCAAGAGATTGTTCTCTGTCGTGGGCTCGTCGGGCGACGGTCCCCGCGTCGGAGCGAGCGCCGAGTAGTATGCGCCGTAAGCGTCCACGAATCCCAGGGGCTTCCCTCGCGCCTTCACTGGATTCGCCACGGCCTTCCGCTCGTCGTTTCCGATTCCGGTCCCGATGGGTGTTGGGCCGAGGTGAACCCGGCGCAGGGCGTGCTCCCGCCCGGCAAGACCCCCGTTCAGAGCAAACCAGGCCGCGCTTCGAACGGCTGGATGAGGGTCGTTCAGTGCTTCCGCGAACGCTGTCACGATCTTCGCTTCCTCGGTCGCGCCCAACGTACGAGCAGCGTCGAGTAGCCGATCCAGTGCTGCCAAACGATTGCTGGCGTTCGAGCTCTCGAGTCCTAGCACCAGTTCCGGCAAGACTTCGAGCCCGTCCTCGCCGACCGCTCGCTTCGGATTCATCGATCTTCCCCAGGCAGGCTCGATGGGCCTCTGTTCGATCCTGGCGAGCACGGACTCAGCCATCCGGGCCACCCTGATATTCGAGTCGTCCCGCGCATGCAGCAGCATCGCCGCTACCTCCGGGGACGCCTCTCTTGTCGTGAAAATGTGATTCGAGAGAGCGACGATCGAGCCAGCCCGCTCGGTCCACCTCTCGCTCAGCAGGCCCTCGGAGATCTCCGCCAGCTCAGCCTCCCGGGAAGCTGCCCTGGCCTCCGACCCCGCTGGAATCGCATCTCGGAAAGCCTTCTCGTCGTTCTCGCGCATGCGAGCCAACGCCGCGAAGACCCGCCGGGCCACCCTCGGGTCGGAGTCGTAGGCGAGTTCATCGAGGCGATCCAGGACCCGATGGGGCAGCGGGTTGTAGCTACTCGCCAGGTTGATCAGCGCGACGGCGGCATCGAGACGCTCCGACGGATCGGGTCCGTCGAGCATCGCTTGGATTCGGTCGAAGTCCGACTCCCTCGCTTCCAGGCCGGCCGCGGGCTCCTGAGATGCCCGCAACCCACCTGTACTCGTGATCACCACGAGAAACAGAAGGACGATAGGTGAGTAGTAGCGCATGTCCGAGCCTGGCCCTAGTAGATGACGATTGTGAAGTCGCTGCCGGTCTCGGCGCCCGTCGCGTCTTCCGTGTGAACGAAGATCTGGCTCTTGTTGTCGAACCTGTCGGTACAGTAGATCCCATGCGCGAGGGCTGCCACCGAGTCCCCATGTCCTGGGGAGCACACGAAAGGCCGTGACGTGATGTCCGCCGCGAAGGTGAAGCCGACTTCGTAGCTGCCCGTGCTGATTCTGTTTGTGAGAGTGGGTTGCGGGCTGCAATTCCAGCAGCTGGCAATGGTGCCGTCGGCGTTGATCCGCGCCCAGGCCTTGACCAGGCCGTTGCCTTCAGGGCCGTTGGTGATCGTGCCCGTGTCGCCGTCGAGCTGGATCGTGGTCACTCCGGCGTCATCTGTGACGAAGATGTCTCCGTCTTCGTTGATGCCTCCAACCGTCAGGTCGGCGCGGTCGAGCAAGGCAACCACATCTCCAGCGTTCGAGAAGATGCGCAAGTCGCCGTTGGTAGCCATAGCGATCCCGAGATCGAGGTCACCTCCGCTCCCCAAGGTGACCAGGTTCTCGCCGGAGCTGTTCTCGACGAGTACATCGGAGGTGTCGAGAATGACAGCTTGGGCGTTCGCCGCTCCGGCGCCAGCAATGAAAGTCAGGAGTGCTCCAATCGCTGCGAAGAGTGTCGCCTTCCGTCTCGCTGCTTCCCCTCTCATCCTCACCTCCTCTTGGCTAGAGCGCCTCCGGAGCCTCTACCGACGCCGAGAATCGCTGGTTGATCTTGTGCAATGCTATCGGTCGCACTCGAGCGTAGCAAACTGGGCCTACGCGCTAACTCGATGACGAAGTCGACTACCATTCTTATCTCGCTTTGGCTCGTTGCAGCAACAGCAGCTTCGGCGTGGGGGGACGGATCGACGGCTCCTGCCGATCGCCAGGAGAGGATCGATTTCGAAGCCGCTCTGATCGCTCTCCGCTCGGGTGACGACATCCTCGCTCTGACCCTCTTCGAGGCACTTGTAGGCAAAGCCTGGGAGGGGCCGGAACGCCGAGTGTACGCGGCGCTTGCCGCCCGAGCGGATGGACGTGCAGCCGACTCCGAGCGTCTAGTTCGAGAAGCCCTCGACACCCTGAGCTCTGATCAGTACACATACCCATGGGTACGAGACGAGCTGATTCGACTGGCCGCCGAGCAGCTGCTCGACCGACAGCGCGCGGAAAAGGACGCCGAGCTGAGAGCCCTTCTTGCCAGCCACTACGAGGCCCGTGGCGGCCTCGACCGGCTACTGTCGCTCGATGACATGGTCGTGCGCGGCCGCCTCCTGGTCGGTCAACGTCAGGTACCTTTCAGGGTACTCAGAAAGAGGCGAGCCTTCTATCGTTTCGATCTCTACTTGCCTGGGGGCGCTCGGATCGAGGCCACGGATGGCCAGGTCGCCTGGCGGGTCGATCCGGCCGTCAACCAGGGTGAGGTCGTAATCCTTGGCACCGCCGAGTCGAGTCCGCTCATTCATCAGGCGGTTTTCGACGATGTCCTCGTCCGCTTCAGAGATACCGCGGAGCAAGTTGTGCTGGCCGCTCGAGAAACCTTGGAAGACGATGAGCCTCACCGACTGGAGGTCCAGACGATGGCTCGCGAGCGTCAGTCGATCTACCTCGACGCCACGACCCTGCTCGAGGTCAAGCGTGTTGTTCGAAGACTCCCAGAAGGGTTTCCGGTAGAGACCATCTCCGAACATCTCGAAGTCGACGGCATGCCGCTTCCAGCACGGCAGATTGTCCGACGATCCCCAACATCGCAGGTCGAATACGTCTTCGACGAATACTCCTTCGGCCGACCGCTCGACCCTTCGGTGTTCGGCCCGCCAAACGCGGCCCGCGGCGAGGGGCTGTAGGCGCATCCAAGACGAGAGCCGCACGAATGGAGCCGGCACTCGGGATCGAACCGAGGACCTGCTGATTACAAGTCAGCTGCTCTAGCCACTGAGCTATGCCGGCCTCCTGGCGCCCACATCCACCGGATGCGAGCGCCCCGGGATCTTACCTAGATCCGCCGCCAACGCGACCCGCTACCTCCTACGATTCTTCTTCTCCTTCAGGACCGACCGGTAGTACTTGTGGAGATCCCGTTCGTGCTCTCGAAGGGCTCGCGCATCCTTGCGGCGCTCGAGGGCCGCGGCTTCGGCTTCTAGGCGCCTCATGCTTTCGAGGCGGGATCGATCGAGCTCACCGGTGTCGATCGCGGCGCGGACGGCGCAGCCGGGCTCGGTCTCGTGGGTGCAGTCGGTGAAGCGGCAGGCCCGCGCGAGCTCGTCGATGTCGTCGAAGACGGTGGCGAGGCCGTCCTCCGATTCCCAGAGTTGGATCTCGCGGATGCCCGGGTTGTCGATGATGAGGGCGCCGCTCGGCAGCAGGAAGAGCTCCCGATGGCTCGTGGTGTGGCGGCCGCGGCTGTCGTGCTCGCGGACGGATTGAGTCTTGAGCTGGTCGTCGCCGCGGAGGCGGTTGATCAGGGTCGACTTGCCGACGCCGGACGAGCCGACGAGCGCGACGGTCTCGCGCGGCTCGAGCATCAGCTCCAGAACGTCGAGCTCGCCTTCGAGGGCGGACAGGGCGACGACGGGGTGCCCGGTGCACATGGCGCGGACTTCGTCCAGACGAGCGTCCAGGTCCGCGCACAGATCGGCCTTGTTGAGGATGACCACGGGGCGGGCGCCGCTCTCTTCGGCCATGACCAGGAAACGCTCGAGGCGCCTCGGGTTGTAGTCGAAGTCGAGGCCCATGACCAGGAGCACGAGATCGACGTTGGCGGCGACTACCTGCTCGACGGCGCGGGCGCCGGCGGCCTTGCGTGAGAGCTGATTGCGGCGTTCGAGGATGGTCTCGACGTTCACCGGCCCGTCACCGGCCTCGGGCCGGTAGACGACCCAGTCGCCGACGACCGGGAGCGAAGCGCCGGAGGAGGCCTGGTGCTCGAGCTTGCCGGAGGTGCGGGCGTCGAGGAGACCCTCGCCGGTCTGGAGCTTCAGGTGACCTCGCTGGTTCTGGACCACGCGGCCGGGCAGGAGATCGCGCCGGCCGAGCGACGCGAAGCTTGTTTCGAAGTGTCGGCTCCATCCATAGGAGCGCAGT
>JAJCXP010000198.1 GCA_029263375.1 Acidobacteriota bacterium | reverse complement strand
GACCGCGGGGCTCACCGACGGTCGCATCCCCTACTGGCTCGGCGTGGTCGGCGGCGCGACGATCATCCTGCTCTACGAGTTGCTCGGCGGCATGCGCGCGGTCGCCTGGACCGACGCGCTTCAGGGGATGGTGCTGGCCGGTGGCCTGCTGCTCGCGGTGGCGCTCCTGATCTCCGAGATCGGCAGTCCGGCCGAGGTGCTGCGTCAGGTGGCGGCGCTCGCGCCCGAGAAGATGGCGAGCCCGTCGCTGTCGCTCTGCCTGCTCTGGGTGAGCAACTTCCTGCTGCTGTTCCTCGGCGCGCCGCTCTATCCTCAGGCGATTCAACGCATCTACGCCGCGCGCTCGCTCACCGACCTGCGCCGTGCTCTGGCGACCATGGCGCTCCTGCCGCACCTGGCGATCAGCACGGTGGTTTTCATCGGTGTCGCCGGCATCGCGATCTTCCCGGTCGCCGAGGGTTTCAGCTCCGACCAGATCACGTTCAAGGTGCTCGCCTACCTGGTCGAGAATCAGCCGCTGGCCTACGTACCGGTGGTCGTCGTCATGATGGCGGTCGTGGCGGCCATCATGTCGACCGCCGACTCCTGCCTGCTGTCGGTGTCGTCGATCCTGACCAAGGACTTCATCGGTCGAATCCGGGGACTCGGCGCCGACGACGAGGTGCGGCTGGCGCGCATCGCGCCGATCTCGAGCATCGTCATCATGGTGCTGATCGGAGCGCTGGCGGTGCGGCCGCTCTCGACCCTCTGGGGCCTGCTGGTCATCAAGTTCGAGATCCTGATCCAGCTCTCGCCGGCGTTCGTGCTCGGCACGCTGCACGAGCCCGGCGAACCCGGCGGCTACCGCGGACGCGACGTGCTGGTGGGGCTGGCGGTCGGCCTGATCTTGGCGCTCGGGCTCTACGCCTCGGGGCACAGCCAGGTCCTCGGCATCCACGCCGGCGTCATCGGGGTGGTCGCGAACTACCTCAGCTGCTGGGCGTCTCGTCGGCTTGGAGGAAGCGGCTCGGATCGAGCGCTCGCGGCCGCTCGCTGATCGACGGCTCGGAGTCGATCGGCGGACCGATCGCTACCCGCTCGCGCGCAGCCGCCGGATCGACGCCGCCAGATCCGGCTGCTCGATGGCTTCGAGCCAGTCGGCGATCTCCTCGAGGATGTACCGCGGATACGGCCAGCCTGCGCTCACCAGGTCGCCGGCCTCGCGAACCAGGCGCTCCAGAGCCGCCCGGCTGGGCTGGGGAGTCTCTAGCGCGTCCGAGAACACGGCCTCGAGCCGAGACCGAATGGTCGCCAGCGCCCGTTCGTCGAGCCAGACGCCTCGGACGGACACGCCGACCACCCGCGCCAGCTGCTCGGTCCCCTCGAGCGGGCTGCGCTCCAGCAGAACCAGATCGGCGCGCTTGCCGCTCTCGATCGAGCCGAACTCCCGCTCGCGGCGGAGCGCCCGAGCGGGGTTGATCGTCGCCGTCCGCAGCGCCTCGAGCGGCGCCAGGCCGAGGCTCTCGAAGATCCGCACCTCCTCCTGGAGGGCAAAGCCCGGGACCATGTACGAGTACGAGCCGGTGTCGGTGCCGGCGAGGAACCGGTCGGTCACTCCGCGCAGCGCGGTGAAGATCTGCCGCGACTTGGGGTAGACCGACTGTCTCAGCTCGGTGAGGCGGTCGACCTCCTGGTCGGAGGCTCGCCGCCACGTGCCGCGCAGCCATCTAGGCACGAGCCCGAGCGACCCCTCCTTCTCGGCGAGCTCCCGGCTGGCCGCGCCACGCAGGTGATCGTGGTAGGTGGTGAAGGTGGGCGTGTTCCAGAGCTCGGAGCCCCGGGTCGCCGCGATGTAGTCCTGGTCCGTAATATCGAGGGTCTGGTCGAAGATGTAGCCCTTGAAGTGCTCGTTCGTGCGCATCCCCGCCGCGATCGCGTCGGCGATCTTGATCTCGTTGGGGATGTGACCGGCGACGTCGAGGCCCGTTTCGCGCGCGGCCTCGAAGATCGCGCTGAAGAGCGGCTCGGGCATCGAGTTGTGGATCTTGATGAAGTCGTAGCCGGCGGCCGCCTGCTCACGGACCAGTGTCCGGGCCTGCTCTTCGGTGTCCACTCCGGTCATGTAGAAGTCGAACGGCCGGTGCGACAGGATGTGGCCCGAGACGTAGAGGTTGGGGATCAGAAGCGCGCCTCGGTTCGCCGCCGCGCGCGCTTCGAGCATCCACGGGTAGCCGTCCATCTCTCGCAGAGTCGTGACACCCCGCGTCAGGTAAACGAGCAACTGACTCGGGCTGTGGATGGTGTGGGAGTGGCTTTCGGTCAGCCCCGGGATCAGGAAACGGCCGGCTACGGACACCCGTCGCGTCGATTCGGGTAGCCGCGCCTCACCGCGCGGCCCGACCCAGGCGATCCGGCCGTCGCGCACCAGCACGGTGTGGTCTTCGAGGACCGCATCGCCGCTCATCGGAATGACGGTCGCGCCCTCGATCGCGAGCGGCAGCCCGGCGTCCGGCGGCAGTGTGCGCGACAGCTCCATCAGGACGGCCATCGCCTCCTGCTCCTCCCAGAAGCGCGCCCACTGCCTGGCCTGCTGTTGGTCCAGCTCGGGGACCGGCTTCGTAGCGGGGCTCTCGGCAGCCGCGCAGAGCGACGCAACAACAGTGAGCGACACCGCCGCCGTCAACGCTCGGACGCCTCGTGGAACGACTCCGGGTAGTGTCATCGTCAACTCATACTCCGCAGATTGCGGCAGGTTACCTGGGCCGCCGGGCGCTGTCGATCGAACCGTGCCGAGCAGCGTCGACGCCCCGCGAGTCAGCCGGTGATCAGTCGGGGATCAGAACCGGCCGCGCGCCGGATAGAGTCGCGCCTGTGAGCCCGCCTCCTCGCGCTTCGGTTCTGTTGCCGGTCTTCAACGCCCGACCCTTCCTCGACGACTGCCTGCGCAGCGTCATCGAGCAGACCTTCACCGACTTCGAGGTACTGGCCGTTGACGACGGCTCGCGCGACGGTTCGCTCGAGATCCTCGAGTCGTGGGCTCAGCTGGACGCGCGGATTCGCGTTCTGAGGCGGCCTCACCTGGGCCTGGTCTCGACCCTGAACGCCGGGCTGGACGCCTGCAGCGGCGAGGTTCTCGTGCGCATGGATGCCGACGACGTGATCCATCCGAAACGGTTGGAGCGTCAGATCACGGCGCTCCTCAGCGCCCCCGGTATCGACGTCGTCTCGTGCAAGGTCGAGCACTTCCCGGAAGACACGGTGGGCGAGGGCTACCGGATCTACGAGGCGTGGCTCAATGGTCTGCTCAGCCATGACCAGGTGATGCGCGACCGCTTCATCGAAAGCCCGATTCCGCACCCGACCGCGGTGATGCTCCGTGCGACGCTGGTCGACGCCGGCGGTTACCACGACCGCGGTTGGCCCGAGGACTACGACCTCTGGCTGCGTCTGGCACTCGCCGGCAAGCGCTTCCACAAGGTCCCGGAGACCCTCTACTACTGGCGCGAGCACGAGAGCCGGCTGACCCGAACCAACTCGCGTTACGCGGTCGAGAAGTTCCTCGCCTGCAAGGCGTGCTATCTGCTCGCAGGACCACTGCTCGGGGTACGCAAGGTGATCGTCTGGGGCGCCGGCCAGACCGGCCGCCGCCTGTCGAAGCACCTGATCCGAGGCGGCGCACCCATCGACGCGTTCATCGACATCGATCCCGAGAAGGTCGGGCGCACGCTCCGTGGCCGCCCGATCGTCGAGCCCGCCGC
>JAJCXP010000197.1 GCA_029263375.1 Acidobacteriota bacterium | reverse complement strand
GCCCGCTTCAGACCAGGGTGCCCGCGCGGAGCCGATCGCGTAGTGCGCCGATCTCCACTCCATAAGATGCCGGAGTCGGTGTCGATCCTTCGCCGCTAGGAGCCTGCGCGGCAGGAAGCGCCGCGGCTGCGAACGCGGTGTCGGCGGCCCAGGTCCGACCGGCTCCTAGCCTGAACTTCTAGCTGGCGACGCTCGCCAGTCGTTCCGGATTGCGCGACACCAGCAGCATGCGCAGCGGCCGATCCTTGGCCAGGATGCGCTGGAAGGGCACCAGTGCACAGCCGAAATCGCGTAGGCGATCGGACGGTTCGAAGCCGTGGTGGACGGTGAAGATCCCCAGCGAGTCTTCTTCCATCAGGGTCTCGAGCTCGGACCAGAAGTGCTCGATCGACCAGTGGAATCCGACACCGTAGAACGAATAGACGAGATCGAATGGGCCGGGAAGAGTGTCGAGCCGGTAGCTGTTTCGCGCGGCGTCGTGCACCTCCCAGGCGTCGACACCGTTGTGCTCGAGCACGCGCTCGAGACCGGCGATGCTGCCGCAGAACGAGGCGTTGGTACGCGGCCCCATCACCGTGTAGCGCGTCTTGTCGCCGTCGCCCTCATAGAGGTGGAAAGGCACCGTCTCCCAGCCGAGCTTGCGCTTGAAGAAGACCACCGAGCGCCCGAGACCGGGGCCGATCTCGAGCACCCGCGTCGGCGTCGGCAGCGCCTCGAGGACCGGCGCGAGCGCCTCGTATTCGCCCCAGGACGAGCCGTTCTGGCTGAGCTCCCAGAGGAGGCGGGACTCCTCGTTGGCTCGCAGGTGGAACTGCGGGGTGATGAGCTTGACCGCCGCCAGCAGCTCGGCGTCGAGCTCGGGGGCGCGGAAGAAGCGCTCGCGGTCGGCCAGCGCACGATTGAGCTGGTCGATCGGCGGCTCCCGGCGGAGCCGCTTGAGGAACTCCGCGCGCAGCCGCAGGAAGAGCTGGTGCAGCTTGAATCTGGGCGTTGTCACGGCGCGAGCTCCGGCTCGAGGGAGTGTTTCACCGCCCCTCGTTGACCGCAACCGAGGCGAATCTTCTGACCGCCCATAGATCGACGCCACTCGTCGAACGGTGAATGCTGTGGCAGACTCCGGGCGTGTTCGAGCTTCGACCGCCGGCCTCGCGTGACGACATCCGGACGGCTCATCGCGATCAGGAGCACGAGATCGCCGCCTACGTCGAGCGCTTCTCGATCAAGGGCTTTCTCGCGCCGCAAGGAGAGCACTGGTCGCCGGCCGGCCACCTGCGCCACCTCGCCAAATCGCAGCGAGCCATCGCGCGCGGGCTCGAGCAACCCCGACTCGCTCTCCTGGTCTTCGGCCGCTCGCAGCAGGGCTCGCGCACCTTGGACGAGGTGGTCGCCCAGTACCGGGCGGCGCTCGATGCGGGCGGCCAGGCCGGCAAGTTCGGGCCCTCGGACGAGGTGCCGGAGCTCCCCCCGGAAGAGTGGCGGGCCGCGATCCTGGAGCGTTGGCGAGAGTCGGGCCGTGAACTTCGTAGAGCCCTTCTGGGCTGGACCGACGAACAGCTCGACATCTACCGACTGCCACATCCGCTGATCGGCAAGCTGACCCTGCGCGAGCTGATGCTCTGGAACCTCTACCACAACGCCCATCACGCGCGGCGCATCGCCGAACGAGCGGGCTAGTCGCCGGGGTCGTGACGGCTCAGCTGTCGAGTCGATGCGGCGTTCCGCCGCTCGAGTCGCCGGCGCGGGGAGTCACGTCCCGCATCGGGCCGGGCGAGCTCACCGAGACCCGGACCCTGCCCTCGCGAGCGGCGCGTCCGAAGCGGCGCCGCAGGTAGCCGCCGAGCAGCCGACGGCAGGCGGGGACCAGGCAGAGAAAACCGAAGGCGTCGGTCAGGACGCCCGGCGTCATGAGCACGGCCGCGGCCAGGAGGATGAGCACCCCGTCGAGCAGGGCTGCGGCGGGCATGCGGCCGGCGGCGGTCTCTTCCTGGACTTGCCGGAGGACCGCCAGGCCCTGGTGGCGAGCGAGCGCCGCCCCGAGCGCGCCGGTGAGAACGATCAGCCCGAGCGTCGGCAACGTGCCGATATGGCGGCCGATCTCAATCAGCAGCATCAGTTCGACCGCCGGAACGACGATGAAGAGGAGGAGCAGGGTGCCCATCATCGGATGATCACACAGCCGGCGTGCGGGCGCCGGTGGCGCCGAGACGCTAGGCGCTTGGAGGCGAGGAGTGGCGGGAACGCAGGGAGGCCGGAACGGTGCGTCGCTCGGGCGACGCCGAGAGCACGGCAGGCGAAATCCGCCTGGAGCCGCGGCTCGGTTGGGCGCTCACCTGGGTCCGCCACCAGATCGACCAGCCGACCTGGGTAAGGTATGCGCGAACTCCACCGATCTCGCGCAAGGATCTTCGGTCACTCAGAATGCTCATGTCGCTCTGCTCCTTCCTGGGGTGTTGCCTTTGCTAGGGCCGTGCCAGCCGCTTCGTCCGGTTGCGTGAGTCAGCAATTCCTACGGCGCGACAGCCTGAATCCAAGGGCCCTGCGCCCCGATTCCGAGTCCTGAAAGGGTGACGGTTGCGATCCCCTTTCGGTGTCGGACCGACTTGCGTCGGCTTCATCTGGTTGGATGCAACCGTCCACTTGAATCCTTCGGGGGTGGCGCTATTCTTGCCAGGACGCTAGGGAACAAGCGTAGAGTGAGTGAAGTGCGCGTGTGAGCATGAGTCGATCTATTTCGAGACGATCCACCCTGACTCCGCTCGGAGTCGTGCTCGCTCTCGCCATCATCGCCAGCGGTCTGCTCCCGGCGCTTGCCGCAGCCGACGGCTTCGCGAACAGGTCGCTGAGCGAGGCGCTGCAGGAGCTGCAGCGATCCGGGTTGAACCTGGTGTTCACCACCAGCGTCGTCCGGCCGGAGATGCGGGTCGATCGCGAGCCGATCGCCACCGAGCCGCGAGCGCTCCTGGACGAGCTCCTGGAGCCGCACGGACTGATCGCTCAGACCGGTCCGGGCGGCACGCTGGTGGTAGTTCCCGCACCGACCTCCGATCAGCCGTTCCGTATCGATGGCCGGGTGATGGCTCGCACCGGTGCGCCGATCGTCGACGCCGGCGTACGGGTCCTCGAGTTGGAGCTCGAGACGACGAGCGGTCCGCACGGCGACTTCTCGATCGAGCTGCCGCCGGGCGGTCCCTACACTCTCGAGGCGAGCCACCTGGGGTACGTCGTCGATCACTTCGAGGTTGTCGGTAGCCAAGCGGCGCGGGAAAAGGTGACCCTGATCCTCGACCCGGCGCCGGTCATGGCGGAGGAGCTCCTGGTCACCCCGAGCCGGGTGCAGATCCTGCGCGAGCAGGCCGTTGCTCAGCTCGACATCAGCCGCGATGAGCTCCAGGCCCTGCCGCACCTCGGCGGCGACTTCTTCAGGGCTCTCAGCCTGCTGCCGGGTCTGACCGCCAACGACGTGACGGCGCAGTTCCACGTCCGCGGTGGGCGCCGCGACGAGACCCAGATCCTGCTCGATGGCCAGGAGCTGTACGAGGTCTATCACCTCCAGGATTTCGACAATGCGCTGAGCGTGGTTGCACCGGCGACGCTCGAGAGCGTCGATCTGACCACCGGCGGCTTCCCGGCCGAGCA
>JAJCXP010000196.1 GCA_029263375.1 Acidobacteriota bacterium | reverse complement strand
GATGCAGCGCCTGCGGCGCGCGCCGCTGTCGGAGCGGCTTCCGGCAAGCCTGGTGAGCCGGCTCTATCAGATGACTCGCGCGATCCAGATCGAGGCCGGTGTTTTCCGGACGTAGATCGAGAGCTTCGGGCGCATCGGTTTCGAGCTCATGATCCGGAACCCAGCCGAGATCTCGCCCGGGCTCGGGTCGCGCCTGTCGCGAGCCGTTGCGCTCCCGGTTTCACTGCTGCTGCTCGGTGCGTGCGCCACGAAGCCGCCCGGGCCGCCCGCGGTTCCCGTGCCGCCGGCGGCCGAGGTGCGCCCGCAGGCGCCCGCGGTCGCGAGTCCACCGGCGACGGCTGAAGCGATCGCTCCGCCACGTCCCCCCGCCGCAATCGTCGCCGAGCTCCCGACCATCCCCGAGACCGTTCGGGTCGGTCTGGCGACCGACCTGGCCGAGCTTTCGTTCCCGGCGGCGGGAAACGACGTCGAGATTCTCGCCGACGGCCAGCGCTTGGCGCGTGCTACCGCCTTGCGCATCGTGCCGGCGCCCGGCTCGTCGGCCGCGGGCTCGTACCGTCTCCAGGTAGCGGCGCTCAAGGACGAAGGCCAGGCGCGCGGCCTGGCGGATGGCCTGTCCAGCCGGACTGGCGAGCCGGCAGCGGTGGTGTTCGATGCCGGCCGCGATCTCTACCGGGTCCGGATCGGCAACTATCCCGATCGCGAGGCCGCCGAGCAGGCTCAGCAGCGGCTCGGTCAGCACAACGTGCACGACAGTTTCGTAGTCGGCGAGGAGGGCGAGCTCGAGCGCCCGGCGCTGCGGATCGTGCGCGGTGACGACGACCGCACGGTGCCCGGCCGGTGGCTGGTGGTCAAGAGCGCCAACGGCGAGGGCGTGAGTGTTCTCGAGCGCCGCTTCCGTGGCGAACTCCTGATCTACCTGAACGATCGCGGCACGCTGAACGTGATCAATCAGGTGAGCCTGGCGAACTATCTTCGCGGCGTCGTCCCGCGCGAGATGGGGCCCAAGATCTACGACAATCTCGATGCTCTCAAGGCGCAGGCGGTGGCCGCCCGGACCTACGCGCTCAAGAACATGGGCGAGTTCGCGGCCGAGGGCTACGACATCTGCGCGACGCCGCGCTGCCAGGCGTACGGTGGGATGGACTGGGAGCAGGAGCTGACCGACCGCGCGGTGGCCGAGACCGCCGGTGAGGTGCTGATCTATCAGGGCGAGCTGGCCGACTCCCTCTACAGCTCGACCTGCGGTGGTCACACCGAGGACGTCGAGGTCGTATTCCCGCTCAAGAACGAGCCCTACCTGCGCGGCGTGCCGTGCCTGGAGGCGGGGGTCGTCGTGCTCGAGAGCACGGCCAGCAGCCGCCTCTCGCTGCCGGCGCGTATGGCCCACATCCTGGTGCCGCCGGAGACCGGGGCGCAGGCGGAGATGGTCGGCCGGCGCCTGACGCGGTTGGCGAAGCTCGCCGGCCTGACGACCCCGCGCGACCGGCTCGCGTCGATCGATCGCCGAGAGCTCCAACGCTTCATCGGCTCGCAGTTCGACCTGGCTCTCGATGCGCGCCTGTTCATGGCTCGCGCGGATGTCGACTACCTGCTCGATCACCCGCCCAGCCACTGGAGCGAGGAGGACCTCCACCTGGCGGCGTTTCTGAAAAAGAGCGGTCTGCTGGGCGGTCCGCTCGATCAGCCGCTCGAGACCGAGGAGATCGAGGAGACGATCTTCCGGCTGGCGATTTTTCTCCGTATTCTCGAGCAGCGCGAGGTCCGGTTCCAGTCGCTGGACGGCGACCGGCTGACGGTGCGCGCGGCGGGTGAATCGACCGTGCTCACCGTGCCCGCTCGGGTGTCGACCTATCGCCAACGGGGCGACCAGGCGGCCTGGGCGCCGTTGCGGCTGGTCGCCGGCGACCGGCTGAGCCTCTTCCTACGGGGTGGGGCGTTGCAGGCGGTGCTTCAGGATGTGGATCCAGACGGCCTCGGTTACGACCGCACCAGCAATCTGAGCAGCTGGACTCACTTCCGCTCGGACCGCGAACTGGCCGAGCGGGTCGAGAGTCGCTACCCCGATCTCGAGTTCGCCGGTTTCGAGCTGCTCTCACGAGGGGTCTCGGGGCGCGTCGGGGAGATGCGTCTGCTCGACCGCAACGGCCAGGACGTGCTGGTGCGCGGTCTGCCGATTCGCTGGACCCTGGACCTGCCGGACAACCTGTTCACCGCCCGTCGCCTGGAGCCGTCCGATGGCGAGCCGGGCTGGCTGTTCTCGGGCCGCGGCTGGGGGCACGGTGTCGGCATGTGTCAGGTCGGCGCATACGGCATGGGGCTGCGCGGCCACAGTTACGACCGTATCCTGAGTCACTACTACACCGGCCTCGAACTGGTCCGCCTGGAATCCGCCGAAGCGGCGGCGAGCGGCAGTCGCTGAGGCCGGCTTCCGCCCTGGCGAGCGCAACTGGGTGCGGGTCCGGCTCAGTATGCGTAACCATGCGGTTACGCTTGGGCCGTTTCGGCTAGGTGAAAGCCGCCCACTGTGGTAAACAAGGGCCTTCTGGAACGCATATGGCATCCGAGAACGAGATCCGGGCAGTCGTCCGCCGCGTCGTCGAGGAGCTGGAGCGCGGTGGCGAACGACCCGCCCTCTCCGACTCCGGCTCGTCGAGCGTCGACCGCTCCGACCGGGTGGCGGTAGGCGCCGACCATGGCGGCTACGCGCTCAAGGAGAAGCTGGTGTCGCATCTGCGCGACCAAGGGGTCTCGGTCGAAGACTGCGGCACCCACAACGCCGAGGCGGTCGACTACCCGGAGATTGCCCACGCCGTGGCGCGACTGGTTGCCGCCGGAGAGTGTGGGGTGGGTGTGATCGTCGACGGCGCCGGCATCGGCTCGTGCATGGCGGCCAACAAGGTGCCGGGCGTGCGCGCAGCCCTCTGCTACGACGTCTCGTCGGCGCGCAACAGCCGCGAGCACAACCATGCGAACGTCTTGACGCTGGGCGCCGGTCTGATCGGCGACGGGCTCGCCCGCCAGATTCTCGACACCTGGCTGGCGACGCCCTGGGGACCGGGCCGGCACGCGCGCCGGGTCGAGCTGATCACCGGCGTCGAGCGCCAGTATTCGAGGAGCGCCGCCAGTGGATCGTGAACAGCTGATCGAAGTCGTCGCCAAGCGGGTGCTGGCGGAGCTCGAGCGCGCGCCGGGAGACTGCTGCGCCGAATGCAGCGGTGGTTGCGCCGCGAGCTGCGCCGACAAGGTTCGCTGCATGGTCGAGGAGGGCGCCTGTCGCATCAGTTTCAACGGCGATGGCGCCGACGTTCCGACCGACCTCGCGCGCTACATCGATCACACCTTGCTCAAGCCGGACGTCGGCCCGTCCGACATCGATCGGATCTGCGACGAGGCGAAGGAGTATGCGTTCGCGTCGGTGTGCGTCAATCCGGTGTGGGTGGGGCGTTGCGTCGCCAAGCTGCGCGGCTCCGGCGTCAAGGTGACTTCGGTGGTCGGCTTTCCGCTCGGGGCGAACGCTCCCGAGATCAAGGTCCTGGAGACACGGCGCGCGCTGCGCGAGGGTGCGCGCGAGATCGACATGGTCCTCAACATCGGCGCCATGAAGGCGCGCGACCACGACCTCGTGGCGCGTGACATCGCCGGCGTGGTCGACGCCTGTCGCGAGGTCGGGGCGGTCTGCAAGGTGATCCTCGAGACCGGCCTGCTGACCGATGAGGAGAAGGTGGTCGCCTCGCGGCTCGCCCATGAGGCGCGGGCCGACTTCGTCAAGACCTCCACCGGCTTCGGGCACGGCGGCGCCACGGTATTCGACGTGGCGCTGATGCGCGAGGCGGTGGGACCCGAGATGGGCATCAAGGCCTCGGGCGGCATTCACACCGCAGAGGATGCGAGGGGGATGATCGCGGCGGGCGCGACGCGCATCGGCGCTTCGGCCGGCATCGCGATCGTCACCGGAGAAGGAGGAGGCAAGCGTGGCGGATATTGATCTCAGATCGTATGTGTTCCTGGACAGCCTGCAGCCGCAGTACGCTGCCTTTCTCGGCACCGTGGCCCAGGGGTTCCTGCCGTTGGCGGGGGACGCCTGCCTGTTCGTCGAGATCGCGCCCGGCATCGAGATCAACCGGCTCACCGACATGGCGCTCAAGAGCACCAGGGTCCGGCCCGGTATGCAGATCGTCGAGCGCTACTACGGCTTGCTGGAGATCCACTCGGCCGAGCAGGCCGAGACCCGCGCAGCCGGCGCCGCGATCCTCGAGGAGATCGGTCACAAGGAGACCGACCGCCACAAGCCCAAGGTGCTGTCCAGCCAGGTGATCCGCCGGATCGACGACCACCAGGCACAGCTCATCAACCGCACCCGCCACGGCCAGATGATCCTGCCGGGGCAGACCCTGTACGTGCTCGAGGTCGAGCCGGCGGCCTACGCGGCGCTGGCCGCCAACGAAGCGGAGAAGGCCGCCGAGATCAACGTCCTGGAGGTGCGCGCCTTCGGCTCGATGGGCCGCGTGTACCTGGGCGGCGAGGAGCGCGACATCGACGTCGGTTGGCGGGCCGCGGTCGCCGCGATGGAAGGGCTCGAGGGTCGCGACCCGAAGTAAGCGCGGCAACGAATCGACAAACAACCAGTGCAACAGACACATAGAGGAAGGAGCCGACAATGGCAGAAGCGTTGGGCATGATCGAGTGCCGAGGATTCGCGTCCATGGTGGAAGCGTCGGACGCGATGGTGAAGGCGGCCAAGGTGGAGCTGGTCGGTTACGAGAAGACCGGCGGCGGCTACGTGACCGCGGTGGTTCGCGGCGACGTGGCGGCGGTCAAGGCCGCTGTCGAAGCGGGCGTCCGGGGCGCCGAGAAGATCGGCGAAGTGGTCGCGACGCACGTCATCGCCAGGCCGCACTCCAGCATCGACGAGACGTTGCCGCTCGGCCGCCAGGCGGCCACCAGCGGTAGCAAAAAGCGCGGCAGCTGAGGGGCGAGATGCTCCTCGGGGAAGTGATCGGCACGGTAGTCGCCACCCGCAAGGAGGCGACGATGGAAGGCTTCAAGTTCCTGGTCGTCAAGGGCTTGGGTGTCGACGGCAAGCGATCGAGTAGCTCGGTCGTTGCGGTCGACGCGGTCGGCGCGGGCGTCGGCGAGGTGGTGCTCTACGCCACCGGCAGCGCCGCGCGCCAGACGGTCGCCACCAAGGACCGGCCGTGCGACGCCGTCATCATGGCGATCGTCGACACCTGGGAGGTCGACGGCAAGGAGGTCTACACCAAGATCTGATGGCTATCTCTCCACAGGAGATCGACCAGATCGTTCGCCGTGTGCGCCAGCGCTACGGCCAGCCGCAAACTCCGGCGGCCGAGAGTGTCACCCGCCCGGCTACCGCCGCGAGCGGCACCGAGACCGGCGAGGGCGTGTTCTCGACTGTCGGCGAGGCGGTCGATGCCGCCGGCCGGGCGTTCGAAGCCTTCCGCTCGGTGAGTCTCGAGACCCGCCGCGAGATCGTCGACCGCATCCGCCGGGATATGCGGGCATGCGCCGAGGAGCTGGCGCAGATGGCCCACGACGAGACCGGCCTCGGGCGCGCCGAGGACAAGACCATCAAGAATCTGCTGGTCACCAACAAGACCCCGGGTCCGGAGGACCTGGAGCCGCACGCGGTCACCGGTGACCACGGCATGACGGTGACCGAGTACGCCCCCTTCGGCTTGATCGCGGCGATCACGCCGACAACCAACCCGACCTCGACGATCATCAACAACTCGATCGCGATCGTCTCGGCTGGCAATGGACTGATCTTCAACGTCCACCCGGCGGCGCGCCGGGTCTCGGCCGAGAATGTGCGCCGGATCAATCGCTCGATCGTCGGCGCCGGTGGGCCGGCGGACCTGGTCACCTGCGTCGGCGAGCCGACCATCGAGTCGGCTCAGGAGCTCATGCACCACCGGGCGGTTCGGGTGCTGCTGGTAACCGGTGGCCCCGGCGTCGTTCAGGAGGCGCTCAAGACCAACAAGAGGGCGATCACCGCCGGACCGGGCAACCCGCCAGTCCTGGTGGATCAGACCGCCGATATCGACCGCGCGGCGCGCGAGATCATCCGCGGTGCTTCATTCGACAACAACATGGTCTGCACGGACGAGAAGGAGACCCTGGTTGTCGAGTCCAAGGCCGACGAGCTGGTCCGGGCGCTGGCGGCCCACGGCGCGGTGGTGCTCAAGGAGTACCAGTTGCGGCAGCTCGAGAAGGTGATCTTCCAAGAGCTCGGCCGGCCCAACGAACCTGGCCGGATCAACCGCAAGTGGATCGGGCAGCACGCCGGCCGTATCTTGCGGGAGATCGGGATCTCGGCGAGCGACAGCGTGCGGCTGGTGGTGGCCGAGGTGCCGAACGAGCACAGCCTGGTGTGGACCGAGCAGATGATGCCGGTGATGCCGGTCACCCGGGTGCGCAACGTCGACGAGGGGATCGACCTGGCCGTGCGAGCCGAGCACCGCTTTCGCCACACCGCCTCGATCCACTCCAACGACGTCGACACCATCACCCGCATGGCAAAGGCGATGAATGTCTCGATCTTCGTCGCCAACGCCGCAAACCTGGCCGGACTGGGAGCCGGTGGCGAGGACTTCACCTCCTACTCGATCGCGACTCCGACCGGTGAAGGCCTGACGCGGCCCCGGACCTTCTCGAGAATTCGCCGCCTGACGGTGGCCGGATCGCTACGGATCACATGACGACCCCGACCGGTGGCGCACGGACCGCAGGGGAGGCTCACCACTGACCTTTCCAGCGATCGCTCTGCTCGAGTTCGATTCGATCGCCGCCGGCATTCTCGCCGGCGACGCCATGGCCAAGCGCGCACCGCTCGATTCGCTCTACGCCGGCACCGTTCAGCCGGGCAAGTATCTGCTGCTCGCCGGCGGCGAGGTCGCCGACGTCCAGGAAGCCGAGGCCGCTGCCTTGGAGGTAGCGCGAAACGCGCTGCTCGACCGGATCTTCCTGCCCGAGATCCACCCGGACGTGCTGGCGTCACTCGGCGGCGAGCGACGGCGCGACCCGGGCGGCGCGGTCGGCGTCATCGAGACGCGCACCGTGGCGTCGGTCATTTCGGCGGCCGATCGGGCGGTCAAGGGCGCTCTGGTGAGTCTGCTCGACATTCGGCTCGCCGACGGCCTGGGTGGCAAGGGTTACCTGCTGCTCGGCGGCGAACTGTCCGACGTACAGGCCGGCGTCGACCTTGGGGTCGGCGGCATCACGCCCTCTGGTGGGCTGGTCGGCTCGGTCGTCATTCCCCAGATGCACGAGGAGATGTACGAGAATCTGCGCGGCCGGCATCGTTTCGGCGATCGCATGCGCAAGGAGCCGGTGGTCGCCGGCAGCCGATGAAGCTCGGGCGCGTCATCGGCACCGTCGTGGCCTCGACTCACGTCGAGGGGCTCGAAGGCGTCAAGCTGCTGATCGTTCAGCCGCTCGACAAGAAGCTCGAGCCGAAGGGCGAGCCGGTGGTCGCTGGAGATGGACTTCAGATGGCCGGCCATGGCGAGCTCGTCTACTACGTCTCGAGCCGCGAAGCGGCGCTGGCGATGCCGAACACCTTCGTGCCGGTGGACGACGCGATCGTCGGCATCGTCGACCATGTGCACGAGGATCCGGGCGCATGAAGCTCGGCCGTGTCTCCGGCAACGTCGTCTCGACGATCTGCAACCCGGTCTTCGACCGGCGGACGCTGCTGCTGTGCGACCTGGTGGACGAGCGTGGCGCGGCGACCGGCGACTACCTGATCGCGGTCGACACCGTCGGCGCCGGCCCGGGCGACACGGTCCTGGTTCTCGACGAGGGCAATGGCGCGCGCCAGGTCCTGGGCTGCAAGGACGGCGCGGTGCGGGCGGTGATCGTCGGGATCGTCGATCAGGTGGACTGACGGCGGCGTCGGGAGCGATCCGGCGCGCCGTCAGCGGAGCTGGTCGTCGCTCACGGGACCTCGAACTCGATCGCCCCGGTGTCCTCGCAGATCGGACCGAGCTCCTCGAGAGAGCCGGTCTGGAGGAACCGGATCAGCGCCGGCCGGGCACACGCGAAGCCGGAGCCGTGCGCCTGATCGCGGACCACCACATGGCGGCTGCGAGTGAGATGGCGATCGACCTCGTCGCCCAGCGCCGCGGGAGTCGTGGGGTCGTAGTAGCCCGACAGGATCAATATCGGAATGTCGACCTTCGTCGGCTCGAGGTAGTCCCGGCTGACCGGATCGGCCGGCCAGATGTCGCAGATCGCGCCGTACTGGTCCATCAGGTAGGTGCCAAGGAAGGTGCCGTCGGTCAGCTCGGCAACCTTGCGCGAATCGATGAACGGCATGTCCTCGGTGCAGTAGACCGCGAAGTGAACGCCCATCGCGACCACCGGGCGCAGCGCGACGTCGCGGCGCCACAGCGCCTGGGCAAGGGGGCTGACGTCACCGCTGGTCGCCATGTCGTGGATCAGCCTCGGCAGGCCGGTGATGCGACGGGAGGAGTAGAGCATCGCCCGCAATGCGTAGGCGAGGTCGCCGCGCGTCATCTCGACCGGAACGTTGGTTCCGTCTTCGCGGCTGATCCTCGTCGACACCGGTCCCCCCTCGAACAGCCAGAGGAGCTTGCGGAAGTCGCTCTCCAGGTCGGGGTAGGCGGCACGGCAGCTTTCCTGGGCGAGGCAGTCCTCGAACACCCGTTCGAGCGCGACGTGAGCAGATCTGGCCATGCTCGACGGCGACCGGAACATGGTCGGCGTAACACCGTCGAGCACCGCTGCGCCGACGCGGTCGGGATGGCGGCGCATCCACACGAGTGCGGTGCGGGTGCCGCCCGAGCCGCCCCACAGCAGGACGCGCTCGTAGCCGAGCCACTGCCGTACCTGCTCGAGATCCGCGACGACCGCGGGCGTGTTGTAGCGGCCGAGATCGGCTGCGGTCGAGAGGCGCTCGATGCAGTCGGCCATCAAAGCCGGCTTGAACAGGCCGCCGAACGCCTGCCGCGGATCCTCGTCCGATCCGTTCGGGCAGTTGAGCGGGTTCGAGGCACCGGTACCCCGCTGGTCCACGAGCACGAAGTCGCGCGTCTCGTTGACCGCGGCCAGCGGTCCGAGAGCCAGCTCGGCGAGATCGGTCGCGCCCTGACCAGGCCCGCCGGCGAGCAGGAACACCGGCTCGCGCGTGCCGGGAGCGACGGCACGCAGGACGACGACATTGAGATCGATCTTGCGGCCCTCGGGCGTCGAAGGATCCTCGAGCACCGTGAGGGTGCCGCACTCGGCGCGGTCGCCGAAGCGCTCGTCGAGGCACGGCGCGAGCGACTGCGCCGTCGACGCTCCGGGCAGCAGGAGAGCGGCGGCGAGCCCCACGGTTGCGATCGTCGGCGTTCCTGACATCTCTCTCCTCCCACTCGGTCCATCTTCGGCGTCGCGCGCCTGGGCATTCGAACACGCACATGGGCGCGAGCCTTCGCGGCGCTAGCCGGTTGACTCTATTCTGATGGCGCCGGACAGTTTTTGGTTGAGTGGGCTGAGATAGACTCGCCCCGCCGTGCCCGCCCCGCCAGACTTCGCCGCGAATCTGATCTCGACCGGAGCCTCGGGCTACGGCAACGCCGCGGCGTACGTACTGCTCGAGCGTCACCCCGAGGTCGGCGGTCGGTTCGGCAAGGGCGCGCTCGCGAATTGGAGTCGGCACCTGACTGAGCGCGCCCGCGAGCTCGCGGCCGCGATTCTGGTCGAGGAGCCGGCGTTGTTCGCGTCCGAGGTCGCCTGGTCGCAGGTCGGATTCGCCTCGAGAGCGGTGCCGGTGGACGACCTGCGGGCGAGTCTGGAGTGTCTGCGCGACGCGCTGGCGGCCGAGCTGCCAGAGCAGGTGCGTGGCCTCCCAGGCGAGTACTTCGAGACTGCGCTCGCCGGGCTCTCCGAACGGGAGCCGCGGCGGGCTCCGATGCGCGGCGCCGAGGTTGCCGAGGCGCGTTTGACGCTGGAGTACCTGGAAGCGGCGCTCAGCGGTCGGCGGCGCAAAGCGGTCGATCTGGTGCTGGACGCGGTGGATGGTGGACTGGAGGTCGACCGCGCCTTCTCCGAGGTCCTCGAAGCGGCACAGATCCTGGTCGGTGAGATGTGGCACGCGCGCGAAGTGAGCGTCGCGCAGGAGCACTTCGTGACCGCGACCTCCGAGGTGGCGATGACGCTGCTCGCACAGCGCACGGTCCCGCCTCGGGATGGCGATCACACGGTCGTCTTGACGGTCGCGCCGGGCAACGCCCACGAGTTGGGTGCGAAGACCCTCTCGCACCGGTTCGAGCGGGAGGGCTGGAACACGATCTACCTGGGATCAGAGCTGCCGGCCGCTGAGGCGGCGGGTGCGCTGGAGTCCTTCGACGCCGATCTGCTGGCGATCTCGATCGCGATGAGCGTACAGCTTCCCGCGGCGCTCAAGACCGTGCGGCTCGCGCGCGAAGTTCGGCCTGGAGCGAAGGTGCTCCTCGGCGGGCGGGTGTTCGGCGTGGCGCCGGACTTGTGGCAGAAGCTCGGAGCGGACGGTTCTGCTGTCGACGCGCCCCAGGCAGTCGCGGTAGCGCGCCGGCTGGTCGAGGCGTGAGTGCCGGCAAGGCTCACCGTAAGGGCGGCTGAAGGGACGGGCGCGTGTTACGATCGCGCCTGGCGAGGCCCTCGCCGGCAGCCGCCTCAACGACGCTTCAACCAGTACACGCTTCATCCGTAGAGTCCAGCGAGTCAGGCGCAGATGACCGTAGCGAGCGAAGTTTCGGAAGCCCGGGAAGAGTCGATCAATTTCGAGCTCACCAGTGAGCAGAAAGCGATCCGTGCCGCGGCTCGCGAGTTCGCGCTCAAGGAGATCGATCCGATCGTCGAGGAGATCGACGAGGCCCAGCGCTTCCCGACCGAGGTCTTCGAGCAGGCCGGAAAACTCGGCCTCCTGGGGATCATCTTCCCGGAGGAGTACGGCGGCGCCGGCCTCGGCTACGTCGAGTACTACCTGGTCGTCATGGAGCTGTCGCGGGTCGATCCGTCGATCGGCTTGAGTGTTGCGGCCCACAACTCGCTGTGCACGAATCACATCTACAAGTTCGGCAGCGAGCAGCAGCGGCAGAGGTGGATGGTTCCGCTGGCCAAGGGCGAGAAGCTCGGTGCCTGGAGCCTGACCGAGCCGGGGGCGGGCTCCGACGCCGCCGGCACTCGCACGCGCGCCGAGAAGGTCGACGGCGGTTGGCTTCTCAACGGCTCGAAGACCTTCACGACGCACGGTAGCGTCGGCGACACCTGTGTGGTTTTCGCGGTGACCGATCCGGACGCGGCGCGTCACCACAACATCTCGGCGTTCGTGCTCGAGCGCGGAATGGACGGGTTTCGCGCCGGCAAGAAGGAGAACAAGCTCGGAACGCGGGCCTCGGATACCGCCGAGGTGATCATGGAGAACTGCCTGGTGCCGGAGGATCATCTGCTCGGCGAGCCCGGCGACGGCTTCATCCAGGCGCTCAAGATCCTCGACGGCGGCCGCATCTCGATCGCGGCGATGGGGGTCGGCACCGCCCGCGGCGCCTACGAGACCGCGCTCGCCTACGCTCTGCAGCGCGAGCAGTTCGATCGCCCGATCGCGAAATTTCAGGCGATCCAGTTCTACCTCGCCGAGATGGCGACCGAGATCGAGGCCGCGGAGCTGCTGACGCTGGCAGCGGCACAGGTCATGGACGATGGCGGCAACGTGAGCCGGCTCGCGGCCGAGGCCAAGCTGCTGGCCGGTGAGACGGCGGTGCACTGCGCCGAGCGCGGCGTGCAGATCCACGGCGGCTACGGCCTCGTCAAGGACTACCGCGCCGAGAAGTTCTACCGCGACTGCAAGCTGTGCACAATCGGTGAGGGGACCAGCGAGATCCAGAAGCTGGTGATCGCCAGGCGGCTGCTCAAGAACGACTGATGTCGGCTGCCCGGCGGCGCCTCGGCCTCGAAGAGCTGCTATCCGGCATCGCCGGCCGTCAGACCCGTGCGCTGGCGCGGTCGATCTCCCTGATCGAGGACGGAGATCCGCTGCGCCGCGAGCTGATCGGCCGGCTCTACCCGCAGACCGGGCGAGCCCGAGTGATCGGCATCACCGGGCCACCGGGCGCCGGCAAGAGCACGATCGTCGACCGGCTCGCCCATCTGCTGCGCAAGGAGGACCAACTGGTCGGAATCCTGGCGGTCGACCCGACCAGCCCGTTCACCGGCGGCGCCATCCTGGGCGATCGGATCCGCATGCAGGACCTCTACACCGATCCGGGCGTCTACATCCGCTCGATGGCCACCCGCGGCGCGATGGGTGGCCTGGCGCGAGCGACTCTCGACGCGGTGGATCTGCTCGATGCCGCCGGCTTCGACTGGATCCTGGTCGAAACGGTCGGTGTCGGCCAGGACGAAGTGGACGTGGTGCGCTGCGTCGACTCCGTAGTGGTCGTGACTTTGCCGGGTCTCGGCGACGACATCCAGGCGATCAAGGCCGGCATCATGGAGATCGCCGATCTGTTCGTGGTCAACAAAGCGGACCGCGACGGCTCGGAGCGCACGGTCCGCGATCTCGAGATGGTCCTCAGCCTGGTCGAGAGTCGCGCCTGGGATCCGCCGATCCTCAAGACGGTCGCCAGTCGCGGCGAAGGTCTGGCGCAGCTGCTGGCGGACGTCCGGCGCCACCAGGAGTGGCTGCACGAGAGCGGCGCCCTGGAGCTGCGACGGCGCTCCCGGCTGCGACTGAGAGTCGAGAACCTCCTCAAGGAGCGGGTCCTGCTCGCTGTCGACGAGTTGGTCGGCCTGCAACCGGCGCTGGACGCGGCGTTTGCCGCCCAGGAAGATCCGTACGTGGTCGCCGAGCGACTGTTCGGCGCGGTCAAGTCCTCGCCCAGTGAGGTGAGCGGTTGATCGACGGCATCGACCACATCGGCATCGCGGTGGCGTCGATCGAGGAGGCGCGCGAGTTCTGGGAGCAGCTCGGCCTGACCGTCGAGCGAATCGAAGAGGTGCCGCAGGAGGGGGTGAAAGTGGCGATGATTCGCTGTGGCGACAGCCTGATCGAGCTGCTCGAACCGACCGGGCCGGAGTCGCCGATCGCGCACTTTCTCGAGCGGCGCGGTCCGGGGATCCAC
>JAJCXP010000195.1 GCA_029263375.1 Acidobacteriota bacterium | reverse complement strand
TACTGACAAGCCATTTTAAAACCTACGCTTGGCGACCACCGTTCCCGAGCGCGTGACCGAGAAGCGTGAGACGAAACTCTGGAGGCCGTTGGGCTTCCGAGATATCGGCGGTCTCACTCGGTAGCGAGCGCGACGGGCCTGAAGGGGGATGTCGGATGAAAGCAAAAGAGAGCCACTCGGAAGTAACGACGGCCGCGAGAGTGTGGAGGTTGCTCCTGGCCGCGGTCTTCATCCTTCAACAGCCGGTGAGCACGGCCGTCATCGTCGTGGACGGTGGCTGCGGTCTCGCCGACGCGATCACCGCCGCGAACAACGACGCGGCGACCGGTGGCTGCCCCGCAGGAGCGGGCACAGACGAGATTCAGCTCACGGGCGACGTGACCTTGATCGAGGCGCTGCCGCGCGCGGCCGGGCCGGTGATCTTCGAAGGCAACTCCCACACTGTCACCCGGCACCCGGCGGTGTCGAACTTCCGCATCTTCGAGATGGGAGGGCCGGGTAGCGTCATCCTGCGCAACATGACGGTCTCGAACGGTCACGCCTCGCGGGGCGGCGGTATCTACAACGACACGACCCTGACCATCGTCAACAGCACGATCACCGGCAATACGGCGGACACCAAGGGCGGCGGCATCTTTGGGGACTATTCCGGCAATATCAACTTGATCGAGAGCACCATCTCGAACAACTACGCATTCGACGACGCTGGCGGGATGTACGTCAGCTTCGGCAGCTTCTCCACCATCGACAGCTCGACGATCTCGGGCAACGTCGCGGCGACCGGTCACGGCGGCGGCTTCTACAACCCCGGCTACAGCTACATGACGATCGTCAACAGCACGATCTCCGGCAACACCGCCGGCGGCAGGGGCGGCGGTATCTACAACGCCTTTTATGCCGGCGACATCGATCTGGTCAACACGACGATCGTCGGCAACACGGCATCGAACGGCGGCGGCTTCTACGCCTACCCGGTGTTCTCGGCGCCGCGTGAAACCCCGGAGGGGCACTACACGGACATCTTCATGGAGGGCTCACTCATCGCCGCCAACATCGGCGGCAACTGCGCTGGGGACGGCCAGCACGACCTGGGCGGCAACTTCGACGACGACGGCAGCTGCGAGGGTGCATCGCCGGTCATTGCTGACGTCGACTTCGACTCGGCGCTGGCGGACAACGGCGGCCCGACGCTCACCCATGCGCTACTCGCGGGCAGTGTGGCGATCGACGCGGGCGGCGCGTGTGGCCTCGCCGAAGATCAGCGCGGTCTGCCTCGCGACGCCCTGTGCGACAGCGGGTCCTACGAGTTCGGGGCCGAACCGAGCGGCTTCGGCGGTACCGCGAGTGGGATCCGCGGACGTACCGCGATGTGCCGCAACTTCACTACCGGCATGAGCGTCCAGATCGCCTTGACGGGTGTTTCCGTCTGGAGCTGCGAGACCGCAGGGCTCACAGTCAACTCGGGCAATACGATCGGACAGACGCTCAATGGTGCGGCTCAGGGCCCGATCTCCGGCAGGATGTTCGAGATCGTGGCCTCGGAGGTGACCTGCCAGAATCGCTCGACGGGTCAGCAGGTCTCGGCTCCCTTGGACGCGAATCTGAACTGGGACTGCATCACCGCCGGCCTCACCGCTAGTCCGGGGGATCGGATCCGAATCGCGGTGCAGGGGACGGCGCCCTGAAGCGGTTCGGAGAAACCATGAGTCGTTCCTTAGGCACCCTCTGTCTGTCTCTCCTGTGTCTGACGCTTGCTGCGCCTGCCCAGTCCGCAGGCTCGTGCTTCATTCTCGGACTGAATCACACCGGCGAAGGCAACAACCCGCTGGTAGATCCCTCGAGCTCGCCCGGCTGCCAGTTTCACGAGTACGCCGAGGGCACGCTGGTCACACTGACCGCGCAGCCCGATCCGGGCTGGGAGGTGCGCGCCTGGAGCGGCACGGACGACGACGCCAGCACGGCGACCTTCAACACCATCACGATGCCCGCGGACCTGCATTTCGTGACGGTCGACTACGCGCCGATCTGCCTCACCTTGTCGCTCGGGCACAGCGGCATGGGGGGCGATCCGGTCGCGATCCCGCTCGGCGACGGGTCGACTTGGGATCGGCACGAGGTCGCGAATCAGTGCGACGTGTGGGGCCTGGCCGCCGGTGACATCGACGGCGACGGCGACGTAGATGCTTTCGGTGGGCTGGCTGAACAGTTCGGAACTTCCGACGTGGTCGTTTGGTGGGAGAACGTGACCGGCGACGCGACTGCTTGGATCAGCCACGAGATCGGCAACGGACTCGACTGGCCGATCTCGGTCGACGGCGCGGACTTCGACGGCGACGGCGACGTGGATGTCACCGGTGCCATGTTGGTCGACAGCCGGGTCCTCTGGTGGCGCAACACGAACGGCGACGGGACAAGCTGGGCTCCAGGGGTTGTCGCCGACCCGGTCGGCGGCGCACTGGACGTCGTGGCCGTAGACATGGACGGCGACGGCGATCCCGATATCGCCGGCGCGTCACGCGACACCGACCGCCTGCTCTGGTGGGAGAACGTCAACGGCGGGACGTCCTGGATCGAGCACGAGGTGGCGAACGGGTTTGACGGCGCGGACGCCGTCAGCCCGGCGGATTTCGACGGTGACGGCGACATGGATCTTGCCGGCATCAGCCACAACTCGGACGAGCTCGGCTGGTTCGAGAACCTCGACGGAACCGGCACCAGCTGGGCGTCTCACATCCTAACGAGCGGCCAGGCCGATTTCGAGTTCGCAGACGAGGTGGAGGCCGCCGATCTCAACGGCGACGGCGAGCCCGACATCTTGGCAGTGGCATTCCTGGGCGACGTCGTCCGCTGGTGGGAGAACCTCGGAGGCGCTAGCGGGTTCTTGGAGCGCGACATCGCCACATTCGCCGACGCTCGGGCCGCTCGACCCGCGGATCTCGATCTGGACGGCGACCTCGACGTGGTCGGCCAGGGCGATGATGGCGTCATGTCCTGGCGCAACCGTGACGGCACCGCCACCTCGTGGACCCAGGTCCCGATCGAGTCTCCCTACATCAACGGCCTCGACGTTCTCACCACCGATTTCGACGGCGATGGCGACATCGACGTCATCGGCTCAGAGATCGTGCCCTGCGGCGTCGACATCTGGCTCAACACCTACGACGGCAGCTGCCCCGCGGGAGAGCTCCAACCCATGGATCTGGTGCAGGTCACCGCCAGCCCGGACCCCGGCTGGCAGGTCGCGGGCTGGTCGGGAACCGAGGACGATACGAGCACCGAGCTCACCAACTTCGCGCGGCTGCCGACGGTCGACCACGAGGTGCTGGTTCACTACGAGGAGATCGACCCGTTCGACTTCAGCCTGGTCGTCAGCGGCGCCTGCCCGGGCCTGCTGACGATGACGATCGCCGGCGCCACGCCAAACGCACGCCTGGCAGTGTTCGCCGGCAATGCCGGGAGCTCGACATTGGCTCAGGGCCCGTGCGCCGGCACCGAGATCGACCTCGGGACGAGCCGGCTGCTGATCAAATCGATCGTCGACAGCAACGGCGACCTCGTGCTCCAGCGCACGGTGAATCAGAACCTCTGTGGGCGTCAACTGCAGGCCGTCGACATCTCGACCTGCGGCGTCAGCAATCCCGAGCTGGTCCCGTAGACCTCGAGCTGCCCGAGGCTACTCCTCGGGCAGCGTCACGAAGACCTCGTTCGAGAACGCGGAAACCAGGCCGCCCTTTCGTGCCCGGATTCTGAACCCGTATTGGGTACCCGGCTCGGCGGCGCTGAAGTCCGCCGTCGTGGTGTTGGCGGGAATGCTGCTCGCGAACAGCCATTCGTCCTCGCCGGCCTTGATCCAGAGATCGAACCTGCGCTCGTTGTCGGAGTTGTCCTTCCACGACAGCGTCCCGGTTGTGTTCGAGGTCACCACCACCGCCAGCTCGCTCGGTGCGGCAGGCGGTTGCGGTTTGCCCGACGTCTTGACCTTCACGTTGTCCGAGTACTTCGAGGTCTTCTCACCGGCGACCGATCGCACGCGGAACTTGTACTGCGTTCCCGCCTCGAGCTGCTTGATGAACGCCTTGGTCTCGTCCGCCGCCACGGTCGTCGCGAGCTCCCAGGCCTTCTTGCCCTTCTTGGACCACACCTCGTGGCCAGCCTCGCCGCTCGAGTTGTCGTCCCAGGTCACTTTCACCTTCTTGCTCGACTGGACGTCGGCGTCGACGTTGGTCGGCGCGACCAGCGAGACTCCGCCCGCAGGCGGCGGTGCCGCGTCCCCTCCCCCGCCGCTGCTGCCGTAGAGCACCCGCGCGGCCGCCGCATCGTCGGAGCGGATCGAGGCGCTCCGACCGTCGAAGTGCGCCTGCGCGCGCATCGTCGCGTCGTCCTCCGCCTTGTTCGTACACGCGCCGGTGTCCGGGCTGCCGCAGGAGTGCGCGATCCCGAGGGTGTGGCCGAACTCGTGGGTGAAGAGCTCGGCGACCAGGGCGGTCAGACTCTTCAAGCACTCGGCGCCGTCATTGAGGACGATGTCACCCTCGATGATTCGGTTGTAGGTATTCCCCTTGAAGCTCCCCGTCCCCTTGGTCCAGTAGAAGCCCGCCGCTATGAAGCCGCCGTCGTTGCAGCTGAACTTGCCGGGCAGCAGCTTGTTGGGATCCCCGAAGAGAACCGCGTTGACGCCGTCGCTGCGTTTCAGGCCGCCGTTGGCGCCTGTGCCGCCGGAGTGCTTCAGGTTGATCGAGGCCTTGGTGGTCCGGTTCCAGGCGTTCATCGCGGACTGAATCAACTGGGTGCCGAAAGAACCCGCGGAGCCAGCCTTGTAGGCCACCTCCTGTCCCTCCTCGAAGTCGAACCAGCGCGAGTTTCTTCCGTTGGCGCGAAACAGATTGTAGAAGGCCCGGACGGCATCGGCGGGCCCGTCGACCAGGTAGTCGACCGGTCGCTCGTTGCCTACCGCGCGGTCTCCCAGCCAGTCGACGAACCGCTGGTAGTCGCGCACCCGGGTCGCCTGCGGCTCGGCCCGCCCGGCGATGAAGTCCTCGTCCCGAACCTCGCGTAGCGCCAGCGCCCGACCGTCGACCTCGTGCCTCCTGAAGGTACCGAGTGACCAGTGCAGGACGTCGAACATCCCGTCATCACGCTCTACCAGGAATAGGAGCGTCCGCTCCCCTTCGCGGAACCTCGGCGCGCCGGGAACGTGCAGTTCGAGGCCATCTCCGGCGGGGCCACCCGGCAGCCGCAGGTCGATGGTCGAAGACTCGATCGTTCCCTTGAGCACTGCGTTGACGGAGGCGACGTAGATCGATGCCGGAACATCGCCCGGCCCCGATTCGTGCCGCGCCGCAATCTCGAGCTCGACCACATGGCTGGCCTGCTCGAGGAGATTCGCATCGCTGATGAATACGTAGGTCGCGGCGAACAGAGGCGTTGTTGCGACCGACAGGGCGATCAGCAGAATGCCGATCACGATCAGAAACGAAGAGCCGCGGGTTTGCATGGGTCATCTCTCCTTCAGACAACGCTGAATACAACGTTCTCACGCCCCGTGGCGCAACGCGCGCCTCCGGGCCCCCCGCTCTCCAGATGAACTGAATGCCCGGCTAGCCTAGCAGCGCCGATTCGAGCCGGTCAAACCGGATCGGGGCGAGGTGCGAGATCCGCACCTTCCCCTGCCCTATCATCGGGTCGTCGGTCGCGCCGGTCGGTTCGATGTGGTGGCGGCACTCGCACGAGTTCATGGGCACCTGACGCTGGCTACAGTGCGTCGAGGAGACGATCCTGTCGACGTCGAGCCCTGACCAGCCGCCCTCGGGTTCGGACGGACGACCTGAGCCACGACCGCGATCGGTGCTACGATCCCGCGGTTCCGATGCACCTCCGCCCGTCTGGCCCGCCTCTGTCAAACCTAGCGCCGCTCCGCCCGCTGATCGTCGCTCTGACGCTCCTGCTGTCGGGCTGCGGCCGTGACCTGGCGGTGGACTTCGCGGACTACGCACGTTACCAGCGCGACCAGGTCACTACGAGGCTGGTGCCGGCACACAGCGATCTGGTTACGCGACTGGCGGAGGACGGCTGGCGGGTGGACCGAGAGGAAGATGACCAGACTCGCTTGCGAGCGACACGGGATCGTGTGCGAATCTGGTTCTTCTCTGCCAATGGCGCCACGACCAGCGTCGAGCTCCACGGCAGCGCGGCAGGTGACGACCCGACGACGCGGGTGGTGTCCTTCCGACTCAATGGTGAGCAGCAAGCGATTTCACACTG
>JAJCXP010000194.1 GCA_029263375.1 Acidobacteriota bacterium | reverse complement strand
CTGCCGGGCCGTCCTGCGCGGCATGGTCAGCCGCCGCCGGGGCTCGATCGTCAACGTCGCCTCGCTCGCCGCGTTGCACGGAGTGGCCGGCCTCTCGGCCTACGCGGCGTCGAAGGCCGGCCTCCTGGCGATGACCCGATGTATGGCGCGCGAGGTCGGCAAGCGGGGTATCCGAGTCAACGCTGTAGTCCCGGGCTTCGTCGCCACCGAGATGACCAGCGCGCTCGACGATGTGGCAGTCGCCAAGCTGAGAGCGGGCGAGTGTCTGCCGGGCGGCACCGACGCGCGGGCTGTGGCCGAGGCCGTGTCGTTCCTGCTGTCCGAGCGCGCGTCGGCGATCACCGGCCAGTCCTTGATCGTCGACGCCGGGACCTCGGCCTAGAATGGCCACGGACATGCCCTCTTCGGATCGACAGAGCGACCAATCCGAGGCCGATCACTACGACGTGGTCGTGATCGGTGGCTCGGTGGCGGGCAGTGCCGTCGCGACCCTCCTGCGCCGGTGGCGGCCCGAGTCGCGGGTGCTGGTGATCGAGCGGCGCGAGACCTTCGATCGCAAGGTCGGCGAGGCGACCGTGGAGGTCTCGGGCTTCTTCCTGCATCGGGTGCTCGGGCTCTACGATCACCTGTCGAGGCGTCACCTGCCCAAGCATGGTCTGCGGTTCTGGTTTCGCGATCGGGCGGGACAGACGCTTGCCGGAATGTCGGAAGTCGGACCACGCTTCGTTCCCCGGCTACCGAGCTTCCAGCTCGACCGCTCGCGGCTCGACGAGCACGTGCTGGCGCTCGCGAGCACCGAGGGGTGCGAGGTTCTGCGACCGGCGAAGGTGGAGAGGGTCGAGTGCTCCTGGCCCAAGAGTCGGGTGACACTGCGTCACGACGGCGAGCGGCGAACGGTGACGGCGCGCTGGGTGATCGACGCCTCCGGCCGCCGCTGCCTGCTCGGCCGCCAGCTCGATCTGACCCGGCGCACCGAGGAGCACACCACGGCGGCGGTCTGGGCGCGCTGGCGGGGAGCCGCCGATCTGGATGGCCCGGGCGTCGTCGGCTCCGATCCACGTGCCGCCGAGCTGTCCGACATGGCCGCCTCGCGACGCCTGGCGACCAATCATTTCTGCGGCTACGGTTGGTGGTGCTGGGCGATCCCGCTGGCGGACGGCGAAACCAGTGTCGGTCTGGTCTACGACAGGGAGCTGTTCGAGCTCGACGGCGACGGCGACCTCGAGGAGCGCTACCGTCGATTCGTCACTCAGCAGCCGGGGCTGCGCGAGCTGCTGGCGGGAGCCGTCATCGAAGAGAAGGACTGCCGCGGCGCCTCGCATCTGGCCTACCGCTCGGACCGCTACGCCGACCGCGGCTGGGCGCTGGTCGGCGATGCTGCCGCGTTCATCGATCCGCTCTACAGCCCCGGGCTCGACTTCGTGGCGATGTCGACCTGGGCGACCGCCCGGCTGATCGACGACGAGCTTTCGGGACGGCTCGAGGGAGCGGGGCAGCTCGACGGCTCGGCGCTCGAGGGGCGACTGAGCGAGCACAACGACCGCTTCCGGCGCTCCTACCGCTGCTGGTTCGAGGCGCTCTACCAGGGCAAGTACGAGCTCCTGGGTGACGCCGAGCTCACCGCCGCCGCTTTCCTTTTCGACACCGCCATGTACTACCTGGGCGTGGTCTCGCCGGTCTACAAGGACGTCGAGAACCTCGCCAACCCGGTGTTCGGGCTGCCCACCGGCGGCTCGCGCTGGGCGCACCGGATCATGTCGGCCTTCAATCGGCGCCTGAACCGGCTGGCGCGCTTCCGCCGCCGCGCCGGCAGCTACGGCCGGCGCAACGCCGGTTGGCGACTGGGTGCCAAGTCACCGGGCCTGGGCGGCGAGGCGCTTCCCATGCTGCGGCAGGGACTGCGGATCTGGTTGCGGATCGAGCGGGAGTATCTGTTCTACCGGCTGCTGCATCGCCGGCTTGACCTCACGATGCCGGTGTCCCGTGCCGTCGACGGCACGCCTGGTTAGACTCGCCGACGCCCCCCCCCGGTTGGATCCGCGGCCCGTGCAGCCGCGCTCGTTCACTCCGGAAGTTCGACGGCCGCGGTCTCGGCCGTCGGTCGGGAGCGCGCTTCGATCATCACGTTTGCGAACGGCGTGCCTTCGGCCATCGGGCGGACCTCGACCTCGAGCTCGAGGCCCTGGAGGAGCCGACGCCATTCGTCGGCCGGCCGGTAGGCGAACCCGCACCGGAGCTCGAGCCGCGCCCAGGAGCTCAATCGCTCCTGAATCCGGGTGAGCAGGAATGGCAGCCCGGCGTCGGCGTCGGCCTCGCGGATCAAGACCGCTCCGCCGGGCTCGAGTGCTCCCGCCACGCGCGCGAGGAGATCGTCCTGGCTCGGCGGATCCAGATAGTGGAGCACGTCGAGCAATGTCACCAGGTTGCACTGCGGCAGCTCGAGCCCGCGCAGGTCTGCAGTATGAATGGTCGCGTCCGAGCCGAGCGCCAGCCGGGCTTTGCCGGCGGTCTTGGCATCGACCTCGAAGCCGGTCAGCGAGAGCTCGGCCGGTACCGGCGGCCATCCCTCGGGCCAGCTGTCCTCGCGGGCGAGATCCTGCGCGGCCCGAACGACCGCGAGGAGGATGCCGCGGCCACAGCCCAGGTCGACCAGATGGCCGCCAGGTGGCAGCGGCACGGAACGGAGAATCCCGAGATAGACCGGGTCGTGGCGGAGCTTGGCGCGCACGCCCTCCCAGGTCGGCAAGCCGAACTCCTGGTAGCGCAGCGACGTCCGGTTGACGAGCTGAGAGCGAACCTCGGAGCGTTTCCAGCGCGTGCTGGTCCAGAGCGAGAGCAGAGCGAGAAGCGTTCCGAGGACCACGCCGACGATCACGCTTCCCAGCAGCAGGTCGCGACCGAGGGCGAGCCCGCCGGCGTCGCGAAACGCCTGCGGATCGAGCCGGAGCCACTCGCCGCGAGTGAGCCGATGGCCCAGGGTGGCCTCGAAGTAGAGCAGGAAGGGCGCCGTCCACGGATTGTTGATGTGCGCCGCCAGGTAAGCGATCGGCGCGCTCAGCCGCAGCAGCTTGGCGAAGCCGATGCAGAGTGGAAGATGCAGGCCGAAGAGCGGCAGGCAGCCGATCAGCGTGCCGAGGCCAACCGAGAGACTCAACTGGGCGGGTGTCTGCTCGCGCTGTCGCAGCCGGTAGTACATCTCGACCATCGCCCTGCCGAGCGAACGGCGGCGCGGGCGGACGGACGAAGTAGAATCAGGCACTCGCACTCCCGGCCGATTGACGGCGCGGCCAGTTCTCGATGACGCCGCAGATGCGCTGATACCGGCACGGGTCGTGCTTCGACATGTGGCAGGAGGCTATCTGATGCGAACCAGCAAGTACCTGATCGTAGCCGTCGCCCTATTCGGATTCTCCGGATCGTTGGCGGCCAAGAAGAACAATCCCGACATCACGCTCGAATATCGGCCACAGCAATCGGTGGCGGCCACGGTTGCCAACGTCTCCGGCGCAATGCTGGAGCGGCCGGTGGCGTTGCGATTCGAGGACGACCGTCAGCGCGACGACCCGTCCGTGATCGGCTCGCGCACCGACGACGACGACCGCAAGATCGCGCTCCGCGCCACCAGCGACCTGCTCGAGTTCGTGCGCGACAACTTTCGGTCCGCCGCCCGCGACTGGGGCGTCCGGTTCGACTCCGACGCCGGCCTGACCCTCGTGGTCCGCGTGCTCGAGACGAAGATCACCGAGACCAATCAAGCGGTCGGCGCGACCTACAACGCCGTCGTCCGGCTGGCCTATGCGCTCGAGAGTGGCAGCGGCGAGAAACTGGTGTCCAATACCGCGCTGGGCGATGCGTCGCGCTACGGCAAGAAGTTCAGCAACGACAACTGCAACGAGGTGCTGAGCGACGCGATGCTCGAAGCGTTCGCGAATCTGGTGAGCGATCGGGAGCTGCAGAGGGCATGGGGTAAGTAGGGACTGCCCCCGAGGCGTCGTCCGACAGGCAGCGCGGAGCCGCGCAGGTGGTGGGCTCGAACGCCGAGACGGTACTGTCCCAATGTCAGCCTTCCGAGGACCAGTCCACCGGTGTTCCCAGTTTGTCGAGAGCTCCACCCGCCGCATGGCGCACGGTCCAGTGCACGCCGCGGTCGTCCCACAGCGCTTGCAAGCGGCTCACCGCGGAGCGCGCGGGCGCGCCAATCTCGCCCAACGCTTCGGCGGCCGCTGCCCGCACATCGTCCTTCTTGTCTCCTAGGGCCTCGATCAACGCACTGACGGCCTGGGGGGACGACGCACGGATTCCACCGAGTCCCTCGGCGGCGCTGACGCGAACGTCGGTCTTGCGGTCCCGGAGGCCGGCGAGCAGCTCGGCCTCGGCCGCGCCCCCACCCCCGCCGCTCGGCTGAGCCGCGGCACCGGCGCCGGCGGAGCCGAGGGCATCGAGAGCCGCGCTGCGCACGCTGGAGGATCGGTCTCCCGCGGCCTCGCGCCAAGCCGCCACGACCTCCGCGCTCGGCTTGCCAACCACGTGGAGCCAGGTGATCGCGAGCGCGCGTACCACGTCGTACGAGTCCTTCATCGCAGACAACATCAACGGTGTGAGCTCGCTGGGCTTGTCATCGCCGTCCATCAGGGAGCGCATGGTGTACAGGCGGAGCTCGCTGTTCGGATCGCTCATCGCTGCTCGATAGACGTCGAGAAGCTCGCCGATCGGCGCCCCCATTCGGCCCAACAAGTTCGCGGCTCGAACCCGTGTGTAGCCGCTGCGGTCCTCGAGGACCGGTTTCAGTTGCGGGCGGAGCTTGTCTTTCGCGACGCCCAGCGCCCACAGCGCACCGGCGGCCTGGACCCGAACCCGGCCATTCTGGTCGGTAGCGAGCGCCTTCTCGAGTGCCGAGCGCGCTGGCTCGGCTCCGGGACGTCCGATCTTCCAGAGCGCGCCGGCCGCCGCATCGCGCACGGCGTCGTCCGAGTCCGAAAGGAGCACCGTGAGCCCCGGAACGGCTTCGGTGACTTCGAGGTCGCCGAGGAACCCGGCCGCCTCGGCTCGCCGCTCAGAGTTGCGATGGGTCAGATCCTCGAGCAACTTCACCGTTCGCTTGTCGAGCTTGGCGGACATCTTCTCGAACAGCGCCTCGGCCCGTGCCTCGGCCGCCGCGAGATCCTCCTCGTCCGACTGCGCGCGAGCGCCGGGTCCGAGTAACGGAATCAGGAGCGCAGCGACGAGCAGCGCACGGCGGACGTCGCGCGGCCTCGGAACAGTCACGATCGCGAAGTGCATCCTTGCCATCCATTCCGGGTTCGCAGGAAGCGCCACAGAGCGGAACTCAGTCATCTGGTATCCCCCTAGGAAAGGAGGAGTCTGTCACCGACGCTGCTCGATCTGAAGCACTCGCAACCCTTCGCGGGCTGCGCTCAGGGGCCGGCCGGCGCGCTGTCGAGCTGCCTCTAGGAGGTGCCGACGCGATGCTCGAGGCGTTCGCCAATCTGGTCAGTGGCGGCGACCTGCAGAGGGCCTGGGGGAAGTCGGGATCCAGCGGTAGCTAGGCAAGAGTCGAAGGACGCGTGGGACGAGTAGCTTCGGCCTAGAGAGCTCGCGAGATCACGGAAACCCGGATCCGCTGGCCCGGTGAGGTCACGAGGCCCGCCTCCGCACAATCCCACAACAGAGCCGGGGTGAGAAAGCCGATTGCGGACGCACCTGTCGTGCGGTTCTCGCAGAGATACTCCGCCGGATGTATGCCTGAGAGCGATCCGGCTACCGTGGAGCCCTCGGCGAGCCCGCTCACAACCTGGCGGACCACCTCGTTGGTCCCCGGAGCGACCCCGGCGTCTGTGCAGCTCCAACTCGAGGCGCCGCGAAGGTCGAGCTGTGTCCTCGAACCGGTCGTCAGGTTGACACAGCTCCCGTGGCGCGCTCGCATGCCTTCAAAGGCGCCACCTACGTTGGGCGGTGAGCCGTCGAACTCGAATGCGCCGACATCGCACAGTGGCCCGCGACCCGCTCCCCGCTGGTCGACGTCGAGTTCGCAGGGTCCGCCGGCATCGATTGCAACGCTGCCGGCAAGCAGGGCGTGGGTTTCGGTCGGTCCGCCGTTCGTCGACAGCGTGGTGTCGAAATCGATTCCGGCCACTACTGGATTGCCGCCGCAGGTCCCATCGTCATCCAGGTTGCCGTCGGGCCTGACCGGTACGTAGGAAAGGCAGTTTGCACCGCCGTTGTAGGCGACGAGCGAGTTCGTCAATGACAGGACACCCTGGTCCGGAGTGAAAGTGTTGTAGACGAAGAGGCCTCCGACGAGTGGACTGTTGTTGCCGACCACTGTCGAGTTGACCAGGGCGACGTCAGAGTAGAACCCCCCGTAGATAGCGCCTCCTCTCTGGCTCGCGAAGTTGCCGGAGATCGTCGAGTTGACCAACTTCAGAAGCCCGGTGTAGTCGCCGGAGGCCAATCCGCCTCCAATGTCAGCCGTGTTTCCAGAGATCGTCGAGCCATAGATCAAAGGCTGCGGATAGCCGCCCGAGGCGTCGAAGATGCCGCCGCCATTCCAGGCCGAGTAGTTGTTCGACACGGTGCTGTTGATCACCAGGAAGCTGCCCGAATCGTTCAGGAACCCGCCGCCGGAACCTGCGAAGGTGGTGTTGTCCGAAACGGTGCTGTTGACTAGCGTCAGATGGCTCGAGCCGTGCCCATTCGCGATGCCGCCGCCGCCGGCGCTGGCGGCGTTCTGAGAGACGGTGGTGTTGTCGAGGGTCAGTTCTGTCCGATTCAGAATGCCGCCACCGTCACCTTCTGCGAAACCGTTCGCTACCGTCAGGTCCCGGACGACGACCGGACCCGGACCGCCCAGATCGAAGATCCGAAAGTTCGCGGCTCCGTCGACCCTCGCGACCGAGAGCAAGTTGCCTTCGAACGTCACCTCCGAAGTCACTGCCGGCAACGCCGTGGTGAGCTCGACGTCGTCGGTCAGCTCGATCGAATCCGCGCCAGAACCCGCCTCACACCCTCCGACGGCGACATCATCGTTCGCCGCCAGGATCGCGTCCGCCAACGTGCAACTCTCGTCGACGACGATCTGCGCCGGGACCAAGGGTTGGTGAAGAACCAGCAGGGCGGCCAGACAGGCGTGGATCGACTTGGAGACTCTGGACAGCCCATTCGGCTCGAGAACTGGCGACATGTTCCCTCCTCAGACCTGCGACGTAGCTACGTTCGTTGTGAGGACTCGGAATCTACACCAGCCCTTCTAGCGTCTCTAATAGCGTGGTGTGCATATGCCACCGTCTCGCTCTAGGAGGTGCCGGCTGGCGCACCTTCGAGCAGGCGGTCGAGCGTCTTGCGGATCCCCGAGGGATCGATCCAGACCTGCCGCAGCGCGACGCGACCCTCGAGATCGATCACAAAGCCGGGAGACGAAGCGCCGCCGTAGGCGCTCCAGACCTCGTTGTCGAGGCCGTCGACGAGCACCGTCTGGCTGAGCTCGAGCCTGTCGCGCGAGAACGCGGCGCGCTCCAGGCGCTCGGCTTCGTCGGCCGGCTCCGGGATCCGGACTCCGGTCACCCGGTTGATCATGCTCACCCACTCCTCGTCGTCGTAGGGGCTCTTGGAGCCGGTCGGGTGGGCTTCGATCGTGTAGACCACGAGGAAGTGAACGCGGTCCTGATAGTCGCGGATCAGGCGTTCCATGGAGAAGCGCCGGTAGCGGTAGACCGGGCACGAGTGGCTGCCGAGCTGAAGGACGATCGGACGCTCGCCGATCAACTCTTCGAGCTCGACCGGCTTGCCGTCGACGCCCTTGAGCACGAACGTCGGCGCCGGGCTGCCGACCTGAGGCGCTTGCTGATCGAAGTGCGCGAGCCTGCGACCCGCCGCATGGGGAAAGCAGCCGGTGAGGCCGAGGGCGAGCAAGAGTAGAGCTGTGAATCTCATTGAGTGTCGGTTCCGGTAGAACTACGGCGCTTCGCGCCGAACCGGATTGTCGCTCAGGCCGTGAGGTAGGTGCCGATGGTCGCGGAAACGTAGCTCTCCGGCGAGCCGTCCGCGGTTACGGAGATCTCATACGAGGCCAGCGGGCGCATGCCTCCCAGCGGTCGTACCGAGACGGTCAGGGGCGAGCCCGCGGGCAGGGTTGGCGTCTCGAAGCGGGCCGCGCGAATCGATACGAGGTAGCCGATCGCCGGGGCCTTCCTGTCGCCCTCGGTCGCTTGCTGATCGAGCGCCGCCATGACCGCCGCCGCCTGCGCGCCCATCTCGATCCCCAGCATCGGCGACGCCAGACCGTCGATGGCGAGCTCGGCCGGGATCGAGCCGCGGCAGACGAAGACGCCGTCGACCTCGCCGACGATCTCCTCGATCAATCGCATCGGCGGGCGGTGCGGGATCAGATCGTCGAGAGGCGGAAAGCTCATTCCGGACCGCCTCGGTCGGGGAGGGCGACTCCGGTCAGGCCGGCCGTGGCAAGCGCCGCGAGCACTCGACGTAACACCTCGACCACGGTGTCGCCGCGGTCGCGCCCGGAGATCATCGAACCGTCGTGCATCACCAGGATGTCGCCGGCGGAGAGGCCTTGCAGCAGGCGGCGCGAGATCCGCTCCGGGTCGGTGTCGACCGCGTCGTAGCCGCGGCGCGTCCACGAGGCCAGGGTCAAGCCGCGCCGCGCCAGGAGCGGCTCGAGCCAGGGGCTCCGGATCCCGGCCGGCGCTCGGAAGTAGATCGGCCGCCTGCCGCCGAGCTCGGTCAGCACCTCCTGGGTGCGATCGATCTCATGGGCGAGGGCGCGCGGCCCGAGCAGCGCGAAGCCGTTCGAGTGAAGAAACGAGTGATTCTCGAGCCGATGGCCGCGCGCGACGATCTCGGAGACGATGTCCGGGTGCTGCTGCGCTCGGCTGCCGACGCAGAAGAAGGTGGCGCGTGCCTCGGCCTCTGCCAGGAGCTCGAGCACCTGCGGCGTGACGGTGGGGTCGGGGCCGTCGTCGAATGTGAGCGCCACGGTTCTCTCGCCGGTGGGCAGTCGCGTCAAGTTGGGGCCGAAGAGTTGCGACCGCGGCCACATGCCGACGCCGGCGAGTGAGACATGGTTGGCCAGGACCACTCCGATGGCTAGCGGCCAGTGCTCAGGTGATGCCAGGGCTCCGGCCAGGGCGCCGGCGTGTACCGCGGCGCTCAGCTGGAGGAATGGCGAAGGTCGCCAGGGTCGGGCGACGTGTCCGGGGATCTCGGCCACGATCTCAGCTCGGCTTCGGCGAGCTCGACAGCTCGCGCAGCGCCGAGCGATCCACCTTACCGCGCGCGGTACGTGGCAGGCTCTCGACCAGGATGAGGCTGCGTGGCACCTTGTAGTCGGAGAGATGGTGCCGGCACCACGCCCGCAGCTCGAGCTCGCTGATTCGACCGGGAGCGCACGCGACCACGGCGCGCAGGACTTCGCCGCCGTCGACGGTCGGAGCGCCGAGCACGGCGGCCTCGTCGACACCCTCGTGCTGGCTCAGGACCTCTTCGACTTCGCGCGGATTCACGTTCTTGCCGCGGACATTGACCAGATCGTCGACGCGCCCGGTGAGCACCAGGCGGCCGTCCTCCCAGCGACCGAGGTCGTGGGAGTGATAGCAGCCGTCGTGCAGGCGCTCCGTCGGTTCGGGATAGTAGGAGCGCCCGACGGCGGCGGACTCGATCGAGACGGTGCCGCCGCTGCCTTTGCCTTTGCCGTTGAGCGTGACACGCGCGCCGTCGACCGGAGTGCCGACGCTACCGAGTTCTGCCGCCGTGCCCTCGCGGTCGTAGCAGATGCCGCCGCACTCGCTGCTGCCGTAGAACACGTGCACCGGCCGCCCGAACGTCGCGCGGAAGCGCGCCGCGGTCTCAGGCGGCAGCGGCGCCCCAGCAGAGATGACCAGGCGCACGGACTCCGGCAGCGGCGGCGGCGAGCTCAATCGGACCAGGCCTCCGAGCCTGGCGGGCACGGTCGGAAGAAACGTTACGCCCTGACGGTCGGCGGTCAGCATCGGGCTGATCGGGCTCCGGTCGGTCGGCACTACCACGGTCGAGCCCCGCATCAGTGCCGGCATGACGATGCTGGACATGCCGTAGGAGTGCGAGAGCGGCACGCTGGCCAGGATGCGCTCGTCGGCGCGCAGCCCCATGGTGGTAGCGAGGGCGGCGTCGTCCGCGACCAGCGCTTCGCTCGGAGTCAGAATACCGCGTGGCCGGCCGGTGGAGCCCGAGGTGAGCTTGATGACGGCGACGTCGGGCTCGACCTGGCGTCGCTCGTCCTGCTGGAGATCGGTGCCGACGAACTGGAACGCGCCGCCGCGCTCGGGCCAGACGGACGGGCTGTCGAGAATCCCGCACGCGCCCATGGAGCGGGCGATGCGGCTCCTCTCGGCCGCGGGGCTCGCGCTGTCGAGCAGCAGAGCCGTGCAGCCGGCGCGCCGCACGGCCACGAACGCGGCCAGGAATCCGGGCGCGCTGCCGGCGGCCAGAGCGACGATCTCGCCGGGCTCGAGACCGTGCTCGGCAACCACCTCGGAGCACGATCTCGCCAGCTCATCGAGGTCCCGGGCGGTGACCTCGCGATCGCCACAGATCACCAGGGGGGTGTGCGGCTGGCTCCGCGCGAGGGTTGAGAAGGCGGCCAGAATCGGCTCTAGGGGCGGCATCAAGGCTGGTTTCCGGGCCGCGCTCCCATCGCGGCCGAGGTGTTGCCGGTGCTCCAAGCAGACTATATTCTAGAGATCTCTTCAGAAGAGAATAATGCACTTGATGATTACGACAACGGATTCAATCCGATCTACCCTCAAGAACCTGATCATTCAGGGCCTCAACCTGGATGGCATGACGCCCGACATGATCGGTGACGACCAGCCCATCTTCGGCGAAGAGCTCGGACTGGACTCGGTCGATGCGCTGGAGCTGATGGTGATGATCGAGAAGGAGTTCGGAGTCACCATTGAAGGCCGGGAGATCGATCCAGAGACGTTCGGCGCGGTCTCCAGCCAGGCCGACTTCGTCGTCGAGCTGCAATCGGAGCGGGGCAAGACCGAGCCGATAAGACCGCGGCTCCACTTGGCGGTGAGTGCGGCGCCGCCACGAGGGTCGCAGCGATCATCCCCGCCTATCAAGCCGAGCCGTTCGTCGGCGCGGTCGTCACCGGGACGTTGCAGCAGCTCGCGCACGTGCTGGTGATCGATGACGGCTCCACCGACGACACTGGCGCCCGAGCGCGTGAGGCCGGCGCCGAGCTGATTAGGCTGAGCCAGAACCGTGGCAAGGGCACCGCCCTGTTGGCCGGTTTCGAGAATCTCTTCAGCGCCGGCTTCGACGCGGTGCTGACACTCGACGCCGACGGTCAGCACCTGCCTTCCGAGATCCCACATCTGCTCCGGGAGTACGAGCGCGGCGCCGATCTGGTCCTGGGAACGCGGAGCCACCTGTTCGCCGAGATGTCGCGCGTGCGCTCGGCGAGCAACCGCCTGTCGTCGATGGCGATCTCGTTCGCGGCCGGTGAGCGGCTCGACGACATCCAGACCGGATTCCGGATCTACTCGCGACGGCTGTTCGAGACCGTGCCGTTCGTCGGCGCCCGATTCGAGGCCGAGAGCGCGATCGTGGTCAGAGCGGCGCGGCGCGGCCTGACCATCCGCTCGGTGCCGGTGCGGTTGGGCACGGCGGACGGACGCAGCACGAGTCACTACCGGCCGCTGATCGACAGCTTGCGGATCGCGGCCGCGGTGACTCGCGCCCGACTCGGATGAGAGCCGGTCTGCGCAGCGCCGGGTGGATCCTCGCCCTGGGGCTGCTGCTGACCGTGGCAGCGCTGTGGCCGGCGTCCAGACTGAGAATCGACGCCGACCCGGCGGCGCTGATGCCGCGAGGCTCTGCGGCGGCAGCTGACTATCGCGTCTACCTCGAGCGCTTCGGTGGGCTCGAGCAGGTGTTCGTGCTGATCCTCGCCGGACCCGAGGTCGGCGAGGCTGACCTCGTCGCGGCGTCGGACCGGCTGGCCGGGTTGCTCGGGGAGAGCCCGGAGGTTGCGCGCGCCAGGTCGGGACTCGAGGAGGAGGATCTCGAGTTCCTGCGGCGCTACGTAGCGCCGCGCGCGCCGCTGCTGCTCGGAGACGACTGGCGACGGGTGGTCGAGGAGCGCATCGAGCCGGAGGCGATCCGGCGCCGTGTGGCGCGGATCCGGAGCGACGCCTTCGGGCTCCCGGGCTCCCCGCGGTCGCTGTTGCTCGCCTCCGATCCGTTCGGCTTCACCGAGGCGCTGGCGGCGCTGCAGGCGCGCTCGGACGGCCTGCCGGTCGACGCGTTCACCGGCGCCTTCCTGTCACCGGGCGGCGACGCCGCGCTGATCGTGGTGACGCCGACGCGCACCGAGATCGACCCCGAGGGTGGGCGCGCGCTGGCGGCGGCGCTCCGGGCGGCGAGCGACACGGTCAGTGAGAGCCAGCCGGGCCTCGAGTTCCTGGCCGCCGGCGGCCCGCTCTACGCCGCCGAGGATGAACAGCTGATCAAGCGGGACGTGCGCATCAGCCTGATCGGCTCCGCAGTCGCCTGCGTCGCGCTGCTGGTTCTGGCGTTCGGCGGCGTGCGGCTACCGCTCGCGGTGCTGGCCGGCGTTGCGTTCGGTCTGATCTGGACCGCGGCGGCGCTGCGACTTTCGATCGGCGCGGTGACCGCCGCCGGACTCGGGTTTTCGGCGGTGCTGATCGGCCTGGGAATCGATTACGGCATCCACGGCGCGACCCGGTTCCGTCAGCATCTGCTCGACGGTGGCTCGCCTGGCGATGCGCTGGGCTCGGCGCTGCGCTCGAGCGGCGTCGGCGTCCTGACCTCGGCGTTGACCACCGCGGGCGCCTTCGCGGTGTTGGCGGCTGCCCACTTCCGGCCGCTGCGCGAGCTGGGCATCATGGTGGCGGTCGGGATCGTCTGCATCTTGCTGACCTCGACGATGATCGGCGCCCCAATGGCGCTCCTGTCGAGCGGTCGCGAGAGCGGCGCCCCGGGCCGGGCCTGGCTGTGGCTGGGGCGGGCCGTCGAACTGGTCACCGGATTTGCCTCGCGTCGCGCGGTCGTCTGCCTGGCTGCTCTCGGCCTGCTGAGCGCATTCGCGCTCTGGGGACTCACGCGGCTGTCGATCGATCCCGATCTGCGGACCTTTCGTTCCGTCGAGCACTCGGCGTTCGAAGCCGAGTCCCACCTGGCCGGGCGTTTCGGTGTCGGGCTCGACACCGCGACGATCGTGGTCTCGGGGGCCGAGCTCGAAACGGTGATGGAGAAGGCGGAGAGAGCGCGCGATCTCGTGCTGGCCGCCGCCGGCGAAGACGTCACGATCTCGTCCGCGGCTGACTGGCTGAGCGGTCCGAGCCCGGCTTCGGTGCGCTTGCAGGCACTGCGCGAACTGCCGCTGAGCGAGGCGGCGACGCGGTTCGAGAGCGAGCTGACGGGAGCGGGTCTCGCGCCGTCCTACTTCCGACCGGGGCTTGACGCCCTGCGTGAGCTGGCCGCCGGTCGTGATCCCGGCCCGGCGCCGGTCGAGGTCTGGCCCGACTGGCTCCGCGAGCTGGTGAGGCCCGCCGACGGCTCGGTGTTCGCGGCGCTCAAGTTGCGGCTGCCGGAGGGCCGCTGGCCCGAGGGCCCACCAGCTGATCTGGTGCGCGAGCTGCGCGAGGTCGCCGGAGGCCACGTGGCGTCGGCAACGCTGGTCGGGGCGGAGCTCCGCCAACTCGCCGCCGCGGACCTGCGGGCGCTCTCCGGGTTGGCGCTGGCCGCGGTCGCACTCGTCGTGCTCATCTCGTTCCGGGGGCACGCCGGGCACAGTCTGCTGGCGCTCACTCCGGTGCTGCTCGGCGCCCTCTGGTCTCTGGGCCTCTGGGGCGCTCTCGGCCGCCCGCTGGATCTCGCCAGCCTCGCGGTGCTGCCGATCGTCCTCGGCATCGGGCTCGACGACGGACTGCACGCCCTTCACGCTCTGCGTCGCGCGCCGGGCTCGGGCTTCGTGGTCGCTGTGCGTGAGGTCGGTCGCGCGATGCTGCTTACCACCGCGACCACCTGCATCGCCTTCGGCAGCCTTGCGGCGACCAGCGTCCCCGGGCTGCGCAACGCCGGGTTGTTGGTGTCGTTGGGGGTGCTCGGATGCCTGGTGGCGACCCTGGTGGTGTTACCGGCCTTGGAGGTACTTGGCCGGAACGAAAAAGGAGCCCGGGCGGATGCTCCGGGCTCACACGAATAGAGCAGATCGAGCGACGCCCGGCGGCGAGGGCCGCCGAGCGCCGATCGAAGCCTAGAACTTGAAGGTCACGCCGACGGTCGTCTCGAGCTGAGTGAGCCGTTCGTCGAGCGCGACGAAGTTGTTGTTCTGGCGACCCGCGGGCAGGTCGACCCAGTAGCCGCGCGCCTCGGCGCGTAGCGCGAACCGGTCGGAGTCACCGAGCGGGAACCGGACGCCGCCGCCCACGCTGCCCGACCAACGCTGGAGGTCGATGCCGCCGATGGCTCGGAACGACGAGTCGATGAACGTCTGTCCCACGCCGGCCGCGACGAAGGGTTGCAGGCGCTCCAGCTGCCACAGCCGCATGAGGCCGACGTGCAGGTGGGTGACGTCGAAGTCCTCAGCCGGCGCCGCGTTCGGTCGACCCTGGAGCGAGTCGCTGAAGATCAGATCAGAGGTCTGGCGATTGACCAGCACTTCGAACTGATAGTCGTCGTTCAGTGGGACGCCGACGATCGCGCCATAGAGCGGGCTGTTCTCGCTCTCGGCAAAGGTGGGACATGGGGACTGGACACAGGCGATGCCGGTGTCGATCTCGAGCTCTCCGGATCGGTAACCCACCAGGGGGGTGACTTCCACCGCGGCCATCGCCGCCATCGGTACCAGCAGAGTCGCCAGGAAAAGGCGTGCACGCATTTTTTGTGCTCCTTGTCGCGGCGTCCGACCGGTCTCTGCTTCATGCCGAGCCCGCGGACGTAAGCGAGCACAGGAAGTAATAGCAACCGGCGTGCCAGCCCCCGCCGGTTCGGCCGCCGGCGAACCCGGCGGTGGGCGCGCGATGCGGTTGCCGATGCCACCCGCAAGATGCCGTCGCTCTTGATATCGTGCCGCCGGTGGTTGCCGGAACGCTGGTCCACGTTTTCGGCCTCACGGGGGGCTCGCTGTCGACTTCGTCGACGCTGCCGGCGCCTCGATCCGCCACGCTCGGAGAGCCCAGCGTTTGACGAGTCGCGCCGAGCTCCCGCCCCAGGCTCCGGAGAGCGGGTTGATGAAGCGCCTGCTCGGGCGCTTCTACGTGACCGGCAGCTTCTGGTACCGGTTCCACCTGTGGGGCGTGAGCGTCCTGCCGAACTGGGGCGTCCGAGTCTTCATCACCCTCTTCACGACCTTCTTCTTCGTCGCCCTGCGACGCATTCGGAAGGCGATCGCCAAGAACCTCGAGGTGGTGCTGGGCCCGTGCGGGTGGTGGGAGCGCCAGAAGCGGATCTACCGGACGATGTGGAACCTTGCCTGGTGCCTCTCCGAGCGCTACGAGCGTTTGAGCGGTCGGCGCGAGACGTGTCTGACAATCACCGGCGAGGAGATCTGGCGCCGCAAGCTCGCGAGCCCGGAGGGCTTCGTGATTGCGACCGCCCACATCGGCGCCTGGGAGACGGCCCTGTTCAATCCGGCGGCGGGCAAGGAGCGGATGATTCACGTGGTGCGTGAGGAGGAGATGGACGAGGAGGGGCAGGACCTGATGCGCCGCCTGGTGCAGAACGCCGCCGGTGAGCACGTCAAGATGCACTTCGTGCGCGCCGACGACGCCCGGCTCGCGGGCGAGTTGCTGATAGCCCTTCGCAAGGGGGGCGTGGTGGCGGTCCAGGGAGACCGGCCGCGCTCGGGGGGAAGATCGGTGACCGCCAAGCTGTTCGATCGCGAGCTCGAGATCCCCATGGGGCCCGCGGCGCTGGCGCGTGCGGCGGGGGTGGAGATTGTGCCGCTATTCTGTTTCAGGCGCGGCCGGATGGATGTCGAGGTCGTGGTGCGCGAGCCGATCCGGCCGTCGAGATCGGGTGACCGGGCGGGCGACCTGGAGGTGGTGGTGCAGCGGCTGGCGACGGAGATCGAGTGGGCGATTCGACGGAGCCCGTTCCAGTGGTTCTGCTTCCGGGATCTGTGGAGCGGTGCCCGGCGCCCGCCGAGCGCCCGCCGTCGCGCCCGCGCCGCGGTGGTGACCATCGCACTGCTGTCGCTGCTCGCCGGGGCCTGCGCCGCTCTGCGGCGGCCCGTGGCGCCGATGCCGATGCTCAGCTACAGCAACACCGAGCCGGAGCGGGCCGACAAACTCGTGGTTCTGCTGCCGGGTCGGCGCTCGCGCCCGGAGGCGTTCGATCGCTACGGCGTTGTGGGTACGATCCTCGAGGCTCACCCGCGGACGACGGTGGTGGCGGTGGATTCCCATCTGGGGTACTACCGGGCGGGGACGATTCGCGACCGCCTTCGAGAGGACGTGCTCGAACCGGCGCGGGGCCGGTACTCAGAAGTCTGGCTGGTCGGCACCTCGCTGGGCGGCATCGGCGCGTTGTCGATGGCCGCCAAGTACCCGGACGAGATCACCGGCGCGGTCCTGCTTGCGCCCTACCTCGGGCCGAAGAAGCTGATCGACGAGATCGCGGCCGCGGGTGGCGCGGGCGCCTGGCAACCCAGCGACGACGAAGACGTTCTGGCCGACGTCTGGCGCCGCATCCGCGATCAATCCGAAATCGGCGACGGGCCGCGGCTCTACCTGGGATTCGGTCGTGAGGACCGCCTGGCGGACGCCAACCGGCTGCTCGCCGAGTTGCTGCCGCAGGAGTGGGTCGTCGAGCTGCCGGGAGGCCATCGCTGGTCGGTATGGATCGAGCTGCTCGACAGCTTGATCGACCGAGGGGCGCTCGACGCCCGTCTGGAGTAGGCGACGACCGGGCGATTGGCTCACGTTATGGGGATCGGCTGGCGTCTGCTCAACGTCGTCCAGGGGATCGTCCTCGTGGTCTGGAGCGCTGTCTGCATTCCCGCAGCCGTTCTGATGCGAGTGGTCACCGGCAGCACTCGACTGCCGCTCGCCATGGCCCGCCGCGTCTGGGCGCCGGGGGTCCTCATGCTCGGCGGGGCGCGAGTCCGCGTGACGGGTCGCGACCGGCTCGATCTCGCGAGCGCCTATCTGTTCGCCGGGAACCACCAGTCGTTCCACGACATCCCCGCTCTGTTCGTCGCGCTGCCCGTGGAGCTGCGCTTCGTCGCCCGGCGCTCGCTGCGCAAGGTTCCGTTCCTGGGCTGGTACATGGAGGCGATGGGCATGGTGTTCGTCGAGCGATCGCGGCGCTTGGGAACAGTGCGGGCGGTCAGCGATGCCAAGGAAGTCCTCGCCAGCGGTGCGAGCCTCGTGACTTTCCCCGAGGGCACGCGAACGTCGGACGGCAGCGTCGGCGAGTTCAAGAGCGCGTCGCTGGTGCCAGCGATCCAGACGGGTGTGCCGATCGTGCCGGTAGCCATAGAAGGCGCCTTCGAGATGCTGCCACGCGGCGGTTTCAAGCCCCGTCCGGGGACGATCCGGGTGACCTTCGGCGAGCCGATCGAGACCCGAGGTCTGGCCGAGAGCGATCGCCGCACGCTGGCTCGAGAGGTGCGCGAGCGCGTCCTGGCGATTGTGAACTCGAGTCGACCACCAGCCGGGTGATCAGGCTTCGGACGAGGTCAGCAAATCTGATGTGCCCCGCAGAAGCGGCGCAGGCTAGGCCGACTCATCCGGCGGAGTATTGGTCTCGGAGCCGTCGGCCGCTTCGTAGCGTCGACCGAAACCGGTGATCGCGGCGAGCAGCATGACGAGCGCCAGGAACCAGCCGTGCAGTACGAACGGCCACACCGCCGTTGGGGAGACCGCGGTGACGAAGTCGTACTGTGATTCGAGATTTCGAATCGTCTGATAGCCGATCAGCACGCCGCCGCCCCACGGGAAGATGTAGCCGAGCGCCGAGGTGACCGCGTCGAGGAAGTTGGCGCGCCGGTAGGGGTGGAGCTTGAAGCGCTTGCCGAGTTGGGAAACGAAGGGCGCCGCAGTGATCTCGGCGGCGGTGTTGATGGTGATGAAGGCGTTGAGCGAGAACACCAGGCCCCATATGACCACCTCGGCGCGGGCGACCGAGCCCTTGATCATCGAGATCAAAGACTCGATGAGCGCGTCCATGGCGCCCCCCTGGCGCATGATGTGGCCGCCGGCGACGATCAGCAGGATCAGGATCGACAGGGCGAGATAGCCGGCGATGCCGTCGACCAGCGCGCCGCCGACCAGCTTCTGCTCGAGATCGAACGAGATCAGATCGCTCGGCGTCAGCAGGCCGAGCGGTAGGCCGATGGCGCTCGCGGCGACGATGCCCCAGGTCAGGGTGACCAGGATGTGGTGCCCCGAGAGTGCCAGGAAGATCACCAGCGCAAACGGCGCCAGCAGAGCGAGACCCGCGGGCGATGCTGATTCGGCCAGCAGCTCGGCGGCGCGCGATCGGTCGATCTGGCCGCCGCCGCCGAGGATCACGAACAGGATCAGCGCCGGCACGGCGGCGACGATCGCGTACTTGAAGCGCGAGCGCACCACGCCCGGAATGTCGGTCTCCTGGGTGGTCGCGGAGACTACGGTCGTGTCCGAGACCGGCGCCAGGTTGTCGCCGAAGGCGGCGCCCGACAGGATGGCGGCGAACAGCCAGAGCGGGTCGGCGCCCATGATGATGCCGGCGGGGAACATCAGGGTGCAGAAGGCGACCGTGGTGCCGTAGCCGGTGCCGACCGCCGACGAGAAGACCGCCGCGAGCACGAAGGTCGCACCGACGAAGACGCCCTCGGTGGCATTGGAGGCGCTGCCCAGCCAGACCAGGCCATCGACCAGGCCGCCCGCGCGCAGCACCTGGGCGAACATCCCGGCCCAGAACCAGGCGATGATCGTCACCGCGGCGATCGGGTTCGCCATGCCGTTCATGACCTCGGTGGCGTAGCGTTCCCACCTGTCGCGACAGAGGAACATGCCGAGCACGATGCCGATCACGGCGCCGAGAATCAGGCCCTTCTCGTCGGGCGTGCCGCTCACGCAGATGTAGATCGCCCAGCCGATGAAGAACAGCAGCGGGACCGCGGAAGAGATCTTGCCGCCACGAAAGCTCAGGGACGGCGCTGCGGTTTTGGACATACCGTGCCTCCAGAATGCTCGATTCAGGGGTCGCGCGAACCCGCGAAGCTTACAGCACCGCGACCGTTACTCCGCGGCCAGGCAGTGGCTTGCGTCTACCAACGCCACCCGCTGGGGCAGACGACCGATGGCGATGTCGCGATGGCGCTCGGCGGTGACCCAGGGATAGCGCGGCCCGTCGCTGCCGAGCTCGCGCTCGAGCAACGCTTCGGTCGGGCCGTAGGACACCAGACAGCCCTCGATCGGGGTGCCCAGGCACGGGTGCCAGATCTCGATCCGCGCCCGATTCTCATGCACCGTCCGGCACAGCGGAGCTTGTGCCAGATCGCCGCAGGTCTCACTCAGGTGCACGAGCCCGGCGCGCTCGACCAGTCCGTTGGCGACCAGTCGCTCTCTTCTTTCCTCGAGCAACTCATACACGGAGCCGTGGCGTTCGCGGAGCGCGGTCGATTGGATCGAATACCAGAGCTGGCCGTAGAAGCCGAGGCCCCAGGCCCCGCGATCGCGCAACTCGCCGGCCAGCTGCGCGGGCAGCAGGCGCTCGCCGACTGTGCGTGCCGCCGCGAGATACGGGTTCCGGGACGACAGGCGGGCGAGCTCGAGCACATGGTCGTCGAAGGCTCCGCGATGGACGTCCTCTTCGAGCGTTCTCAGATAGTCGCGCAGGTCATCATCTAGCCGTGCTCGCGAGATGTCCGATTCGTGGAAGTCCGCGAATGCGCGCGCGAACCACTCGTGCTTCTTGACGCCCTCGTTGCGAGGCGACAATGCGTCGACGATCGGTGTGGGCGAGTGCCGCGCCCAGAGCGCGTGGAAGTCGCTGCCGGCCGCGATCCCGAGCGTGAACGCGACTAGATGCCCGTACTCGTGCAGCGCGGTCTGCTCGCCGCGCCCGGTGAGCGGGATCCAGCGCGTGAACAGGCGCGAGCGGCCGGCGGCACCGCGGGCGCCGCGGCGCACGAAGGCGCTCCGCTCGTGTGGATAGGCGCGCCCCTGGATACGCACGAACGGCGCCGCCAGCACCCGCCAGCCGCGGGTGAGGAAGTCGCGCGCGAGCTGGCGATGCATCGGATGCTGTTTGGGCGGCGATGCGCCGATCAAGGTGACGTGCGCGCCGGCCAGGTTGAGTCGCTCCTGGATGCAATCGGGAACGCGCTCGAGCGCCGCCACGATGCGCTCGGTCCGCCGGTCGGGATCGACCTCGAGCGCCACGAATGGCTCCACCCATTTGTAGGTGTGCGCCGAATGACCTGGGCTGGATGCCAGGGCGCAGAGCAGGGTCGCCGCGACGCCGAGGAGCTTCATCGGCTCAGAACGGCCAGATCCACGGGATCAGGATCGACGCCAGAATCCAGAAGATGAGATTGAGCGGCCCGCCCAGGCGCAGGTAGTCGGAGAACTGATAGCCGCCCGGGGCGTAGACCATCATGTTGGTCTGGTAGCCCATCGGGGTCATGAACGAGGCCGACGCGGCGAAGCAGATCGCCATCAGGAACGGCCGTGGGTCGACACCGAGGGTGTCGGCGATGCCGATCGCGACCGGGGTCAGGATGATTGCCGAGGCGCTGTTCGAGACTGTCTCGGTCATCACCGAGGTCAGCAGATAGAGCAAGGTCACCGCGGCGTACGGTGCCCACTCGGTCGGAAACAGGCCGGTGGCGGCGGTGAGCCCCGAGGCGATGAACGTGGCGGTTCCGGTGTCGACGATCGCGTTGCCGACCGGCACGAAGGCGGCGATCAGAAAGAGCACTGACCAGTCGACCGCGCGATACGCCTCCTGGGCGGTGAGCAGCCCGGCCATCAGCACCAGAATTGCACCGAGCAGCGCTCCGGCCGCGATCTGCATGACGCCGGTCGCCGCCAGGATCACGACCGCCGGCAGCGCGACCAGCGGCAGCCACCAGAGTGTCCGTCGCTCGAGCTCGAAATCGACTTCGGACAGCACCAGAAGATCATCGGAAGTGCGCAGGTGATCGAGCCGCTCGGACGGGATCAGGATCAGCAGCGTGTCCGAGAACTGCAGCCGCGTCTCACTGAGCTTGGCCCGGAGCTGCTCGCCCTGGCGGCCGATGGCGAGCACGAAACCGCCCATCCGCCGGCGGAAACGAATCTCCTTCGGGGTCTTGCCGATCATCCGACTGTTGCGGGCGACCAGCGCTTCGACCATTACCTGACCGCCGGACGACAGCTCGTCGTCGCGCAGCGCCACCTCGGGTAGGAGCTCGATGCCCTCCTCGGCGTCCAGCCGCACGAGGTTGTCCGCCGAGCCGCGGACCATCAGCAGGTCGCCGGCTTCGAAGGCGCGCGTGCGCAGGCCGCGACGCAGATGCCGTTTGCCGCGAACAATGCCCAGGACGGTCACGTCGAAGCGCTCGTTGAGGCGTGCCTCTTCGGCGCTCTGACCTACCAATTTGCTGGTCTCCGTGACCCGAATCTCGGACAGGTAGTCGCCCATCCGGTACTTGCCGGTCAGGCTGCCTGCGTCGATGCGCTCCGGCAGCACCCGCGGCGATACCAGCAGGACGTACACCAGGCCGACGACGACCATGACCAGGCCCAGGGGGGTGAACTCGAACATCCGGAACGGAGGCTCGCCGACCCCCTCGGCGAGCGCGCTCACCAGCAGGTTGGTCGAGGTGCCGATCAGGGTGATGGTGCCGCCGAAGATGGCGGCGTAGGAGAGTGGCAGCAGCACCCTGGTGGGACTGATCTCCAGACGTCGGCAGACATCGAGGGTCATCGGGATCAGGATCGCGACCACCGCCGTGTTGTTGAGGAATCCGGAGAGCACGCTGACGCTGGCCAGCAGGCCGGCGATCGCCAGGCCGGGCCGTTTGGTCGCGAGTCGGCTCAGGCGGTCGGCGGCGGCCGCGACGATGCCGCTCTTGAACAGCGCGTGACTGAGCACGAACAGGCCGCCGATGGCGATCACGGCCTTGTTGCTGAAGCCGGCGAGCGCGGCGTCGACCTCGATCCTGCCGGTCGCCAGGAGAACGCCGAGCAGGCCGAGTGCGGTGACCTCGATCGGAAAGGTCTCGCGGAAGAAGAGCACCAGCGCGATCGCCAGCAGCACCAGCATGAAGAGGATCTCGCCGGTCATCGCCGCCTATGGTGACAGACTCGATGGGCGGCGCGGCGACGCCACCGCCGGTCCGGCTACGGCGAATCGAAATCCGCTTGGCGCGCCGCCGCCGCCGCTAGCCGCCGCCCTGGAGTATCTCGAGCAGGAAGGCGGTGGCCTCCTCGGAGTTCATGATCGACAGAGTCTCGAGCGCCTCCTTGCGCAGCTCCGTGTTCTTCTCCGTCTTGACGATCCCGATCAGCTTCGGCGCGTCGCCCTTCAACATGAAGGACTCGATGATCTGCTTCTTGGTCTCGACGTCGGTGGAGGTCTCGTAGAGGCGGGAGAGCCCGGCGCTGGACTCGGGTGAATCGAGCAGGCCGAGTCCCTCGATCGCCTGCTCCCGGACCTCCGGATCCTTGTCGTTGTTGGCGATCTCGAGCAGGAACTCGGCGTCGTCCGCCAGCATCAACGCCTCGGCGATGTCGGATCGGACGTCGGCCGAGCTTTCGCCTCGATAGAGTTCTCGCAGCTCGGCGACGCCGTCGAGCAGACCGATCTGTTGGATCGCCTCGGCCCGCAGTTCGGGGGCGGGCTCGGTGCGAGCTACCGCGAGCAGCGATTCGAGATCGTCAGCGAGCATCAGCGCCCGGAGAATCTCCTCTTTCGCCGACCGCGACGATTCGGTGGCGTAGAGCTGGCGGAGCTCCCCCTTGGCGTCGAGCAGTCCGAGCTGCTGGATGGCGCTCTTTCGTAGCTCCAGGTTGGTCTCGGTGCTTGCCACCGCCAGCAGCGACTCGAGGTCGTCGGCGATCATCATCGATTCGAGCACTCGCTCCTTGAGCTCGAAGTCGGTGAGCTCGCGGTAGAGCTTGCGCAGCTCGGCGCGGGCCTCATCGTCGTCGAAGAACGCCAGGTACTGAATGGCCTCCTCGCTCAGCTCGGGATTGGTCGCGTCTCGAGCGATACCGAGGAGCATCTGGCGGGCCTCGGGTGAATCGTTCTGACTCAGGATGAACAGAGCTCGCTCCATGAGTCTCGGGCTGGACCTGCCCGCCAAGAACGACTGGAGAATGGGCCGTGCGCGGTTCCAGTCGAGATGCATCAGGCCGTTGAGAGCGATCAGTTTCAGTTCTTCGTCGGCCACGGCGTCCGGGTTGGTGGGCTGGCGATTGGTCCTCTGGATCTCGATCTCGAGCGCCTGGGCGTCGTCGATCCAGTTGCTCTCGGGAAAGCGCCTCCGAAGCTCCTCGACCGCGAGCTGGGCGCGTGCACCGCGATTGAGGCGCAGCAGGGCGTAGGCCTTCCAATAGAGAGCGCCGTCGCCATCGCCCTCGTCACGAGACGCGGCCTCGCCGAAGCGATCGACCGCCTCGGACCACTGCTCCGCGCCGAGAGCGCGCTTGCCCGCGCGGTAGGCCTCGCTGTGTCGGGCCTGCTCTTCCGCGGGCTCGTCCCAGGGGGCGGGTGTCGGGCTCAGCGCGGCGGCGGCCGGGCCGGCGAGGCAGAGCAGGGCAACTATGAGAATCGATCGTGGGTATCGCATGTCTGGATCTCCTGGATTGGGTCTTACACGGAAGCTGGGCGGTGGCGGCGCCGGTGGGCCTCGTCGGCACGTTGCAGTCGCGAGCGGACGATCTGAACCTTGAACAGCAGATCGCGGTCGTAAAGTCGCTGACGCAGCTCGGAGAGCTCCTCGGCCTCCAGCACGTCGGATGAGCGGGCGATCTCGATCAGCATCCACTGGAGCTCGTCCAACAGGGCCGCGGTGCGTAGGTCACCCTGGCGCCGAGCCGCCTGGTTATAGAGACGATTGGAGCCGCTGAGATCGTCGGCGAGCGCGCGCTCGACGTGGATGTCGATCGGGCCGTCGCCGGCGTTCGCCAGCTCGAGAAACAGCTGCTCGGTGCGCTGCAGGTGGTCGGTGACGGTGACCAGCAGGATCCTCTGGCTCGGTGTCGCCATCGGCTCGGGCGCAGCGGGCGGAGCTGAGAAGCGTCCGGCGAGAAAGGTGGCCACCAGCAGCACGAGCGCCGCGGCAGCCAGCGCCCACCTGCGGTCGAGCAGGAGCTCCGGCCGGAAGAAGCGGCGCGCGGAGGCGTCGTCCAGTTGCGGCTCGAGCTGACGCCACAACCTGGATTCGTAGCCGGCGAGTGGCCCCTCGACCTCGACCGTGGCAGCCGCGTCGAGCACCAAGCGAATCTCGCGGTAGTGGGCTGCCAGCTCCGGCGAGCGCTCGAGGGCGGCGGCGATCGCCTCGCCGTCGGACCCTTCGCCGTAGTAGTGGAGAACGAGGTCCTGCTCGGTGATGGTCTTCATGGGGTTTCCTCGACGAGCGGCTGGAGAGCCGCGCGGAGCTTCTGCACGGCTCTGAAGATGGTGCTCTTGCAGGCGTTGGTACGCACGCCGAGGATCTGCGCGATCTCGGCGATCGTGCGGCCCTCGTAGTGGCGCAGCACGAAGGCGGCGCGCTCGCTCGGGCTCATGGCGGCCAGGCAGCCGCGCACCGCGCCGGCGATCTCGGTGCTCGATAGCAGGCGTTCCTGGCTCGGATCGTGGGTGGCGACCGTCTCGATCGCCTCCCCGGTCTCCGCGTGGCGAGAGCGGCGGTTGTCTTTGCGGACCTGATCGATGGCGCAGTTCATGGCGATTCGATAGAGCCAGGTAGAGAACCGGGCGCGGCCGTCGAAGCGGCGCAGCTGGCGGTAGACCTTGAGAAAGGTCTCCTGCGCCACGTCCTCGGCGGCCTGGCGGTTGCCGGTGACCCGCACCGCCGTCCGGAAGACGTTGGTTCCGTGGCGCTCGACCAGCGTTCGAAACGCAAGGTCGTCGCCATTCCGGGCTCGTTCGACAAGGTCACGGTCTCGCTCCTCCATTCGCATCCTTAGACGAGGCTCCCGCCGATCGGTTGTGTGTCGCGCGGTGTCGATCGCGGCGAAAGTCGCCGCGCCTCGCCGGAGACGCCAAGGTCGCCCTGCCGGCGGACTCTGTGAGCGATGCGCGAGCGACTCCTGCTCGCAGTGTCGCCGTCGCGAGCTCCCGCGACGCGACGGCGTGTGGAGGGGGCTCTAGCCACCGGCGCCGAGGCCGCTCAGGCTGACGCTGCCTTCGCCACCGGCGTTGTGTCGGATTCTCAGGGTCGCTCGCCGCTCGCCGTTGGCCCGCGGCGTGAAGCGGATGCCGATCGTGCAGTTGCCGTTGGGTGCGACGAAGGGAGCGCCATCGCAGGTGCCGGGAACCAGGGTGAACTCGTCGGCGTGCGCGCCGTCGATCGAGATGCGAGCCAACTCCAGCCGACCCTCACCGGAGTTGGTGACCGTCAGGGTCTCGACCGAGCTCCGCGAGCCCACCTGGCGGGTGCCGAAGTTGATGGTGCTGCTCGAGGCCTGGAAGCCGGGCTGGGCGGGTATCGCGGTACCGATCAGCGAGATCTCCTTGGCCGGCCCGTCGCCATCGTGGCGGATGGTCAGACGGCCCGCCCGCGCACCTTCGTCGCGCGGCACGAAGCGAACCGAAATCCGGCACGAGCCGCCCGCCTCGAGGCCGCTCTCGCCGCAACCGATGGCGGCGACCACGAAGTCGTTCGCCGCGCTGCCGGTGACCGTGACACCTTGGATCCGGAGCTTGGCGCTGCCGTCGTTGCGCAGCGTCAGCGCCTGGTCCGCGCTGCCCGGGAGCCGAATCGTGCCGAAGTCCAGCTGCTGCCGATCGACGGTCAGCTCGGCCATGGTGCCCTCGCCCCGCAGCGAGATCACCTGGCGCCCGCCGGCGGCGTCGCTCTCGATGCGGATCTCGGCCACGAGCGCTCCGCTCTGGCGGGGCTTGAACGCGAGCTCGATCGTGCAGGTCCGGCCCGGAGCGAGGCTGAAGCCGGAGCAGCCGTCCTTGGTCTTGCTGTAGGAGGATCTGCCCGATCCGGCGAGGGTGGCCTCGCGGAACGCCAAGGTAGCGGTGCCCGAGTTGGTCAGCACCGCCTGTCGCTCGCGCTCGAAGCCGACCCGCAGCTCGCCGAACTCGAGCGAGCTTCTCTCGACCGACAGGCGAGGCTCGACTCCGGTGCCCGTCAGACCGACGGTGGTGTCGAAGCCGGTGGCGGTCACGACGGTGAGGGTGGCGGTCGCGGCGCCTACGTCGGCGGGCTCGAACTCGAGCTCGACGCCGCACTCCTCGCCCGGTCCGAGGGTCGACTGGCGGCAGTCCTGGCGATCGATCGAGATCCCCGACGAGCCGGCGTCGAGCCGCACGTCGCCGACCTCCACCGGCGCGCTGGTCCTATTGATGAACGCGATCCGTTGCGGCGAGCTCGACCGGCCGCGCCGCTGCGCTCCGAAGTCGATCTCGGCGGGCACCGCGTCGAGCGGCTCGCCGCTCCATACGCCGGTGCCGCGCAGCGCTACGGTCGAGGTCAGGCCCGAGCTGTCGCCGGCGATACTCAGAGTCGCCGAGCGTTCGCCGGCCGCGCGCGGCGTGAAGCTGATGCGCGCCGAACAGCTCTTGCCCGGCGGCAGCGTGGTCGAAGCGCACGCCTGATCGACGGCGAAGTCCTTGTTGTGGTCGCCACCGATGGTCACCGTCGCCACAGCCAGCGGCGCGGCGCCATCGTTGCGCAGCTCGAGAGCCCGATTGGCGGAACGACCGTCCACGGGCTGCGGGCCGAAGTCGACCTCGGAGCGCTCGACGGTCAGTACCGGGGCTGCGCCGACGCCGGAGACCGGCAGCTGTCCGATCACGTTGCCGGTGAGATCGAGCGTCGCCGAGCGCGGTCCATTGGCCGCGGGCCGGAAGCCGATCGCGAGCGTGCAAACCTCGCCTGCCTGCCGGGTCGAGCCCGTGCAGTCGTCCTCGAGCACCTCGAACTCGGCAGCCGTCTCGCCAGTGAAACGCACTCCGGTGAGAGTCATCGCGCGGGAGCCGGTGTTGGTCACCGTCACCTCGACCGGCTCGCTGACGCCACCGACCAGCTGTTCACCGAGCTCTATCGACTCGACCGAGAAGCCGGCCACCGGGGTGGTCACGTGGTAGTACGCGAAGCCGGCGGCGCCCAGGATGAGCAGCAACAGCAAGAAGAGCGGCCAACGCCGCTTCTCCGGTTTGTGACCACGCCGGCGCCGCCGGTCGACGGGTCGAGTCGGCAGCTCGGGGGGAGCCGGATCGGCGACTCGCCCGGGCTCCTGTACCGGCTCGTCCGGCCCGTCGAGCTGCGGGTCGGCCCGCTTCTCGTCGCCCCGAAGCGGCAGGTCGAGCATGCTGCGATGTTGCGTCTTGCGTCTCTTGGCCAATTCTCGGGCTCCGCCGGTGGCCGAGTTTATCCGGCGGAGGCTGAAACAAAACGCCGATGACCATTGTTCTCTTCATTTGGAGCACTAGATGAGCGACCTCAGAGAGGCTGCCGAGAAGGCGGCATACACCGTAGCGACCATCAAAGGGGCGGGACGTCCACCGGAGGAGGTGGTTGCGTGTCTGCTCGCGGTTTCGAGCGCTCTCAACTCGGCAACCGATCTGAAGTCGGGTCTCGAGACGGTCGCCGACCTGCTCAAGGGGTACATCGAATACGAGACGTTGGCGATCCTGCTGCTCGACGATCTCGGGCGCGAGCTGCGCTTCGAGCTGGCGGTCGGATTCGATCGCGATGTGGTGGAGCACTGGCGCTTCGGCCTGGGCCAGGGGATCGTCGGCACCGCCGCGCAGCGGGGCGAGACGATCGTCTCGGACGACGTGAGCGGCGATCCGCGCTACATCAGCGCCTCGACGGTGGTGAAGTCGGAGATCGCCGTGCCGCTGGTGACCAAGGGCCATACGATCGGTGTCCTGGCCGTCGGCGGCAACCGAACCGGCTTCTTTTCCGAGGGCGATCAGCGGTTGCTGACCTTCCTCGGCGACTATCTGGCCGCCGCCATCGAGAGCGCGCGGATGTACGAAAACATGCGGGAGCAGGCGCGCACTCTCTCGCTGCTCCATCAGATCAGCCGAGAGTTGACATCGATTCTCGACCGGCGCGAATTGGTACAGCGCGTCGCCGAGTTGGTCAAGCGATTGGTCAGCTACGATCTCTTCACGGTCTTCCTCTGGGATGAGCAGCAGCAGCTGCTCGAGCCGACGATGTCGATCTGGAGCGACCGTCCGTGGACCGGCCGCAAGATGACGATGGAGATGGGCCGCGGGATCAGCGGTACCGCCGCGGCTCTGCGCCAGGCGATCCGGGTGCCGAACGTTCACCGTGAGCCGCGCTACGTGTCGTGCGTCGCCGGGTTCGAAGTCAGGTCCGAGCTCGCGGTGCCGATGATCTTCAAGGGTGAGCTGATCGGCGTTCTGGATCTCGAGAGCGGCAGCTACGACGCTTTCAGCACCCAGGATCAGCAGCTGATGTCGACCCTGGCCTCGTCGATGGCGATCGCGCTCGAGAACGCGCGGCT
>JAJCXP010000193.1 GCA_029263375.1 Acidobacteriota bacterium | reverse complement strand
GGGGCGGCATGGACACCCACCGCAAACGCGCACGACATCCGGGTGGAGTTCCGGGTGCACCTTGACGACATCGTGTTCCTGAACGCGACCAAGGCGGCGCTCATTCGCTCTGCGGGTGTTCTCACAGCAAACAACTGCGTCGGCCAGGTGTTCGATGTTGGTTTTGAGAGTGAACGAAGCTCCGACCTGCAGCGCTGGACCAATATCTGCTGGTGGCCTTACTGGTCGGCGGACGCAAACGTTGCGGCCTACACCATTGCCAATGCAGTTGGTTTCGAAATCGAGCGGGCGGACGGCCTGCACATGACCAACTGTTTCTCCATCGACATGCACCGTCTCCTGCGGCATGTGGATGCCGTGGGTGCCGGTTCGGGCATGGCCGGGTTTGCCTTCGCCAACGTCTATTCCGATGGCGGGGATGGCGGTATCGAAATGGTGACCAACAACTACGCGGCGCACGGGTTCATCAGCAATTTCCTGCATAACTCGGATCCCGCCAGTAGCGGCGCGGATGCCGCGTTCAACCTGTCCGGGACAGTTGCAAGCCATGTCAGCATTCTCGGTCTGACCAACACGCGCTCGCACGCGGAAGTGGTCAAGGTAACCGGCGCCGCACACAAGGTGCAGGTCAGCCCGAACCGGATCTCGGCCTGGGACAGCCTTGCGGCTGGAACCGTCTATGCGTTCCACGCCGCCGATGGCGCTGTCATCGATCTGTTGTCGCCGCCTGACTTTACCGATGGGACTTTGTTCTACCAGGAGGCGACGGGCGGCAAGATCAACATTCCACCCACACTGAACGCCGTAACCGGCGACATGGTCATTGCGCGCGCTTATACGTCTCCAGCGCATCCAATCTTCCTCGCCAGGCGCCAGACCAACACTCTCAACATAACCGGCAACGGGGCTACGCACACGGTCATTTGCAACACTGTTCTGACCAACAAGGGCGGCCACTATAACCCGGCGACGGGCATATACACCTGCCTGGTGCCGATGCCGCATACATTTGCGGGGCAGTGTCGGTTGTCCGGCATCACGGCGGCCTGCACCGCGATCCAGTTCAATCTTGTGACCACGCAAGGAACCTATCTCTCGCAATACAACAACACGGGCCGGCTAAATCCCGAGCAGAATTTACAGATCCATGTCGTGGGTGTTCCGATGGCCGTGGGCGACACCGCGAAGCTCCAGATCATTGGCTCCGGCGAGGCCGGCAACGTGCACGATGTGATCGGCGCCGCCAGCGGGCAGACATGGTTCTCGGGACGGGCCGAACATTAAGGACATCGACATGAAGTTCAACGAAGCAGAATACGCCACACTGGAGAGAATGGAAGGCTACGAGCCGGTGGCCTATCTGTGCCCGGCCGGTGTGCCGACAATCGGCTTTGGGCATACCATCGCTGCCGGGCCGCCCCGTGTGACCGGCGAGGATGTCGGCGTCATGCGGGTCAGCAAGATCGATGCGCGCCAGATCCTGCGGACGGACATCGAGAGTTTCAGCGCCGATGTGCGGCGCGTGATCAAGGTCAACCTCAACAACAACCAGTTCACGGCCGTGGTGTTGTTCACGCACAATGTCGGCATCGGCAATCTGTTGAAGTCTTCGGCGCTCAAGAGCATCAATGCCGGCCGCTTCGACGAGGTTCCCGCGAAGATGCTGCTGTGGAAGAAGGCGCGCGATCCCTCGACCGGAAAGCTGCGCGTCCTGAACGGCCTCGTCCGCCGCCGCAAATATGAGGGCGATCTGTTCATGCGGCCCGTCACGCGCAGCCTGGCTGCGGTGGAGGACCGCCAGGTCATTGCCGCGCGGGGCATGGTCGAACAGGACACCGGGACGCCCATGGTCAAGTCGACCACCAATATTGCCGCCGCGGTTGCCGCTGCGGCGCCGGCTGCTGCTGCTGCCGGCACAGCATTCCAGAGTGTCGGAGAGGCGCTGGGTGGCTGGCCGACGGTGGTGCTGGCTTCGGTCGCAATCCTGGCGGCTGCGTACATCATCATCGAGCGCCGCCGGCATGCGCAGGAATCGGGAGTTTAGGCCGTGTCGGCAGTTCTGCTAGCCCTCATCCCGTCCAAACTCAAGAAGTGGCTCGCCATCGGCGGTGTGGTCACCGGGGCCGTGTTGTTCGCGTTCATCTACGGATGGACCAAGCGCGGCCGTCAGAACCAAATGGAGCAGGCCCGTGCAACGATCGAGAAGTACAAAGAGCTTGAGCAGATCCGCCAACGGCAGCTGGAAGCTGAGCGCAACAGCCCTCGCAGCGATGCTGATCTTGACCGGGTGCTCGAAGACGGTGAGTTTTGACGGACCCGGACTGACGGACGCGGTTCCGGAGATCCGCGAGTACACGAAGGAAGAACAGTTGCAGGTCAAGTCGGAACTGACGGCCTGCGGCGATGGCTGCAAGACGACCCGTGCCTGGATGCTGGACTATGTGCGCCTGCGCAAAGTGATCCGGGCAACGAAACCGAAGTGAGGCCAGCGTTATGACGACAGATCAACAGCTGCGCGATGCCGTCGTCGAGACGAAGACCCATGTCGCGCACATCTCCGCGACCGTTGACAAGCTCGCGAGCGTTATTGACGCGCATGTGTCCAGGACATCGGACACGGTCCGCGATCTGCACGCCAAGATCGATGTCGAGCGCAAGGACGCGGACAAGAAATACATGTCGAAGGAGATGCATTCCAGCCTTCGGCGGGTGGTCTACGCGATCGGTTCGGTCGCGACCCTCGCGGTCACCAGCCTTGCCGGCTGGATCTGGAGCCTGAAGCCTTAACGACGACTGAAACTATAGGAGATTCACATGGTCGGACAGATGCCAAAAGACGCCAGCGGATGGTCGATCCCGGCGCTTGCCCCGGGCACGGTGCAGAAAGTCACCACCGCGGTTGCCAGCGATCGAACGGCAGCCGGC
>JAJCXP010000192.1 GCA_029263375.1 Acidobacteriota bacterium | reverse complement strand
CTTCATGTTGCGCGAAATAATCAGGTAATTCGGACGGTTCACCGCATTGATGGCCACGTCGAGCTGGCCCAGCGACAAGGCCGCGCCACCGGACGCGGCGGAATTGTGGAAAAGGTTGGTGCTGAGCGTCGCGAACCGGTTCTGCAGCCCGTCGGGCTCACGCGGCTCTGTCGTGTTGTCGCCCTGCAGCAGCGTGTCGGTGAACTGGCGCGACATGGCGATGATCTTCAGCCGCTCCTGCTTCATGCGGGCCTTCTCGCCCAGCTCGTCCACAAGCGCCCGGTCCACCCGGATATATTCATCCATGAGGAACACGCCTTCTTCGTGGATGGTCGTGGTGCCGGTGGATTCGTTGCCGGGCTCGTTGTAGCCACGGAAGGCGACGCTCGGCAGCTGCGCCGTGCGTTCGAACTTGTACTTGCCCCGTGTCGCGGGTTTGACCGGGAAGGCTCCCATGACGTCAGATTCAGACGCAAACGTCTCGATAAAGGCGCGTTCAAGCGTGCCCTCTTCCAGCCCCTTGGAATACTCAAGCAGCGGGACGGCTAGTGCAAAATTGCTGTCAACGGCCATGAAACTTCTCCTACTCTCTCAACTCTCAGGCCGCCTGGCCCTGTTTCTTCCGCGCGTTCTGGTGGGCGGTCCACAGCTTTTCATCCGTGGTCATCCCGGCCCAGTTCTCGACGCCCTTGCCGGGTGCGTCGCTTTTTGCGTTGTGGCCCGGCGCACGGGTTCCGCGCACCAGCGATTCGAACGCCTCGACTTGCGCCGCGGTGAACATCATGCCCTGGAGCACGGCGGTCTTTTCGGAACCGATGCGCGAGGTCAACGCCGTCACGACCGCATCGACGCGGCCCTTGGAGTTGTCGCCGAGCTTTGCAAGTTCAACACCCGAGGCTTCCTGCATCGCGTCCAGTTCCTGCTTCTGGCCCTTGACATAGAGCTTCGCCATGCCGGCGAAAGCCTCCTGTGTCATGCCGTTGGCGTGCGCGAACTCACGCGCCAGCGGCACCAGCGGATTGCTGTCGTCGAACTTGAAATCGCTGTCGGCGGGAAGTTCCAGCGCCTCGTTGTCCGGAAGTTCGTATCCGTCCGGCGCTTCGGGCACGCCCTGTGCCGCGACATCGCGTTCGGCCTGCGAGGCCGTCAGCGTGTTGAACTGTGAAAGCAGGTCCGGGAGAAGTACGCCTTCGGTGTCGTTCCAGAACGCGTCCGGCAGGTCGTCGGGCCGGACCGGAGCGTCGCTAATCGGCGGTGTCGGATCCTCGCCCTTCGGTGGCAAGTCTGCCGGCGGATCCCCTGCGCCTGGAGCGCCGGGGCTTGGCGGCGTCGGCTCCTCGATCGGGGTCGGATCTTGTTCCGGAGGCATGTACTGGTCCCGTTGCGGTGTTCATCAACTGTTGCAACAAGGTGCGGCGTCCATGATGCTCCCGCAACGCACAGGATTCGACAATGCCGGGCTGCACCCGCAAAAGCTCGGTACAAAGCGCCTGAAGGACCGTTGTGCCGTCCTTCGTCTCGAAGATCCGCGCCAGCGCCTCACGCACAAGTTCGTCTTTCAGATCACGGGCCATTCGGTGCCCCGCCTTGCTGTGCGCCGGCGCCACCGGCGGCGTTCAGAAGCCCTTCGATGAGCCGTTTCGATTCATCCGAGGCCCGCATGACGACCAGCTCCTCACGCATCTTCTTCTTGATGTTCTCAAGCGTGGTGAAGCCATCGATCGCCGCCTGGCTCTCTGCCGGGAACAACGCCCTCGCAAGCTCAACAAACCGTGTGGCCTGCTGGACTTCCTGCGCCTCGGCGCTGGCGACCGCCGGATTGAACGGTGTCACCGACACCAGCCGGCCATCGCTCGTCAGCGGCGCAACCAGTCCGGCGCGCTCCTGCATGAACTTGAACCGCAGGAAGATTTCCAGCGGCCCCTCGAGCCAGAAGCCCTGTCCGGGCGGGCCGATACGGCGCTGCGCCTCCATCAGCTCGTCGAGAAACTGGAACGCGGTCGGCGGCGTCTTGCCGCGCTGTTCCGGCCGGTCGATATAAAACAGCCGCTTGATCGATGCCTCGAGTTCGGCCAGCGTGATAAGTCCGAGATTGGGATCGCCCTGGAAATACAGCGGGACAAAATCCCTGCCCGAGCCCGGCGCCATCGGATAGGCCATGCCGGATTGGATGCCGCCCTCGAAATTGACGACGCCGTCGTTGGGATAGCCGATCGGCGGGGCGATCGCGATATCGGCGCGGTCCTGGGTGCAGCCCGACAGGGCATCGAGGATCCGCAGCCACGGCTTTGCCTGCAGCATCGGCCCGTTGCCGAACGGCCGCGAGGCATCCGGGAAAAACCGCATCACCAGGAGCGGGATGGAGCCTTCGCCCGTCATCTCCTCGTCATGCACCAGTTTGTCGTCGACCAGAATCACGTGCTGCCAGCGCACGGATCCAACGTCTTCCCACTTGCGCCAGAAGCCCTGCGCCACTCTCAGGCGCTTGCCCTTGGTCTGGTTGGCCTTCGCTTTGGCCAGATCGTCCAGTCCGGCGATCCCCGGCAGGTTCGCCTTGAGATTGCGCGGCTTGACATGCTTGACGACAAACCGGTCATCGATGCGGCCATCCGGCCCGATGTTGATTTCGAGCTCCCGCAGCGGTATGGCCTTCGCCGCCGCGGGCATCGCCGGCGTCGGATCGTCGATCCACACCGCAGCGGTCCCAAGCGACAGATCCGGCGCGAAGACCTGAAACGCGTTTGCCTCCAGGTTCGAGGCCCGGATCGCGTTCATGATCTGCTTGTCGCCCTTTTCCGCCTCATCCTTGACGGCGCCCCAGTCCTCTTCCGACAGGAAGGCACCCTGCCCCCGCCGGGCCCAATCGAAGTTGGACGGCATGAAGGTCGATGTGATGATGCCCGCGAAGTCGGCCGAAGCCTCCATGCCGAGCGACGTGGCCGGTTCCTCTTCGGTATCGTCCGTCTTGTCGTTGAGCGGCGAGGTTTTCGACGACAGCTGGCGCGAGCGCCACGGGGCGGAAAAGAAATACCCCTCGCGCAGATCCAGTTCGACCTGCGCCTTCTGCGCCTCGCAGTCCTTCAACCGGTCAAGGGCTTCCTTCTGGAGCCCCTTCAAATCGTCGGTGGTGGTATCGGGCACGGCGCGTTACCCGAGAATCGGGGGGCCGCCGGCACGACCGCCGAACCCGCCGCTACGCCCGAACAACCGCAGGAAATCCTTCGTCTGCGCCTGCAGACCTTCCTGCACCTGTGTGACCCGGTCGTTCTCCGAGCGCTTCTCGGCGGCAAGGATTCCGGGAGGAACGTCAGTCTTGATCTTCGGCGCCAGACCCAGTTGATCCGCCATTGATGAATTCTCCTCCGTGTGCGAGGCAGTCTCGCAGGAACGCGTCAGGCCGCAACGCACTGGATTTGACACCGACGATGTGCGCGATCGCGGGCACACACCAGAACCCGAAATGCGGCAGTTTGCGCGGCATGCCACCGGCCGGAACCTTCACGATATCGGTGCCGTAAAGCAGATCGGTCAGTATCTCCTTCACGTCCGCGTCATCGATCACCACCAGCTCGGTGCGGTCCCAGCCCACATTGACGAGGATCCACACGCCGGCCTCGGCCACATGGGCAAAGGCCATGACGTGCTTGTAGCGCCCGGGCATCCAGCGCAACCACCGGAACCGGGTGTGCAGCTGGAACACCACGAACCATTCTCGTGGACGGAACGCCTCCGCCCCCGGCCAGAACGGCGCCCTATCGACCACGGCCCATCCTCCGGCGCGTGCGGTTTTTCGGCCGTGTCTTTTGTGGCTTGGCCTTCTGGCTGTCGGGCACCTTGATCATTTCGGCACTCTCGCCGCCGCCGATCAGCAGATACTGCAAGGCGTCCGCAATGTCGGAAAACTTGTCCTTGATCGGGTTGGCCTGGTCCGTCGTGGTCACGCGGTCCTTCGGATAGCGGTAGCCGCTCTCCATCGCCTGCAGCAAACGCGGGCAGCGCGGCGAAATCAGCAGGCGCGGATAGCCGTCGACCATGCCGTTCAGCACATAATCGACCGTGTCGATGCGGGTTTGGATGTTGTTGCCCGGCACCGGCGCAGGCAAAACCGGCAACCCACGTGCCGCAAATATCTGATACGGCGTCCGCTCGCCGGTCTGTGGTTTGTCCTGCCCTTTAGGGTCACCATGGAGGATAACGCCATACCCAGGAAAGTGCTCGGCAAGGAACCGCTTGACCTTCGGCGCGAACCGGATGGCGCCCATGTCCTTGGCGTAGAGTTCACGCAGGACATACCAGCGGCCGTTGATTTCCTGCGCAAAGACCGCCGCGGGCCTTCGGCCGAAATCGAGCGCCATGCGGATCTCCCGTCCGGTCACCGGCTCCAGGTTGGCCTTCGCCTTGTGAACGTCGGAATTGTACGACGTCCACACAGGGTCGCCGTCAACCAGGGGCGAAATCTTGTTGCGAAAGTACTGGTCGATCCACTTCTTGGTCTTCCCAGCCGTCCGCTTCTCGTAATAATCCGGCCCCAGATACCGCAGGTTCTCGGCGTTCGGATTGGTCCGGTATCCCGTCACCTCGCCGCTCGGCCCCTTGATCTCGAACAAAGCTTCCGGCTGCACGAAATACGCCCAGTCGTCCGGGCGCCGCAGCGCCTGGCGCTCGTCTTCGTCCAGATCCTCCGGGATTTCCGCCTCGCCCATCATCTGCGGCAGCCAGTGAACCTCGTTCGGCGCGTTCAGATCCGCGATCGCACCCGCCCATGTGGGCCCGCCCACGATCAGCGGCGGATACCTCCCGCCCCGTTAGACAGCCGACGTACAGAAATCGAGGTTCACCGCCTTCAGCTCGTTGAACCACCACGCGGTCGGCTCAAGCGACAAAAGGTCGTCGATGTCGTCATTGTCGAGCCCCGAGAAGTAGACCTCGCAGTGGATATCACCGACCCGAATGTCATGCAGATACGGCTTCTTGCCGGTGTAGAACTTGCCGTACAGCCGCTCCGGAAACCAGTACTGCCACGTCTTGATGGTGGTGGTCTCGAGCTGCGGGTAACTCTCCCGCGTGACAATGAACCGTGTCCGCCGGATCCCGTCCGACGCCGACGGCGCCTGCTCGCACGCGTGCTGCCACAACCGCATGCAACAGGCCGACGATGTCCCACTCCCCCAAGGACCTCTGATAATCGCCACCGGAGACCTGTCGATCAGAAACGCCGACAGCGTCGGGCCGTCCGGCTCAAAAATCCGACGGCCCTGCTCGTCCCGCCTGATCTCCGGAATGGCGTTCACGAAGCCACCTTTTCCAGAATACGGAACTTCAGCAGCTCAACAGCCCCGATAAGCCGCGACGGCTGCACGTCACCGCCCTTGTGAAAATCCGTGACAAAATCATCGGCGCCATCCGAATAAACCCCCGCAACAGCCACGGCAACCAGATCACCGCGCCGCGCACGGGTCATCATATCCTCAAGCAAATCAATGATATCGCCATCCGCATCCTCACTCGGCAACTGCCCGTTCGGAAGACAAACCACCTTTTCGGTCGCATCAACCACCTCAGCCACCTCAATATTCTCCGTCACAAAGAACAACCGCCCCCGCAACACCCGCATCGATCGGCTCAAGCGTCAAAGGCGCCTCAACCTTCAAACCATGAGCCAATAACGCGCGTTCCAGAAGAATTAGAGCCGCGGCCTCATCCTCGGCCCATACGACCGCGCCAGAACCAACCGGCCAGTGCGTTGGATGATCGCTGCACGTCCAGAACCGCATCACTACACTCCCGAGGTTTTGGTGGATAATCTCGCGTGGGGGATGTCGCGTCGTTCACCTGGAACTCGCGCCCCGAACCATCCAGCCGTAGTTCTGCCAGACGAACCGAATGCGCCGCCAGCGCAAATCAAGAATGAGGGCGTTTCCCCCTCTCCCAATACGGAAACACCGCCGCTCATCACCCCGGTATCTCTCCCAACACAAAGACCAGGACCAACACAGCAGAAACGGCCAGTGGCGCGAAACCACAGTCAAATCACCGGTGTTGGTCCGCGTAAACCATTTCAAGCCGGCCCACGGCCTTGAGCGCAGCTTTAACCTGCGGGCGGATGCATAGCCCTGACGAGCACGTGGATCTGTGAATTTGCCGATTGAACGGGTCACAACTGACCTCCTGAGTGGTTTGAGTGGTAAATCTCGCCCGGACCTTACGAAGACAGAGAGGGGCCCCCGTTTTTCCGGCCCCCTCCGGCCTCTCGCACTGCACAATCAGGGGGTGGGGTGGGCGTTCGGTGGGCATCGTCCGAACGTCTCACCGCTTGTCTAAGCAGTTAGCCACACTGCCCGCCTGTTGCGCTATCTGACGCGCCTGCTTGTCCGCAGATGGCACCGCGATCACATATCCCGGCGACACGTTCACCTGCACCCCAAGATTGATGTTGGTCTGGTCTGATTTACCGCCTGAATCCAGATACTTAGCAGCGTCTAGACCTACCTTCTCGCTCTCTGACTTGTCCGCCAGATCGGCTATGCGCTGGAGCGCACGCGGTCTCGCGCTGTTCCTCAACACGTCGAGTTGCTCGTTGTAGTACCGCAACACTATTGGCTTTCTCAGAGCCTTGCGGAATGCGTCGTCGGTCAGCTTGGCATCCGCTGCGGCCTCTGTGCGCTTGCGCCCGTGCCACACCATCCGGTCGATTGCCGCCTTGACCTTGCGGGTCAGACCGCCCTTGCCGCCTTGTGTGCGTGCTGGCTTGGTCGTGGTGCTGCCACGTGCTGGCAACTGCTGTGGCTTTTCGGGCATGTCGTGGTTTGCAGCCGGGAGCCGTGGCGGGTCTACGGGCTCGAGCTGGTGGAGCTGTGCGGGTTGGTGTGCCTGGGCGGGTGTTGCGGTGTCGGTGGTCATGGGGCGGGCGCTTGTTCCGGGTGATGGGTTGGCTGTGGGTCTGCCGTGGTCTGTATCCGCGCGCGAAGCTGCACCGGCCTGTTGGGGCTTGTCCAACGCACAGACTTATCACTCTGATTTCACTGCCATATGCAGGTTTCTTTATGTCTTTCGAGGCGCGAAATCTGTCACCTGTTCGCCTGTTTGGCGGCTGATTCATGGCCTGATTCCCCGTGTTTGGCTTATCTGTCCCGCATCGTGGGAAAGAGCCACCTATTACCTATTACATGCTTGATTATCAGCACTGAGTAGTTATTCTGTAGCTGTCACCACATGACACAGACGAGGTACGGAATGATCAGCTCCCATCGCGACAGTTGCGGGCAACCGCTCAAGGGCAACGAGCGCCGCATTGGGGAACGACTGGGCATCGCCACGCCGCCGCAAGGTCGGTTGCCCCCTCCGCAAACTCATCATTCCGACGCTGTCACCACAACTTGGAGGATGCAGAATGACCAAAACAGAGCTTGCCGTTTTTGCCGTTGCCGTAGGGATATCAGCCCTTGTTGTGCTGATACCGGTGCTGCCATGGTGACGGCTATCCACAGGGAACCATTGAAACCGTATCTGTCGCCGGGCCGTTGGGTCTCAAACGCCAATTGGGTGCTCGGCCCTCTGATCGGTACCGTTAGCCACATGAAGACGATGGGCTGCGGCGAGACCTACGGCGTGTTTCTCGTGCGCGACATGCGCGAGCGTGACGCGGACGGGCTCGCCAAGCCGGTCTGGTCTCAGACCTTCATGCACGGGCCCGAGTGGATCGCGGAAGATGCGGTGAAGGCACTCCAAATATACATGCGGATCATTCGCCGCGAACTGCTCAGGCGCGCTTGGGGCATCGTTAAGCCGCACGCCGCCGAGTAACGAAACGGCCTGCCCCGTGCGCGAACACCGGGCAGGCCACCACATGACACGGTCAACTCTTGGAGGATATCGACCATGACAGGCAAACGTATCACAGCGACGGACACCGCGAAACTCGTTCGAATGGCGTTGAAGGAGGCCTTTCCGACTTGGCGGTTTTCCGTCAAGACCCACAAATATTCCATGGGGGCATCGATCAACATCGAATGGACCAACGGCCCGACAACCAAGGACGTTGAGCGGGTTGCAGGCGTCTTCCAGGGCGCAGGCTTTGACGGCATGCAGGACATGAAGACCTACAATCGTCACACCATGGATGGCGAGCCGGTCAGCTTTGGCGCGGACTACATTTTCTGCAGGCGCGACACTACCGACGAGCTCGTGGGCGAGTTCAAACGGGCGTGGGCTTCGATGCCCGAAGAAGAACGCGTGAAGACTTTCCGGTCATTGGAAGCTGACCGCGCGCTGGCGCCTTACCAGCGCCCGAACAGCTGGAGTTACGACGCGGATCTGTCGGACTTTGGCGACAGCGCCGACGACTGCTTCCGGGCTATGGCCCGCAATCTGGCGCTGGTCACACCTCAGCCGAGCGTGCTTGCCGACAGCGTCCAACTTGTGTCGGAGGGCTGAAACCATGCAAGTGAATGGCTTTTACTATCAGGACAGCGAGCGGCGCTGGAACCCGGTCAACGGCTATGTGTCGGAGTTCTTCGGCATCGACGACATGGCGCTGCGCTACCCGGACAAAGACTACCGGACGCGCTGGATCGTCACTCACCTTGAAAGCGGAATGCAGTTGCCGCCCGGGCTTGGAGATTTCGACACAAAGGAGGAGGCAATTACTGTCGTAGTGGCGCTGGAGGCCTCAGATATCAAGTGGACAGGCCGGAACGCAGCCGAAATCTCAAAGCGTAACCGCGAGCATGACGAAGCGATGGTTGTGCGAATTTGGACTGTCGTCATGGACGCCCTGAAAACCGTCGAATGACGCAGCGGTGTGGGCAGGCGCTTCCTGCCCCATCCGGTGCGCCATTGCACCACCACATGATAACCGATCTTGGAGGATCAAATGTCTATCACCTACACAGACCACACCGTCAAACTCGCCAACCTTCAGCGCGACGAAAGAACCAACGCACGGCAGACGCCGTACACCGATGACGAAATAGCCAGCATGGCCGCGTCCATCACAGCGCAAGGGGTCATGATGCCCCTCACGGCACGCCCGAACGGCAAGGCCGGCCACTATCTCGTGTTCGCAGGCGGCCGCCGTCTGGCTGGCATGAACAAGCTGGCGGCCGAGGGTCACATTGACCCGGCCGCGTTCGATGTACCGATCCGCGTCCCGGATGTGGACGAGGCTAAAGCGCATGAACTGTCCACCGCCGAGAACGTCGAGCGTCTGGATTTGGACCTGTGCGACGAAGTCGAGGCCTTCGCCCGGCTGCACGCCGAAGGATCCACGTCCGAGGACATCGCCATACGCTTTGGCCTGCCGGAACGCCGCGTGCGCCAGCGCATCGCCCTTGGCACGCTGCACCCGAACCTGATGGAGATGCTGCGCGATGGCCGCATAAGCGTTCAGGAAGCGCAAGCCTTCACCATTGCGCCGGATCACGATCGCCAACACGAGGTGCTGGAGCATTTCAGGGAGCGCAACTACGCCCCGCGCGCCCAGGAGATCAGGCAGCTTCTGACGCAGGACACCATCAAATCCAATTGCGGACTGGCGGAGTTTGTCGGCGAGGATGCCTATGCCGAGCGTGGCGGCACGGTCACGGTTGACCTGTTTGACGATCATTTTCTGTGGGACGATTCCGGCCTTGCCTACCAGATCGCACGCGAGAAGGTGGCCGACCAGATGGACGCACTCAGGGCCGATGGCTGGTCATGGGTGCGTCTTGAGGACGAGGTGTCCGAGGAATGGTCATATCGGTACAGGCGTCTTCACGGCGAAGCGGAGCCGACCGACGAGGCCAAGACCCGCATGGCCGAGATCGAGGCGCGCATGGTTGAGATCGAGGGGCCTGACCGTGACAGATGGGACATACCCGACGAACACGCAGATGAGTATGGCGCACTTGACGACGAGATGGACGAGCTGCGCGATTGCGGATTCACAGACGAGCAGAAGGCCATGTCCGGCGTCGTGGTGCAGATACAGCAGTACGGCGTCAAGTTCCACGAGGGCATCGTCAATCCGGCAGACGCCAGGGAGATTGCCAAGGCCGAAAAAAAGGACGCACCGACCGGGCCGAAGCCGTACCCGGCGGCACTCTGTTCCGATCTGCGCCACGCGCTGACAGGTGCCGTTCAGTCCAGGGTTGCGGCCAAGCCCGCTTTGGCCGAGGCGATCTTGCTGGCCAAGCTTGTTCACATAACCCGGATGACGGGAGTATATGACCATATGGGCCTGCTCATGAGCGCCGACAGCTACAGGCCGGTGGAGGCGTACAACACCACCTACGCTGCTTTGTCGTCACAGCTGGACGGCATCGTAGAGGGCATCCCGACCGGAACCTTCACCGAGACGGTTCACCACATTGGCGAAAGAATGCCCGCCAAGGACCGTAAAAAGCTGATGGCCCTGCTGGTTGCCACTTCAATCGACACCGCGCACGGACCGGAGCCCTTCGTGACGGTGGCGGAACCCGATGTGGTCAAGGCGTGGCGTCCCGACGAGGCATTCTTCGCGAGGCTCAACAAGGCGCAGCTGCTGGAGGCCATCACAGAGGCGTGCGGCGAGGCCGAGGCCTCAAAGCACACCGACAAGAAGAAAGGCGACGTGGTGGCCGCAGCAGGGCGTTTGGTGCCGCAAACAGGATGGTTGCCGGAAACGTTGCGCACGGACGCCTACCAAGCGCCCAAGGCGTCGTGATACAAGCTCCACGGGGCGGGGTTTGTCTCCCGCCCCGCCCTTCCCTCAAAGCACTCGGAACCGCCATGCCCAAAGACCCAACGCCCCCATCACCCTACGATCCGGAGAACGTCAAGGCCCGCTGGTGGCGGGAGGCTCGCGGACTCACCCGCAACGATCTGGCGCAGCTCACCGGCTTCTCCGAGTCCTCGATCAGAAATTTCGAAGCCGGATACCAGAACACCCCGGACAGGCCCATCACGGACGAGGCATGGCAGCGGTACCGGCAGGCCTGTGCATCTGTCGCTGTAGGCGTCAGCTTTTCCTGGCTTGCCGCCCGGCTGACCCTGCCGCACGGGGCGGAGGTGGTTCTGGACACTCGGGATCTGGTGGAGCCTTTTCGTGATGCGCCAGAGGCTGACGGTTCATCTGACCGCCCTTAAGCGGAAACACCAATTGACGGGGATCCGGCTCGCGCGGTCGCGGAACACGCCGGATCCTCACCAGCTGCAAGCCAAGGCCCAGGGCCTCGAGCATGAGCGGCATGGACAGATAGTTCAACCGCCGCCCGGTCTTCGGCGTGCGCCACGCCTCCAGCTTTCCCACATAGCCGTCCTGCAGACCCGTGCGGTCGCACAGGTCCATTTGCGTCCACCCGAGCTGCTGGCGCCGCTTGCGCAGCTTGTCGGCCAGATCGCCGAGATCGCGCACGAAGGCTATGGGCTGTACGGTGTCCGTCATGTGTCATGACACGTCACGTATGCGCCTGTCCGCCTCGATAAGAGCCGCCACGTCGTCAGGGTCGTACGACTTGTCGTCCAGTGTCTTGACCGGCATCTTCTGCAGGTCCTCGACCGCAACATCCGAAGCAGCCCCC
>JAJCXP010000191.1 GCA_029263375.1 Acidobacteriota bacterium | reverse complement strand
GAAACGGCGTTTCTGGAGTTCACGGTGCCCGAGACACCCCTGTTGCGGGCGCCCTATCTCTTCTACTTCCGAACCGTGTTGCCCTGGATCGGCCGGCGGCTGTCGAAGCGCGGCTCGGCCTACAGCTACCTGCCCGACTCGGTACTGCAGTTCCCCCAGCGCCAGCTGTTTCTCGAGCGGATGGAGGCGGCCGGATTCACCGACGTCGCCTGCCGGAACCTGAGCGGTGGGATCGTCAACCTCTACACGGGAAAGCGGGCATGACGAAGATTCTCGACGGCCGCGCGGTCGCCAAAGCGATGCGAGCGGAGACCGCGGCCGCTACCGAGCGCATGGTCGCCGCCGGCGCCCGGCCGCCAGGACTGACGACAGTGCTGGTGGGCGACGACCCGGCGTCGCAGCTCTACGTCCGCAGCAAGGTGCGAGCGTCCAAGCGAGCCGGATTCCGCGGCGAGAACATTCTGATGGAGGCCTCGGTCAGCGAGCGCGAAGTGCTCGACGTGATCGACCGGCTGAACGCCGACGACGCCGTCGACGCTATGCTGGTGCAGCTGCCGCTCCCCGACCAGATCGATCGCGAGGCGGTGCTCGAGCGGATCGATCCGGCCAAGGACGTGGACGGCTTCCATCCGATCAATGTCGGACGCCTGTGGATCGATCAGCCGGCGCCGGCGCCGGCGACCGCGGCGGGAATCATCGAGCTGCTGCGGCGCTCCGAGATCCCGATGTCCGGCGCCGACGCGGTGATCGTCGGTCGCAGCGCGATCGTCGGCAAACCGCTCGCCGGCCTGCTCATGCGCGAGAACGCGACGGTCACAGTCTGCCACTCGCGCACCCGCGACCTCGAAGCGGTCTGTCGACGGGCCGACATCCTGGTAGCGGCGATCGGCCGCGCGGCCTTCATCGGCCCCGAGCACGTCGGCGAAGGCGCGGTGGTGATCGACGTCGGGATCAACCGGGTGAGCGACCGGGACGTTGCGGAGCGGCTGTTCCCCGGCGATGCGAAGCGGCGCGAGCAGTTCGAGACCAAGGGCTCGATCGTGGTCGGCGACGTCGACTACATGCGAGTCCTCGGGCGCGCCTCGGCGATCACCCCGGTGCCGGGCGGCGTCGGTCCGCTGACCATCGCCCAGCTGCTCGCCAATGCGCTCGAGATGTCCCGGCAGCGCCAGGGGCTCGAGGCGTGAGCGCGTTCCTGGTCGGGTTGACCGGCGGCATGGCCTCCGGCAAGTCGACCGTCGCCGATTGGCTGCACGACGCCGGGTACCGGGTGATCGACGCGGATGAGATCGTCGCCGACCTCTACGCGCCTGGTGGGGCCGGGACCGAAGCGATCGTCAGGCTCTTCGGCGAGGGCTTCCTGGACGGCGACGGCTCGGTCGATCATCGGGCGGTGGCCAAGCGGGTTTTCGACGACGACGAAGCGCTGGAGAGCCTGGAGCAGGCGATTCATCCGCTCGTACGCGAGCGCTTCGCCCAGATCGCCGCCCAGACCGACGGCGTTGCCGTGCTCGAGGCGACGCTCCTGGTCGAGGCCGGCTACACCACCGACTTCGATCTCATCGTGACCGTCGAGGCCGACGGCGATCTCCGCCTCGAGCGCGCGGTCGCGCGCGGTCTCGAGCGGACCGAGGCCGAGGCTCGCATGCGCGCCCAGGGCGACGGCGCCGATCGACGGGCGGCGGCCGATTGGGAGATCTCGAACAACGCCGGACTCGAAGAGCTACGCGCCGAGGTCGACGTCCTGCTCTCCGAGATCGATCAGCTGAGGAAGGGCCGTTGAGCGCCGGGACGCTCGACGACCTGACGCTGGTCACCGGCAACCCGAACAAGCTCGAAGAGGCGCGGCGCATCACCGGCGTCGAGATCGAGGGCGTCGAGATCGACCTGCCGGAGATCCAATCGCTGCATCTCGAGGAGGTCTTGCGGGCCAAGGCCGACGAGGCGTGGCGGCGCGTCGGGCGACCGGTGGTCGTCGAAGAGACCGGGCTGGAGCTCGTCGCCATGAACGGCTTTCCGGGCCCGCTGGTCAAGTGGATGCTCGACGCGATCGGGCCCGAGGGGATCGCCCGCACGGCGATCGCCCTCGGCGATCCGCGGGCGATCGCGCGTTGCCAACTCCTGGTCCGGGACGGCGAGCGGACCCTCTTCGCCGAAGGATCGACCGAAGGCATCCTGGTTCTGCCCGCGCGGGGCGACGCGGGGTTCGGCTGGGACCCGGTCTTCCAACCGGATGGCCACGACCTGACCTACGCCGAGCTCGGTCGCGAGATCAAGGATCGGATCGGGCACCGCGGGCGGGCCTGGAGCGCCCTGTTGGTAGACTTGCCGTCACTCTTGTAAAGGAGCTCCTCTCTGGCTACCACCGGCACGGGCCGCCGGCGCCATCGGCGCGCGACGGCTCGAACGACTATCTGTCTGCTGCTGCTGACCGCACTGGCCGTCCGGCCGTTGTCGACGGCGGTGATCGTCGTCGAAGGCGGTTGCACGCTGGTCGACGCGATCACGGCTGCGAACGACGACGCGGCCACCGGCGGCTGCTCCGCCGGGTCGGGCGCTGATGAGATCGTTCTGACCGGCGACGTCACCCTGACGGCGGCCGCGGAGGCCGACAACGGACTGCCGATCGTCAGGACTCCGATCACCGTCCGGGGCAACGGCTTCTCGATCGCTCGCGACTCGACGGCTCCGGACTTCCGGCTGATCAACGTCGACGGAGCCGGCCAGGCGGACCTGACCCTCGAGGACTTGACGCTTTCGCAGGGCGCGCTGCCGGGTGGGCTTGGCGGAGCCCTGTTCGTCGATTTCGGGGATCAGATCATCCTGACCAACGTGACGGTTTCGGACAACAGCGCGTTAAGGGGCGGCGGCATCTACGCGAGCTATGGCAGCGATCTTTCGATCACCGACTCGAGAATCACCGGCAACGCCGCCGAGCGCGGCGGCGGCATCTATTCGTTGGGCGGCAACGTCGTCCTCTACAGCACCACGGTCGCCGGCAACAGCGCGACCGAGTTCGCCGGCGGGCTGAGCAACCGCGACGGGCCCTACTCCGGGTTCCTGAGCCTGCACGAGTCGACCGTCTCCGGAAACACGGCGCCGCTCGGCGGCGGTATCGGCTCGTTCGGCTTCTACGTCTACACGTTCATCGCCAACAGCACGATCTCGGGAAACAGCGCGATCGACTCGGCGGGCGGCGTTCACATCGACGGCTGGTACGCGTTCCTGAGCCTCAGGAGCTCGACGATCGCCAACAACAGCACGATGAACGGCCTCACCGGCGGCGTCGAGGTCTACGACGGCAGCAGCTGGACCCCGAGTCAGCTGGAAGACAGCGTGGTCGCGCTGAACCTGCCGAGCAACTGCGGCATCAGCAATCCGACCGACGTCGGCGGCAATCTGGCCGACGACACCTCCTGCGGAGCCGGGTGGCTGCCGATGACCGGCCTGGACGTCGAGCTGAGCTACAACGGCGGACCCACTCGAACCCACGCGCTGCTCGAAGCCAGCGCCGCGATCGACGCCGGCGTCACCTGTTTCGAGGGCATCGACCAGCGCGGCTTCCCGCGCGACGACGGTAGCTGCGACAGCGGCGCCTTCGAGTTCGGTCACCGCGTCCTCACTCTCGTCGGCGAGTGCCCGGGAACGATGACCCTCGTCGCGGCCCGCGCGTCGCCCGACACGCAGCTCGAGATCTTCGAAGGACCGGCTGAAGGCTCGTCGCAGGTACCGGCCGGAGTCTGCGCCGGAACCGAGCTCGACCTGGACGCGCCCGTGAGCATCGCGTTCCTGGCAACCGACGGAGCCGGCTCGGGCTCCCTGAGCCTCGAGCTGCTCGCCGCCGACTGCGGACAGCTCCTTCAAGGGGTCGACGAGGGGCACTGCGGCACGACCGACCTCGTGCCGATCGACGACTGCGATCGCCTGACTCTGAGCCATACCGGTTCCGGGGCCGACCCGGTGCCTTCGCCCCTGAGCTCGCCCGGCTGTACCAGCCAGGAGTATCTGCCGGGCGAGCAGATCTCGCTGACCGCGCAGCCGGACTCGAGCTGGGCCGTTGCAGGCTGGAGCGGTACCGACGACGACGCCAGCACCAGCGAGACCAACAGTGTCACCATGCCGTCCGGTGAGCACATCGCCGCGGTCGACTACGCGCAGACGTGCTGGCCGCTGACGGTAGGCAGGACCGGCGCGGGGTCGATCCCCACGGCCTCGCCGCCGAGCTCGCCAGGCTGCCCGGCCGGAGAGTACGCGGCTGGGGACACCATCGATCTGTCGGGCGCGGCTCCCTCGTCGGGCTGGGGCATCGCCGGCTGGACGGGCACGGATGACGACACCTCGACCGCTTCGGCCAACAGCGTCACCCTGCCGGCAGCGGACCACTCCGCCACCGTCGACTACGCACGCATCTGCTTCGGCCTGACCCGGACTCACACGGGCCAGGGGGCGGATCCCACGGCGTCGCCCCCGCGCTCGGCCGGCTGTCCCGTCGCTAGCTACCTCGTCGGAGAGGTTGTCGACCTGACGGCCGCCGCCGACCCCGACTGGCAGGTCGGAAGCTGGAGCAACACCGACGACGACGCCAGCAGCGAGACGACGAACACGGTGACCATGCCGGCGATCGACCTCACGGTGGGCGTCAACTACGTCGGAGCCTGCCACCCGCTGTCGCTCGAGCACACCGGCGCCGGCGCCGATCCCATGGCCGAACCGCGCCCCAACGGCACCGCCTGGAACCGTCAAGTGGTGACCACCTCGTTCGACGGCGCGACTTCGGCCGTCCCGGCGGACATGGACGGAGACGGCGACCTCGACATCCTCAGCACCGGTTCCTTCGAAGACCGGATCCGGTGGTACGAGAACACCCTCGGCGACGGCACGAGCTGGGTGAGTCACGAGGTCGCGCTCTCGGTCGCTCTACCCGCCTCCGCCGAGGCGGCGGACATCGACGGCGACGACGACCTGGACGTGGTCGCCGCGATCAAGGGCGATGACGAGATCATCTGGTTCGAGAACAGGACCGGGACGGGAGTCGGCTGGAACGAACATGTCGTCGTCGACAATTTCTTCGACGCCGTCTGGGCGAACGCGGCGGACGTGGACGGGGACGGCGACCTCGACATCATCGGTGCCTCGATCGCTCTGCACGAGATCAGGTGGTGGGAGAACGTATCGGGCGACGGCTCGAGTTGGACCGAGCACTTCCTCGCCGACATGAATGGCGTGTTCCGGACGCTTGCAGCCGACATAGACGGCGACGACGACCTGGACGTGGTCGCCGGATCCATGATCTCGCTCGGGGTCCAGTGGTTGGAGAACACCTCGGGTGACGGCACCACCTGGGCCACGCACGTCGTCGACGCCGAGTTCCACGATCCAAGCGGACTCGCCACGGCCGACCTGGATGGCGACTCCGATCTGGACATCCTCGGCGCCGAAATCAACGCCGATCGCATCACCTGGTGGAGCAATGACGCCGGCGACGGCACGGTCTGGACCACGCGTGACATCGATACGTCCTTCGACGGCGCCGGTTGGGTGTCTTCAGCGGATCTGGACGCCGATGGCGATCCGGACGTTCTCGGGGCGGCGATCTTCGCCGAAGCGGTCACCTGGTGGGAGAACAGCGCCGGCGACGCCTCGACCTGGATCACCCATCCCATCGACGTCGACCTCCGCGGTTCCACCTGGGCCACGGCAGCCGATATCGACGGCGATGCCGCCCTCGATGTCCTGGGCGCAGGATTCCTCGACGACGAGATCAGCGTTTGGATGAACCTCTATGATGGAACCTGTCCGCCCGGCAGCTTTCGTACCGGCGACTCGCTCGCGCTGACCGCCGCGCCAGACGCCGGCTGGGAGGTCGCCGGTTGGAGTGGCACGGACGATGATTCGAGGACCGCGCTCGAGAACACCGCCACCATGCCCTCCGGAGCCCACACCATCTCGGTGAGCTACGCGCAGACCGCGGAGGTCGCTCTGTCCGTCTCCGGCACCTGTCCTGGGGATATCGAGGTCGAGGTTTCGACGACCGCTCCGGACCAAAAAGTGCAGATCTACCTGGCGCTCTCCGAGGGAACCCACCCGATCCCCTCCGGAGCCTGCGCCGGCACCGAGCTCGACCTGACCACCCCGCGCAAGTGGCGCTCGCTGGTGACCGACGGCAACGGCCGGGCCTCGTTCAACGGGCCGGTCTCAGCCGCCTTCTGCGGCCGACCCGCCCAGGCGCTCGACCGCGGTTGCTCGACCAGTGCGGTCGTCGCGATTCCCTAGACGGATTCGATCAGCCAGACCAGCAGCGCTTTCTGCACGTGCATGCGGTTCTCTGCCTGGTCGAAGATGCGGCTCTGTGGACCGTCAGCGACTTCGGCGGAGACCTCCTCGCCGCGGTGCGCCGG
>JAJCXP010000190.1 GCA_029263375.1 Acidobacteriota bacterium | reverse complement strand
CGACGCACCCGCGGCGTCGCGTCGTTCACCTTCGCGGACGCCTGGATCGAGGATCCCAAGGTGCTGGGCATGCTCGGATTCCTCGACAAGATCGCGCCCGACGACTGGTACTGCATCGTGCTTCAGGGCGCGGCCGTGCGGGTGAACCCTTCGACGCTGGCGACTATCCGGGCGCGACTGGGGATGACGACCGACGCCCCGCTCCGTCCTCGCGGAGCGGTCGTGCTCGCCGGACGCAAGAGCGCGCCCGGAAGCCACCTGACGGTGGTCGACCCGGAAGCGCCGGTCCTCCTGCAACTGCGAACGGGAGGCGGCTCGTGAGCCTCCGGAGCGCACTGGCGGTCGCGTTGGCGGTCGTGCTGACCGGTTGCTCGAGTGAACCGGAGCGCACCGAAGCGCCGATCTCCGCGGCACTCGAGAGCCAGGAGACCGGCGTCAAGATTCTGCTCGTCGGCATCGACGGCGCGACCTTCGCGGTGCTCGACCCGCTGCTCGCCAACGGCGAGCTCCCCACGTTCGGACGGCTGATCGAACAGGGCGCTCGGGCGCAGCTGCTTTCGGATCGGCCGATGAAGTCACCGGCGCTCTGGACCACGGTCTCGACCGGCCGCGACCGCAAGCAGCACGGTGTCGAGAGCTTCACCTCGATGGTCGAAGGGAGCGACGTGCCGGTGCTCGCGAACGCGACCATGCGCCGGGCTCTGACCGTGTGGGACATGTTGGGAGCCGCCGGACGCTCGGTGGGCGTGGTCGGTTGGTGGGCGACCTGGCCGGCCGAGCCGGTGCGCGGCTGGCTGGTCTCGGACCGGATGACCCGCAGCCGCTGGAGCGAGTGGTCCGACGGCGTCAAGCAGGACGGTCTCACCTATCCGGCCGAGCTTGCCGACGAGCTCCTGCCACTGATCGTCGACCCGCTCGATCCACCGATGGACGAGGTCCGCAAGATCATCGATCTCGACGCGAGCGACGAGGCCGAATTCCGCGGCGCGACCCGCCCGATCCGGGCTCATGGCCTGAGCGTGCTCAAGTTCGCGCTCTCGACCCAGCTCACCTACGAGCGCATCACCGACCACATGCTGGCCAAGGGACAGCCTGAGTTCGCGGCCATCTTCCTGATCGCCAACGACGCGGTCTCTCACAACTTCTGGCACTACCACCAGCCCGACCGATTCGAGGGGGTGGACCCTCGGCGACTGGCTCGGCTCGCGCCGGTGGTCTCGAACGTCTACCGCCGCAACGACGACTACCTGGCCAGCCTGCTCGGGCGAGTGGACGACTCGACGGTGACGATCGTGATCTCCGACCACGGCTTCCGCGCCTCGGGCAAGCTGCCCTCGACCGGCGACCGCAAGCGTCTACGTGGCGCCTTCACCGAGGAGTTCAGCGAGGACGAAGACGGCCTCGAGGTGGTCACCGTCGGCCAGAGCGGCATCCACCACCCGGAGGGGATCTTCATCGCCAGCGGGGGTCCGATCGTCGCCGGCAGCTCGACCGAGGCCACCCTGATCGATCTCGCCCCGACGCTGCTGGCGCTCATGGGGCTGCCGGTCCCCGAGGATCTCCCGGGGCGCGTCCTGACCGAGATCGTGGATCCCGCCTTTCTGGAGCGTTTCCCGATTCGTACCGTGCCATCCTACGAGCGCCTGATCGACCGTGACGCGCTCCGTGCCGGCGCCGACAACGAGAACGACGAGAGCACTCTCGAGATGCTGAGATCGCTGGGGTACATCCAATGAAGCGCCGGCTGTTGGTGGTGCTAGCCGCCCTGCTGGTGGGCGCAGCGCTGGGATCGCTCTCGTGCGCTCCAGCGCCGCCGCGCTCGGTGATCCTGATCGTGATCGACACGCTGCGCGCGGATCACCTCGGCCTCTACGGCTACCAGCGCCCGACCAGCCCGGAGCTCGACGCCATCGCACAGCAGGGGGCCGTGTTCGAGAACGCCTTCGCCACCTCGCCCTGGACCCTGCCATCGTTCGGGTCGCTCTTCACCGGCAGGCTACCCGCCGAGCACCGCGCCGGCTGGCGCTCCGGCGGTGCCGACGAGGGCCGCAGCTTCCTGCCGATGCGCGACGGCGTCGCCACCCTGGCCGAGACGCTCGCCGCCACGGGGCGCGACACCGGGGCGATCATGAACAACGCCTTCCTGCATCCCGATTTCGGCGTCGCGCGCGGCTTCCAGACCTATGACCACATCGGCGGCAATCGCCGCAAGATCCGCCGCGCCGACGAAGTCGTTGATAGCACCCTCGAGTGGCTGCGCAAGGAGGACCGCGGCGACTTCTTCCTGGTCGTCCACTTCTTCGATCCGCACCTGAACTACGACGCTCCGGAGCCGTTCCGCGGCCGCTGGGGCGCCGACATCGATGCCGAGGAGCGCAACGAGCTGATGGATCTGCGTCCGCTCCGCCAGCGGATCCGCCAGGGCGAGGAGATCGACTGGGACTTCCTGGTCGGCGCCTACGACGAGGAGATCGCCTTCGTCGATCAGGAGATCGGGCGTCTCTGGCGCGCCCTCCAGGACAGCGGCACCCTCGCCGAAAGCCTGGTCGTGCTGACCGCCGACCACGGCGAGGAGTTCAACGACCATGACGGATTCGAACACGGCCACACGCTGTTCGACGAGCTCGTCCGCGTGCCGCTGGTGGTCTGGGGCCCAGGCGTCGAGCCGGGGCGTCGAACCGCGCCGGTGTCGCTGATCGACATCTACCCGACGGTGCTCGGAGCGCTCGCGCTACCGGCGCAGGACGGCCTTCCCGGGCGCAGTCTGGTGCCGCACCTCAAAGGTGACTCACCACCGCTGTCGCGCACCCTGATCGCCGAGCGCACGCTCTACGGCCAGCATCGCGAAAGCGCCCTCGCCTGGCCCTACAAGGTGATCTTCGAGCCGCAGCGAGGCGAGGTCATGCTCTTCGATCTCGAGTCCGACGCTGCCGAGCGCCAGGACATCGCCCACCTGCGCAGCGACATCGCCGACGACCTTCTGGCGCAACTCGAGGCGTATCGCCAGCACGCCGAGAGCATCGCTCTCGAAGAGGCGGTCGAGCCCGACGAGAAGACGCTCGAGAACCTGCGCTCGCTGGGCTACATCCAGTAGCCGGTCGCCATAGCCGGGGTCGGCCTGGCCTAGCCGACCACGATCTCCGCGTAGCTCGCCTCGATCCAGCCTTGCTGGCCGTCGGGCAGCGAGATCCGCAGCCAGCCGTCGCGCCGATCGCGCAGCTCGACCTCGGTGCCGGCGTGGAGCTTGAAGCGCACGACGTCGTCCCGAGCGGGACCGGAATGGGCGTTG
>JAJCXP010000189.1 GCA_029263375.1 Acidobacteriota bacterium | reverse complement strand
GGCGCATTGCAACGGCTGGAGTGAGGAGCAGGTGTTCGCTTTCTCGGTCGAGACGTCCCTGCTCGCGCCCCAGTTCGCCAAGAGCCTCTGGGGCCGGCTCATGCGCTCGCCGATGCAGATCCTCACCTACATGCTGATGGGTCTCGAGCTGCGAGAGCTGTACGAAGCCGAGCAGTCGCGGCTGGGTGAGCGCTTCGTGCTGCGCGAGTTCATGGACACGATCCTGCGCACGGGGCCAGCGCCGAGCGCGGAGCTGGCGGCGGCGCTGCGAGCCGCCAAGCCCGACTCCGCCGATTGATCAGGCCGGCGCGGGCACCGGCAGGCGAGGCCGACGACGAATCGCGGATCGCGCTCGCTCTCGTCGATCAGGTGCCGAGCGATCTCGTCCCGCGCGCGGCCGTTCTCGAGGCGCTGGACCTCGCCGCCCGCGACCTCGCAAGGCCAGATCCTGCGCTGCGCTCCAGTCATGGCGCCCGACCAATCGACGGCGAGAATGCGGTTGGGTCTCGAGCGCGTCATCCGGAAGGGGCTCGAGTCTGCTCGCCGGCGCGCTGGGGCTCGAACAGCTCGACGAAACCGGCACCGGTTCGAGCATGCAGCTCTGACTCGTCGATGCCGAGCTCCTCGGCCACGCGCCGCGCTACTTCGACGACGTATGCGGGCCGGTTCGGCTTGCCTCGATACGGAGCCGGCGCCAGATAGGGCGTGTCTGTCTCCACCAGGATGCGCTCGACCGGCACGATCTGGAAGATCTCGCGCACGTTGTCGGCGGCCCGAAACGTGACCATGCCGGAGATGCCAAGAAAGATGCCGTCGCGCGCGATCAGCTCTCTTGCCATCTCGGAGCCGGCGCAGTAGGAATGGAACACCGCCCGCAGCTCGTCGAACGCCGGGTCTCGGAACGCCGTCAACATCTCGCCGTCGCTCTCGCGGTTGTGAACAATCACCGGCAGACCGGCCTCGAGCGCCACCTCCCACTGCTCGCGCATCGCCCGCTGCTGCTGCTCGCGGGGAGAGAAGTCGTAGTGGAAGTCGAGGCCGCACTCGCCGACCGCGACGACCTTGTCGTGCTTCAGGAGCTCGGCCAGCCGTCTCTGGTCGCCGTCCGCCCAGCGCTTCGCCTCGTGTGGATGCACGCCGAGGGCGATCCAGAGGTCGGCGTGCCGGTCGGCGAGCTCGTAGAGCGTCTCGGCATCCTCGAGGTGGAGCGCCGGCACCAGAAAGCCCTCGACACCGCGCTCGCGAGCGTGGTCCAGGCTGGCCTCGCGCTCGGCGGCCTCGATCTGCTGAACGTGACAGTGGGAATCGACCAGGCCGAGCATCATGACGCGAGCCTAGCAAGTCGCCGGGCGCGGTGGTGTAGCCTGAGCCCAATGCTCGACGACGCTCTTTCCACGGTCCTCGTGCGCTGCCCCTACTGCGGCGAGACCGTCGAGATCGTGGTGGAGGAAGACCTCGTCGGCGAGATGGTTCACGACTGCGAAGTGTGTTGCAACCCGTGGCAGCTCAACGTCATCCGGGAGGGATCGAGCCGGCGGGTCGAGGCCGCCCGTCTCGACGACTAGCGAGATCCGTGCGATCCCCGGCCCTCATCGTAGCGACCCTACTGGCCGCCATCACCCTGTCAGGCTGCGGCACGGTCCGGGAATGGGTCGGCATCCGGTTGCTTTACGATCGTGCGCCGCCGCCGGCGCAAGTCGTGAAGGATCTGTCCTACGTCGCGGGCTCGGACAACCCCAAACACCGCCTCGACCTGTATCTGCCCGAGGGCGGCGGCTGGCCGGTCCTGATCTTCGTCCACGGCGGCGGCTGGACGGCCGGTGACAAAGGGCTCGAGGTCTCGAGAGCCGACGTCTACGGCAACATCGGGCGCTTCTACGCCGACCACGGCATCGGCGCGGCGATCATCAACTATCGACTGCAGCCCGAGGTGGGGTGGCGTCAGCAGGTCGACGACGTGGCACAGGCGGTGGCTTTCGTCCGAGCCGAGATCGCCGGCTACGGCGGCGATCCCGAGGCGATCTTCCTGGCCGGACACTCGGCGGGTGCGCAGCTCTCAACCTACACGGCACTCGACCCGGAGCCTCTGGGCGATCACGACCTCGGACCCGACGTCCTCTGCGGCGTCATCCCGGTGAGTGGTGTCGGCTTCGACCTGGCCGATCCCGGGACCTACGAGCTCGGCGCCGAACGGGCCTACTACGAAGAGCGCTTTGGCGACGAGGACCCGACCGACTCCTGGATGGATGAGGCCTCGGCGATCCGCCACGCGTCGCCCGCCGCGCCACCCTTTCTGCTCGTGCACGGCGCCCACGAGTGGCCCGCGCTCGTGCACCAGAACCGACTCTTGCACGAAGCGCTCACCGCGCTCGGCGTGCCGAGCGAGCTGGTCCTCGCCAAGCAGAGTCACGAGAGCATGGTGCTGGCGCTCGCCCACGAGAACAAGGTGCCGTCAGCGGCGCTGCTGCGTTTCATCCGCGGCTCGAACTGCTGACGCGGAGCTGCTCGCACGTCGGCGCAGCGCCGGCGATCAGACCGAGCGGGTGATGCCGCCGTCGACCCGCAGGTTCTGGCCGGTGACGTACGAGGCGTCTTCGCTGAGCAGGAAGGCGACCACCGAGGCGATCTCACCGGTCCGCCCGAAGCGGCCGGCCGGGATGCGGGCAACCGCTTCGTCACTCTCCGGGTAGCTGTCCACGAAGCCGGGCAGGACGTTGTTCATCCGGATGCCCGACGGCGCGTAGGCGTCCGCGAACAGTTTCGTGAAGCTGCCCAGCGCGGCCCGCAGGCTGGACGAGATCGGAAACCCGGGATCGGGC
>JAJCXP010000188.1 GCA_029263375.1 Acidobacteriota bacterium | reverse complement strand
TACTCGTCGCCGTCCATCCTGCGGATCGCGGGCGAGCCGCAGCTGATCTCGTTCATGGCCCAGGAGCTGATCGCCCTCGACCCGAGCAGTGGCGAGCTGCTCTGGCGTTTCGCGCACGGCAACCAGTGGGGACACAACATCAACTCACCGGTGGTCGCGAGCGGCGACGTCGTGTTCCTCTCGTCGCCCCAGGCCGGCTCGCGCGGGCTGAAGCTGACTCGAAACGACGGTGTCTTCGCGATCGAGGAGCTCTGGTCGAGCCGCCGGATCCAGCTCTACCACGTGACCTCGGTACAGGACGACGACTGGGTCTACGGCTCGAGCGGAGTGTCGGCGCCCGCCTTCCTCGTCGCCGTCAACATTCGCACCGGCGAGGTCGCCTGGCGTGAGCGCGGCTTCGCCAAGGCGAACTGCATCGACGCGGCCGGCCGACTGATGATCTTCGACGAGGACGGACAGTTAGCCCTGGCGACGGCAACGCCCGAGGGTTTGCAGGTAACGCACCCCGGCGCGCGGGTACTGGAGGGAATGGCATGGACGGTGCCGACGATCGTCGGTACAACGCTCTACGCTCGCAATCGCCGACAGGTGGTGGCCCTGGATCTCGGGCCAGGCCGGCCGACGACGGACTGAATCGGTCCTCGGGAACCCCCTTACCGCTCCGGCTCGACCACCTGGTGAGGCCGTCTTCGCACTGCGCTCGCAACGACCCGGCGGCCACGACCAGCGTCGCGAGGCAGATCGCCAGAGCGATCAGGGCGGCGCCAGCGCGTAGGCGCTTCTTGGCACTTCGACTCGGGAGTCCGCAGCTCATGGGGAACAGCCGATAGGATTCCCAACTCGCGCCGAGCGATTCGTACGGATAGATGAACCTCCGGCCGGAATCGGCGTACAGGAGTGCAGTCTCATCGACAGTCAACCGACCCGAGGAGGCCTCCAGACCATGGGCCACGATAGCGAAGGGATCGTCATGCACCACCTGCTCTGGGGCGTCTATCTGGGGCTGGCCGGCGTCGCGTCTACACAGATCCTGACTTGGGTCGGACTCGGCCTGTCGCATCTGACCTGGATCTCGAGCTGGGCGCTCACGGTGGTCTTCGCCGTCATCGCGGCGAAATCGCTCGGCCGCCGACTCGGCGAGAGACCGCGGTTTTTGCGGGTGGCTGGGCTCCTGGTCGCGATGATCCTGGTCGGCAACCTGATCTACCAGACCTACATGTACCTCTACATCAACTTCGTCGATCCGACCTGGGTCGACACGGTGGCGGAGGTCTGGAGCGCCCAGCTCGCGGAGGCCGGCGCCTCGGCCGAAGAGATCGAGACCGGTATCACCCGATTCCGAGCGCGGTGGGAGACCCGCTACGTCTTCACGCTCGGCCTCGTCGGGTACAGCCTGCCGCCGTTTCTCCTGGGCCTGGTCGCCGCGACGCTAGTCGTCGTCCAGCCCTGGAAGAAGCGGTCGGCGTCCTAGACGGGCTCCCTTGCTTTTCTGTCCTCTTGACGCTTGGATGAAACCGACGTATTATTTCATGCGTAAACTATCCACGAGTAGGGCACTCGCAGTGTCCCACTCCCCCGGAAGAGCCGAAACGATGCCCCAGAAAAAGCAGTCGAACATCTACGCCGATGGCGTCCTGGCCCTGTTCCGGGCCGCCGACAGCCTGAGGCGATACTTCGTCCGCCCCCTGTCGGAGCGCGGGATCACGCTGCAACAGTACAACGTGCTCAGGATTCTCCGCGGCGCCGGGGGCGCGCTCCCGACGATGGAGATCCGGAGCCGGATGATGGAGCGCGCCCCGGGGATCACCCGGATCATCGACGGGCTGCTCGCCAAAGGGCTCGTCGAGCGCGAGACCCCGGATCGAGACCGCCGCCAGGTCCCGTGCCGCCTGACGGCCGCCGGCCTCGCCGTGGTCACGGATCTCGACCAGGACATGGACGACGCCGACAAGAAGGCCTTCGGCAACCTGAGCAAAGCCCGGCTGCGTGAGCTTGTCGAAGAGCTCCAAGCGGTCGAGCGCAGACTCTCGAGACCCTGAGTACCGTCGACGTGATCGGTACCGTCTATTTCTTCGCCCAGATAGCTCACTAGTGAAATATCGACTAGCTAACAAATCATAAGAAAAGGAATTTCTCGAATGAGCCCCGACAACAATCGTTCCTATGCCATCCTGATCCTGCGCGTGAGCCTGGGAGTGCTGTTCATCGCCCACGGTCTCGCCAAGCTCCTCATCTTCACCCTTCCCGGCACCGTCGCCTTCTTCGAGGCCGTCGGGTTTGCGGGTGTGCTGGTCTATCCGGTCGTTCTCATCGAGCTGCTCGGCGGCAGCCTGCTGGTCCTCGGCGTCTACACCCGCTGGGCCTCGCTGAGCCTGGTTCCCGTGATGATCGGCGCCACCACCGTGCATTGGGCCAACGGTTGGGCCTTCAACGCCGAGAACGGCGGCTGGGAGTTCCCGGTGTTCCTCATCATGGCGTGCCTCGCACTCTTCTTCCTGGGCGAGGACGGCGCCTTCGCGCTGTCTCGTCGATCCGCCACCGCCATCGCTCCCAGCCATAGCCGAGCCTGATCGCAGGCGCGACTGACTCAGTAAGTAAAGGAGCTTGCAGATGCTCGCTGAACCGAAACGCACCTACCCCTCGACCCTCGACGCAACCGGCCGGACGCCGCGGAGCGCCGATCGCGCCTCCCGCCGGACTCCGGCATCGACACGCAGTGGCTTCCAAGACCGGCAGGCCGTAGCCGCCCAGCTCCTGCACCGCTGCGCAGACGGCGATCACGAGGCGCTCTCCGATCTCCACGACCTCTACGCCGGATCGCTGCAGCGTCAGGTCCGGAGCATCGTCCGGAGCCCGGAGGCTGCCGAGGAGGTCGTGCAGGAGGTCTTTCTCTACGTCTGGAAGCGCGCCTCCACTTACGACTCCCGACGCGCGGCGGTATCCACCTGGCTGACCCGAATCGCCCGCAGCCGGGCGATCGACCATCTGCGCAAGGCGAGCACTCGCGCGCGCACCCGGGAGTCGGTGGCCAGCGTGGGTGTCTCGAGCATCGAGCCGAACGCCGAGCGCAACGTCCTCACCCACCAGTGGCGGCGGCGCCTGCAGGCGGCGCTCGAGGGGCTGCCCGCCGCCCAACGCGAGACCCTGATGCTCGCCTACTACGGCGAGATGACCCAGCCGGAGATCGCCGCGGAGGTCCAGATCCCGCTCGGGACGGTCAAGACCCGGACGCACCTGGCCATGCGCAAGCTGCGAGAGGAGTTCGCGACCGAGCGGCTCGAAGCGTTCTAGCCCGTCGTCCTCACGCCCCTTCATCAAACCTTTGTCGAGAGACCATGCTCCCTTCAGGTACGGCGTGACCCGAATCCGGCATTCTCGCCGGCATGCGGATCGACTGCAGCCCGGAGGAGCCGCTAACCGGCGGGGGAATCCCGAGCCGGCGCGACGAATCCTTCCGGGAGCCAATCCGAGGACAGCACCTCGGTCCGCTCCCGGTCGAGCAGGTCACGGATCCGCTCGATTCGGCGGACGAACGCCGGCTCGGCCCGCAGCTCCTGCAGCAGCGGGTCGAGCAGCAACCAGTCGGCGTCGCGGTAGCCGAGCTCGATTCCACCGTCCAGG
>JAJCXP010000187.1 GCA_029263375.1 Acidobacteriota bacterium | reverse complement strand
TACCGGCTCCCGCACCCGAGCCGGAGCTCGAGATGCCGGAGCCGGAGGTCGAGATGGCCGAGCCCGAGACCGAGCCCCCGGCGACCAGCCCTCCGGCTGCGGCCCCGGCTCCCGCTCCCGCGCCGCGCGTGCCGAGCCCGTCGCTGAAAACGTTCAGCGATCGGACCTGTCCGGAGTGCAAGCCCGGCGAGTGGTCGGCGGCATCGGTCGAGATCGGCGGGGCGCTCGCTTCTGGTGACGCGTGCCCTGCGGATGCGCGTGAGCTCGCGCAGCAGGCGGCGCGTCGGGTTGCGCGAGCGCCGCTCGGCAGCCTGAAGGGATTCGCCGGCCCGGCGATCGGTGGCGTCTCCCCCACCGCGCTCGAGCTGATCCCCACCGACGCCCGCAACGCCGTCGACGAGGCGCTCGCCTGGAGCGGCGACAGCTGCCGTCTGCTGGCGGTGGCGATCCCGCGAGGGGCGAAGTTCCAGGGCTTCCGCTATGAAGCCGCCGACGGCAGCGGCCAGGCCGACTGCGTCGGCGACCAGGACTGCCCGATCGGCGACAGCACTTTCCTGGGCAATCCGGGCATCGAGCGCGGCCAGGAGATAACGGTGGTCTACTCGGTCTTCGAGAACCGCTCGCGCGATCAGGAGCGGCGAGCGCGGCTGACGGTGTACTTCGTGCCCGCAACCGGCTGGCGACCGTAGGGTCGCACACCGAGCTCAGTCGAGCAGTTCGCCGCGCATCACCGAGACCGCTCGCCCGCCCAGGATCACGCGGTCGCCCGCCAGCCGGATCCGAACCACCCCACCTCGCGACGAGGCTTGATAGGCGGTCATCTCGCTCTTGCCCAGGCGCGCCCCCCACATCGGACCGAGCGAGCAGTGTGCGGAGCCGGTCACCGGGTCCTCGTCAATGCCCGCATTGGGCGCGAAAAAGCGCGACACGAAGTCGAACTCCGAGCCGTCCGCGATCGCCGTGACGGCAACGCCAACCGGGTGCAGCTCTCTTAGCGCTCTGAGATCCGGATCCAGCGCTCGCAGAACCGACTCGCTCTCGACCTCGGCCAGGGCGTAGAGACCCGTCCGAGCGTAGAGCGTCGGCAGGGTCCCGAGCGCGGCGGACGCGGCTGCCGGCGGCTCTCGAGTCTCGATCGGGTCTGCCGGAAAATCGACTTCGATCCACTCGCCGGCTCGCCGTGCGGTGAGACGACCACTGCGGGTCTCGAAGTGTGCCTCGGCCGACTCGTCAAGGTGGCCTTCCTCCCACAGAAAGTGAGCGCTGGCGACCGTCGCGTGGCCACAGAGATCGACCTCGAACCCGGGGGTGAACCACCGCAGGCGGTATCCGTCCCCCTCGGGATGGAGGAAGGCGGTCTCCGAGAGATTCATCTCGCGCGCCACCGCCTGCATCCACTCCGGATCGCCGGGCTCGGACAGCAAACAGACGGCCGCCGGGTTGCCGGCGAAGGGCCGGTCGCTGAAGGCGTCGATCTGGGTAATTCTGTGGACCATTTCCGGGTTTGTGACTGACCTCGTGTGACTTTCTTTATAGCTCGTTCAGCGGTCGCCACCTACTCTCCCTGACAGGGCGGAGTCATACTTGCGTGAGACAAAACATCCATGAGACAAAGCCAGCGGATTCTCGCGGTTGTCAACGATCGAGCTCTCTACCAGAAGATCTCCCAGCTGCTCAACCGTTCCTCCTTCGAGGTCAACCGGGTACCCTCCGGCGCCGGCGCGCTGATCCTGGTCGGCAACCTTCGTTACGACTTGATTCTAGTCGAGGCCCCACTTCCGGACCTCGAGCTGCAGGACTTCGCAGCGGCAGTCAGGACTCTCGACTCGCCGTGCGCAAGCTCGGCCGTGGTCGTGCTCGCCCAGAACGACCAGGCGGCTGAGATCAACTCGAGCCTGATCGAGGACGGCTTCTCGGTCGCACACGCCACGCAGGATCCCGAGGCCCTGCAGAGTGCCGTCTCTCAGGCACTCGGAGTCGCAGTGCGCACGGCCGCACGGCTGTTGGTCGCGCTCAAGGCCGAGCTCCACGACGGATCGCTCCAGCGAATGACCCAGACGGCCAACCTTTCGGAGACCGGCATGCTCCTGGCCGGCGCTCCGACCGTGCCGCTGGGCTCGATGGTGGAGCTCAGCTTCGAGCTCCCGGAAGATCCGAAGCCGATCCAGGCCCGTGCCGAAGTCGTCCGCCACGCCCTGCCCGAGGTCGAGAACACGAGCGGCATCGGCGTCCGGTTCACCGAGATGTCCGCGGAGAGCGCGACCAGGCTGCGTGAGTTCCTGCGCGGTCGCCTGAGCGCTCAGGGGGAAGCCGATTCAAAGAGCGACGACCTCGACACCGACACCGACCTCGACGCCGCGGCGAACTCCGGCGCCTGAGGCCAACTAGTCGGTCCGCGCCAGTTCGCAGAACCAGAACACCAGCGGCGAGCTCAGCGCCAGCAACGTAACCGCCCACACGAAACGGGGGTCCGCCGCGGCCATCCAGAGCGGACCGAGCCCACCCTCGAACGCGGATCGGAGCAGCGGCTGGAGCCACCAGAGTGCAATCAGTAGTAGCGGCGGCGCCACCACGAACCCGACGACGAAGCGCGCCCACGGGAATGGAATCGGCGGCGCGTCGGCCTCCCGGCGCACCGCCTCCATCACCCGCGTACCGAAGTCCGGCCCCGGAGTCAGTTCTTGTTCAGTGACGAGTATTCGATCGATCCGGTCCATGGTCCAGGCTCCGTTCGGTGCATCGGCGTGCCGGCGGGATTCGGCAACCGGTCGGCCAGCAGTTTGCGACCGCGGTGCAGGTGTGACTTGAGCGTCCCTTCGGCGATTCCCAGTATGGCCGCGGCGCTCTTGACGTCCGTGTCACGAAAGTAGAAGAGGATCAGTGCGTCGCGGTAGCGCCCGGGTAGAGCCAGCACCGCTTCGCGCACCAACTCCTCGACTTCTCGCGCCTCGGCCGCCGCCGCCGTGTCGCTGCCGCCAGCGACGAGCTCGAGAGCTTCGAGCGAAATCGTCGCAGGCTTCCGGCGACGGTACCAGCTTCTGAAAACGTTGATGGCGACCGCGAACAGCCAGGTCGAGAACGCAGCGTCGCCGCGCCACTTGCCCAGGTTGCGGTAGATCTTGAGGAAGGCATCCTGAGCGAGCTCCTCGGCGAGGGCGTGGTCACGACAGTAGCGGAACGCGAGGCTCACCAAGGGCCCTTGCCAGCGGTTCACGATCCCAGAGAACGCCTCGACATCGCCGGCGAGAATGCGTGCGACCCGGTCTGTGTCCTCGCAGGTATCCACGTACGCTCTCCTTCTATCAGTGGGACGTCACGAGACCGTCGACGGTTGCAACCGTCGACGGATGCAACCCGTGCCACCGTCACCGCGTCCAACTTGACCAGAACAGCAAGGTGCGAGACACCGGAGGAGAAATATGTACCAGGATCTGGAAGGCGCAGTAACCATGTTCATCCCGGTCGTGGCCGTGATCTCCATCTGCGCGCTGCTGGCGGTGGCGATCTGGTCCTCTCAACGCCGGCGCGAGCGAGAAATCCACTACCGGCACGAGTTGCTCAAGAGGCTCGTCGACAAGGGCGCCGACAAGGACGACCTCGCAGCCCTGATGCGAGCGTCGGACGTCAACCGTTGGGTGAATCGTCGCGAAGGGCTCAAGCTGGGCGGCTTGATCACGCTCCTGGCCGGCATCGGCACCATGATCGGACTCCAGTTCATCGAGGACGAAGCGATCTGGCTGATGGGCTCGGTGCCGACCCTGGTGGGCTTCGGGCTGCTCTTTTACGCCGTGGTACTGGCGCCGAAAGGCCCCGCAGCGTGACCGGCAACTGACACTTTTTGTTGAGTCTCCTCCAAATAGTGACCCCGGAGGCCCAATCCGGGCACTTGAAGTCAGGGAACCGAACCCCACGACATGGCTCGGCACCACGATATTTCGGCGCCGACACGCCGAGAATCGCTGCCAAAGCCGGCCAAAATTCCAGCTATTCGCTGACTACCCGAATCGAGATTTCGGCGGAATCGCAGTTGAGATCCTCACTCTCGGGGGATCCGACCGTCGAACTGCAGTTGCTGGCACACTTCGTGCTACAGGAATGGGCGAGTCACCGGAGATCCGCAAAGACAGTTCAGCGACTCCACAGAACAGATTCTTTCCTTGTCCGGATTCCTCGGACACCAAGCCCCACCCCATTTCTTCAACTACCTTTCCCCCCGCCGGCCGCCAAACGCGGCCGGTCCCCCCCTGTCTTCATTTCTCGGAGGACCGCGCGAGCTCGGACTCGGCGGCGATGTAACCGAAAGCCGCCCACGCCTCGCCGGCAACCAGGTCCTCGAAGATCGATCTGGCGCGCGCGACGTCCCCCTGGATCAGGTGCCAGGCGCCGACACCGTACGCTCGAGTGGCCGACTCGACCGTGTCCTGGCCCGAGTCGAGCAGCCCCTCCAGCGGCGCACCTTCTTCGGCGTAGGCCCGCAGCAGGTAGAAGTAGTCGTGGTTCTCGATGATCTCGAGATCCGGCGTGATCGGCGTTAGAACCTCCGCCGCCGCTTGCGCTTCGCCGAGGCGGCGCAACGAGAGATAGAGCCAGTACGAGGCGGCGACCAGCATGTCCGGGTTGTCGGCCAGGTCGCGACACTTTCGATACGCCGCCACCGACCGCGCGAAGTCGCCTTCGAGATAGCGGGCGAGGCCCAGGTGGTACCAGATGTTCGTGTGCAACGTACCCGTCGGAATACCGAGCGCGTTGGGCAGGCCGTCCGGCTCGATCTGGTCGGGCTCGCCTTCGATCAGTGCCGCGGCGCTCTCGAGATCGGCGATCGCGTCGCCGAGCCTGCGCAACGTGATGTAGCGATGTCCGCGATGCCGGTGCAGGTTCGCGTACCCGGGATGCTGCTCGAGGGCGCGCGAATAGATCTCGATCGCCTCCCGATAACGTCCCAGGTAGGCGGTCCGCCGGCCGACCCAGATCGCGGCTTCCGGATCTCCCGGCGCCGCCGCCAGCGCTGACCGAGCCTCCAGAAGGAGCCGGATCTGCTGCTCTCGGAAGTCGTCACCGAGAACCGGCCGCTCGAGCGGCCGGCCCAGCAGCGAGGTCGCTTCGACGGCGGCATCTTCAACCGGCTCGGCGGCAAACGTCGACACGCTCGTCGAAAACGCCAACGCCAGTCCCAGAGAGATCGCGTGATGGATGGCTCGGGAGGTCATTCGTGTGGCCGGATCGTATACTGATCCGCAAATGGCAGTGGACACGCAGCCCAGGAGTTCGTCTGGACATCTGCCGGCGACGCCGGCAGTCGAGATCGACCGTGCGGTCGCGGCGCTCCAAGAGAGTCGGCAGCGATGGGCCGAGCTCGATGTCGAGCGCCGCATCGGCTACCTCGAGGCGCTCTCGGAGGGTACCCTCCGCGTGGCACGGGGCCAGGCCGAGGCCGCCGCGACGGCCGAGGGTGTGCCGTTCGCGAGCACCGCGGGCGGCGAGGAGTGGCTGAGCGGCCCTTACATCACGTTGCGCATGCTGCGCCTGCTGGAGCGCACTCTCGACTCGCTCCGTCAGATCGGGAAGGTACCGATCAATCCCGACGACGTCCGCGTTCGCGCCAACGGCCGGGTGGCCGTCAAAGCCTTCCCCATCGACCTGATCGACCGTCTCCTCTACGGCGGCTTCCAGGCCGAGGTCTGGATGCAGCCCGAGGTCACTGTCGACAACCTGCACGATCACACTGCAGGCTTCTACCGCGAGCCGACGCCGCGCGGCAAGGTCGCTCTGGTGCTCGGGGCGGGCAACGTCTCCAGCATCGGTCCGCTCGATGCCGTCCACAAGCTGTTCGCCGAGGGCCAGGTCGTGGTCCTCAAGCTCAACCCGGTCAACGAGTACCTCGGTCCGTTCATCGAGGACGCGTTCTCGGCCCTGATCCGGGACGGCTACTTCAGGATCGTCTACGGCGGCGCCGAGGTCGGCGCCCAGCTCGTCGAGCATCCGGGCGTCGACGAGATCCACATCACCGGCAGCGCCGGCACCCACGACGTGATCGTCTTCGGTCCCGGCGAGGAGGGCGCCGAGCGCAAGGCGCGCAACCAGCCGCGCATCGACAAGCGCATCACCAGCGAGCTCGGCAACGTCAGCCCGGTGATTGTCGTGCCCGGCCGCTGGAGCAGCTCCGACCTGCGTTTCCACGCCGAGAACCTCGCCACGCAGATCTACCAGAACGTCGGTTTCAACTGCAACGCGTGCAAGCTGATCATCACCCACAAGGACTGGCCGCAGCGCCAGGAGCTCCTCGACGCTCTGCGATCGGTGCTGCGCGAGCTCTCGGAGCGCCCCGCCTACTACCCCGGCGCCGAAGAGCGCTACGACCGCTTCTTACGGGACCACCCGGGCAGCGAAGTGCTCGGCCGGCGCCGCGACGGCGTCCTGCCGCCCGCCCTGATGCCCGATCTGGATCCCCGGAATCGCGATCTGCCGGCCTTCACCCTGGAGTCGTTCTGCCCGATCACCGGCGAGACCGCCCTTGGCGGCGACGACGCGGCCGACTTCCTGAGCCGCGCGGTCGAGTTCTGCAACGACACCCTGCACGGCACCCTGAACGCCGGCATCATCGTCCACCCCAAGACCGAGAGCGAGCTCGGAGACGCGGTCGACAACGCGATCGAGAAGCTACGTTACGGCTCGGTGGCCATCAACCAGTGGGCGGCCCTCAGCTACGCCCTCGGCTCGACCACCTGGGGCGCCTACCCCGGCCACACCCTCGACGACGTCCAGAGTGGCATCGGCGTGGTGCACAACGCGCTGCTGTTCGACAGACCGGAGAAGAGCGTGATCCGGGCGCCGTTTCGAGTGTTTCCGAAGCCGGCCTGGTTCGTGACCCACAAGCGGGGGCATGAGGTAGGGGCGCGGTTGACTCGGCTGGAGGCGAATCCGGGCTTGGGGCAAGTGCCGGGGATCGTGCTGGCTGCGCTGCGGGGGTGAGCTCGATTCGATCGAGCCGCCTAGCGAACGTTCCTAACGCTTCTCGTGCGCTTGGGAAATAAGGTGGCTCACGATCTGCCATTCCCCCGCCCGACGGTGGAGCACCCGCAAGTGATGGATGTGCCGATCAGGCATCATCTCGCCGTTCGACATCTTCTGGCCCGTGCGAACCAGCTTGCTACGGAGCAGGGCCACGTCAGGGGTTAGAAAAGTGACGTCAGCGAAGTCATTACCGCCAGAATCTCCGGCCATCACGAAACCGAGACCGAAGATGAACTTCAGACCCTCCTCGAGGGAATCTCGCCCCTGAAACCGATCTCCAAAAGCGTTCGTCCAGTCAACGTCCTCTGAATACGCCTCGACGGCGATGGTCGCGTCCTTCTCAGCCCAGCCCCGATTCCAGGAATCGAGAGTCTGAAGGACAGCGGCGGCGTCAGCAGCCGTTTGCGAATGGGCCACGCCAGCAATCAGGAGCACGAGAGCGACTATCAAGAGGGGCTTTTTCATAGGATTCACCCGTTCCGCGCACCCAGATCTCAGCTATGCCCGCTCGACGTACTTCCCGTCCTCGGTCGTGATCCGGATCTTCTCGCCGGTCTTGATGAACAGCGGCACCTGGATCACCAGGCCGGTCTCGATCGTGGCGTCCTTGGTGTGGTTGGTCGCCGTGTTGCCCTTGGCCGGGTTCTCGATCGTGTCGATGACCTCGAACTCCATCTTCTGCGGCAGCTGCACGCCGATCGCGGCGCCCTCGTACATGGTGACGTCGGCCTCGGCGTTCTCGGTCAGGAAGCCAGAGGCGTCGCCCATCAGGTCGGCGCTGACGTTGTACTGCTCGTAGGTGGTGTTGTCCATGAAGACGAACGCGTCCGCCTCTTTGTAGAGGTACTGCATCGTCTGGACGGTGACGTCGGCCGACTCCATCTTGGTGCCGGAGCGGACGGTGTGGTCGATCACCTTGCCGGTGACGATGCCCTTGAGCTTGAAACGCACGAAGGCGCCGCCCTTGCCGGGCTTGTGGTGCGCGCGCTCGAGCACCGTATACAGATCGCCTTCGTGCAGGAGCTTGCTCCCTGGCCGGCAGGCGTTTGCGTCTATGGTTCCCATGATTGAACGACTCCCAGAAGAGTGCGCCGAGGGTGGTGCGGGCTCTTGGCCCGCGGTGCGGCGCTGGCAGATTCTACAGCGGCCGCGCGGCGCGAACAACGCTGGAGAGGCGACCATAGCGGGCCGGGGTCACAGAACACCCCACTCGGAATTACCGCCCGACTCCGAGCAGAAGCGCGACCCCCGAGACCAGTACCACCGCCACCAGGATCCAGCGCACGAACACCGCGCCGCGCTCGACCGCCATCCGCGCCGCCACCCACGCGCCCGCCATGTTTCCGATCGCGAGGATCAGACCGATGTCCCAGCGCACCTGGTCGTGAAGCACGAACACCCCGAGGGCGAAGACCGTGAAGAAGAGGACGACGAACACCTTGACCGCGTTCGCCCGCACCAGATCGAAGCCGGCACCCAGCACCAGGCCGGCGAGCAGGAAGATGCCGACGCCCGCCTGGATGAAGCCGCCGTAGACCCCGATCGCGAAGAAGATGATGAACTGCGCCGCGCTCGGGCGCCCCTCGTGGTGATCCGCGCGCCCCTGAAGCCAGCGCTTGGGCCGCACCACGATCACCACCGCCATGACCAGCATGAGCACACCGATGGTGTTGCGCATGACCGCTTCGTCGATCTCGACGGCGAGGCGTGCACCGAAGATCGAGCCCAGCACGGCCGGCAACGCGAGCCAGAGGCCGCTCCTGACATCGAGCACCTTGCGCTTGTGGAAGCTGCTCACGCCGACCACGTTCTGAAGCAGGATCGCCACCCTGTTCGTGCCGTTGGCGACCGGCGCCGGCAGGCCGAGGAAGATCAGCAGTGGCAGGGTCAGGAGCGACCCGCTGCCGGCGAGAGTGTTGATGTACCCCGCACCGAAACCGGCCGCGATCAACGCGGCGTAGTGGATCCAGGTCATGTCTGATACCTCCTGAGGAAACGCTTGTCGATCCAGTCCTTGAGCCACCAGGCAAATCGATTGTGGCCGACCAGGCCCTTGTAGCGGATCAACGCGCGACCGTCGGCGGTATTGAGCAGCGACAAGAACCCATCCTGAGGCCGGTACCGCGGCGCCTTCCGATCGTGAATCGCCGCCATCAACCCCTGCCACACCACCGGTCCCTGACGCACCGAATAGACACCGGCCTTGGGCGTCTCGGGATACTGCAGCAGCGCGGCGCAGTCGCCGACCGCGAAGATCCGCTCGTCGGCGACGTAGCGCAACGTGTCGTCGACCAGCAGGAAGCCGCGGTCGTCTGTCGTCAGGCCCGAGTGCTTGAAGAGCGGTGGCGCGCTCGCCCCGGCGAGCCAGATCGTCGCTCCGGACCGCAGCCTGGATCCGTCCTCGAGAACCAGCGCGCCGGTTTCCACGGCTGCGACGCGCGCGCCGGTCGCGACCTCGATCCCCTTGTCGGCCAGCACCCGGGTCGCCCGCCGGCGGAACTCTTCACCGTACTCGGCGAGAATCCGGCCGGAGCCCTCGACCAGCCGAACACCGGAGTGCGCCGCCATGGTGCAGGCGATCTCGACGCCGGCGGCGCCAGCGCCAACGACCGTCGACGGGGGCGCGCCTGTCTCGGCGGGCGACTCCAGCATGCGACGCAGCTCGGGCACCCGGGAGAACGGCTTGATCAAGACGGCGTGCTCGCGCACGCCCGGCAGGTCGCGACCGGCGAGACCCGAGCCGAGGTTGAACGACACCAGCTCGTAGGGCAGACGGGTGCCGTCCGCAAGGTTCACGCTGCGCTCGCTGCGATCGAGCAGGACCGCCCTGCCGAGCACCAACCGTCCGCCGACGCGCTCGACCAGGGCTTCGACATCGACCGTGACCTCGCTCTCGCTGTAGGTCCCGTTCAGGTACCCGGGAAGCATCCCGGAGTAGAAGTGTCGCCGATCGAGGGTGGCGACCGTGAGCTCCACTCCGGGTGGACGCTCGCGCCCAAACCGCCGGAGCACCTCCAGATGAGCATGGCCGGCGCCGACGAGTAGGAGCTGGGTCACCGTGTGAAAAGATATCGCGTCATGCAGATCTTTCGCGCAACTCTCTGCTCCGTCATTACGGCGGCCCTGCTGTTGGTTTCGGCCGGAGCGGCCCGCGCCGGCGACGACCGGTCGCTCGAACAGCGCTGCGAGGCCGAGGTCGTCGACCTGCACCGCTTCATCGAGCAGTGGTCGAACGCCGAGCTGCCTGAGACCGACGAAGCGTTCGCGCGCTTCGGTGACGTGATCGCGGCGAGTTTCGTCATCATCGACGCAGATGGTGTTCTGATCGAACGTCAACCGATCGTCGACGCGGTACGCGGCGCCTACGGCCGCTGGCGCGACGCGCCCGGCACGATCCGGATCGAGAACTTCCGGCTGCATCAGCGGGACGGCGCGCTGGCGATGGCCACCTACGAGGAGTGGCACGACCTCGCGAGCGGCCGGGTCGGTCGGCTGAGCTCGATCCTGTTCGGCGAGAACCCGGACGCACCGAACGGGCTCGACTGGCTGCATCTGCACGAGGTCTGGATGCCCGGCTACGCCCCGGCCAACTGAGCCGGCCGAATGACGATCGATCGCACCCGCCGCCGCCTGCTGCAAGCCCTCGCGGCCGCGGGCGCGAGCGGCACATTCGGACGGGCGCTCGTGGCGCTGGCCGCCGAGAGCGGACGGGTCTCCACCGAGATGATCCAACGCGCCGAGTGGATCTCCGGTCTCGAGCTCAGCGACGAGAAACGCGAGCTGATGCTCGGCCGGCTCGACAGCCTGATCGAGGGGCTGGACGAGCTGCGGTCGGTGCCGATCGACAACTCGGTGCCCCCGGCGCTGGCCTTCGATCCGGATCCCGAGACCCGCGATAGCGGGGATCCGTACGTTGGCCAGCGCACCGTCGGGCCCGCTTCGCCGCCGGTGCCGGCGAGTCGCGAGCCGAACGATCTGGCGTTCCTCGGAATCCGCCAGCTCGGCAGTCTTCTGCGCTCGCGCGAGATCTCCTCTGTCGAGCTCACCCATCTCTATTTCGACCGCATCGAACGTCACGACCCGCAACTGCGGTGCGTCATTGCCCGAACCGACAAGCTGGCGTTCCAACTCGCCCAGCGGGCGGACCACGAGCTTGCCGCCGGGCACTATCGCGGACCGCTGCACGGCATTCCCTGGGGCGCGAAGGACATTCTGGCTGTGCCCGGCTACCCCACCACCTGGGGGGCAACGCCTTTCCGAGATCAGGTGCGGCCGGAGCGCTCGACGGTGGTCGAGAAGCTCCACCAAGCCGGTGCGGTGCTGGTCGCCAAGACCTCGGTCGGTGCGCTCGCCTGGGGCGACGTCTGGTTCGACGCGACAACCAAGAACCCCTGGAATCTCGAGCAGGGGTCGAGCGGCTCGTCTGCAGGCTCGGCCTCGGCGACAGCGGCGGGTCTGGTCGGGTTCGCGATCGGCACCGAGACCTGGGGCAGCATCGTCTCGCCCTGCACGCGCTGCGGCGCCACCGGTCTCAGGCCGACCTTCGGCCGGGTGAGTCGCTACGGGACCATGGCCCTGTCGTGGAGCATGGACAAGATCGGACCGATCTGTCGTTCGGTGGCCGACTGCTCCACCGTCCTGGAGGCCATTCACGGCTCCGACCCTAAGGATCCCAGCGCCGTCGACCGGCCCTTCGACTGGCCCAAGGGCAAGCGCCTGCGTGATCTCAGGATCGGCTACGTCGCCTCGCAGTTCGAGCACGATCGCACCGAGGGCGTCGAAGACGAGGCCGAGCGCAACGACCTCCGCGAGTGGCGGGCGTTCGACCGGGCGACGCTCGCGGCACTCGAGGAGCTCGGCTTCAACCTGATTCCGATCGAGCTCCCCGATCGCTACCCGATCGACCCACTCGGCTTGATCCTCTGGGCCGAAGCCGCCGCCGCGTTCGACAAGCTGACGCGCGACGGCCGCGACGACCAGCTGGCGCGCCAGGAGGAGTTTGCCTGGCCGAACTTCTTCCGCGTCGGGCAGATGGTGCCTGCGGTCGAGTACATCCGCGCGAATCGCATCCGAACTCTGATCCAGCGCGAGATGGCAGAGCTCATGACCAAGGTCGACTTCTACGTCAGCCCGAGCTTCGGTGGCTCGAACCTGCTCCTGACAAACCTGACCGGGCACCCGCAGGTGGTGCTGCCCAACGGCTTCCGCTCATCTGACGGGACCCCGACCAGCATCACCTTCACCGGACGGCTGTGGGGCGAGGCGACGCTGCTGGCAGTCGCCGACGCCTACCAGCGCGCGACCGACTTCCACCTGCGACGACCGCCGATCGACCCCCCAGCCTAGCGAGGCGACATGGTTTCGCTCCCCGACGACGCGATAGACTCGCGGCCATGCTGGAGATGCTGAGCGGACCCTGGCCGTGGTACGTCGGCGGGCCGTTGATCGGCCTGATGGTGCCGCTCCTTCTGCTGCTCGACAACCGCACTTTCGGGGTGTCGACCAGCTTCGAGCACGTGTGTGCCGCGGTGTTTCCAGGCCGCGCCAGTCTGTTCGCCTACGACTGGAGGAAGAAGGGTGGCTGGAACCTCGCCCTGGTTCTCGGCATCGTGCTCGGCGGCCTGCTGTCGACGACCCTTCTGTCGAATCCCGAGCCGATCGTGATCGCGGATGCCACTCGCGCCGATCTCGCGACCCTCGGCGTGAGCGACTTCTCGGGCCTGGTTCCAAGCGAGATCTTCAACTGGTCTTCGCTGAAGACCGGGCAAGGCCTACTGCTGCTGGTCGGCGGCGGCTTCCTGATCGGCTTCGGAACCCGGTACGGCGGCGGCTGCACCTCGGGACACGCCATCTTCGGGCTCGCCGACCTCCAGCTGCCCTCACTCATCGCCGTCCTCGGCTTCTTCGCCGGGGGCCTTCTCACCACCCACGTACTCCTGCCGTTGATCTTCTGAGACGAGCTGCCATGGCACCCACGGTCACCGATCCCACCCCGACCCCAGCACGCCAGGAGGACCAGGCCGAGAACGGCGCAAGCTGGCTCGTGCACCTCCTGGTCGGCATCCTGTTCGGCGTCATCGTGACCAAGACCGAAGTGATCTCCTGGTTCCGCATCCAGGAGATGTTCCGCTTCCAGAGCTTCCACATGTACGGCGTGATCGGCTCGGCGGTGGCGGTCGGAGCGGTGTCCCTGCTTCTGATCCGTTGGTCGCAGGCGCGCACATTCCGGGGAACCCAGATCTCGATTCCACCCAAGGACATGGGGCGCGGGTTCCGGGTGGCGATCGGCGGCACCTTGTTCGGTTTGGGTTGGGGCATGACCGGCGCCTGCCCCGGTCCCATCTACGCGCTGATCGGCAACGGTGTCACGGTGATGATCGTCGTCCTCCTGAGCGCGCTCGCCGGCACCTGGGTCTACGGCCACCTACGCGACCGACTCCCCCACTAGCTGATTCCAACACTGGAGACGCCAAATGTTCTTCCGACAAGTCTTCGAGCCCAAGCTGGCGCAGTACGCCTATCTCATCGGCTGTCAGCGCACCGGCGAAGCGATCGTCATCGACCCGCAGCGTGACATCGACCGCTACCTGAAGATCGCCGCCGAGGAGGGTCTGCGCCTGGTCGCCGCCACCGAGACCCACATCCATGCCGATTTTCTCTCCGGCGTGCGCGAGCTGGCCAAGAGCGCCCGCGTCCGCGCGTATCTGTCGGACGAAGGCGGTCCGGACTGGAGCTACGCCTGGGCGGCGGACGGTCGAGACGACGTCCGACTGCTGAAAGACGGCGACACCTTCTCGATCGGTAACATCGATCTCAAGGCCGTGCACACCCCCGGCCACACGCCGGAGCACATGAGCTTCATGGTCACCGACCGGGGCGCCGGCGCCGACGAGCCGATGGGCCTCGCGAGCGGCGACTTCGTGTTCGTCGCCGACCTCGGCCGGCCGGACCTACTCGAATCGGCGGCTGGCACTGTCGGCGCGATGGAGCCCTCGGCCCGCACGCTCTATCAATCGGTCCAGAAGTTCCTCGAGCTTCCCGACTATCTCCAGGTGTGGCCCGGTCACGGCGCCGGTAGCGCCTGTGGCAAGGCGCTCGGCGCGGTGCCGGACTCGACCGTCGGCTACGAGCGCCGGTTCAACGTCTCGATCGCGGCGGCCAAGGACGGTGAAGACGCGTTCGTCGAGGCGATCCTCGAGGGCCAGCCCGAGCCGCCGCTCTACTTCGCGCGCATGAAGCGCGACAACAAGACCGGTCCGGCGATTCTCGGCCCGCTGCCCGAGCCGAAGAAAATCGACGCCGAAGCCCTAGAACGGCTCGCTGGAAGCTCGGACTCGGTCGTGCTCGACACACGCACGAACCGGCGGGACTTCATGGCATCCCACCTGCGCGGCTCGATCTACGCGCCGCTCGACAAGACCCTGCCGACCATCGCCGGCTCCTACGTGGAGGCCGGCACGCAGATCTACCTGATCGTGCAAGCCGATCAGGTCGAAGACGCGGTGCGTGACCTGGTGCGGATCGGGCTCGACCAGATCGCGGGCTACGCCGAGCCCAAAACGCTGGTCGGTCTGAGCGCCGACGCGCTCACCAGCACAGAGGTCGTGGACTTCGAGCGCGCGGCGGCGCTTGCAGAGCAGCCCGGAGCCCTGATCCTCGACGTGCGGCGGCGCACCGAGTTCGACGCCGGCCACCTGCGCGGAGCCCAGAACATCGCCCATACCCGGCTGCTTGCTCGCGCCGAAGAGATCGAGCCCGGCAAGCGGCTACTGGTGCACTGCCTCTCCGGCGCGCGCGCCTCGTCGGCCAGCTCGCTGCTCGAGCGGCTCGGGCACGAGGTGGTCTACATCGACGACCACATCTCGAAGGCCTCGACCGAGCGAGCCGCAGAGGTCGCGACCGCTTGAGCTCGCCGAGCGAGCAGGCTTGCCAGCTGTCTGACGGGTTTCAGAAAAACTGTCTCTCACACCAGCAGAGGAGCATCACGACATGAGCCGAGACAACTTCGCCGCCAGGTCCCCGCATCGAGCCCTCCAGATCGCGATCGGAGCGCTCGCGCTCGCGCTGCTACCGACGGGCACGGTCCATTCGCAGTCGCAACCAGCGCTGCCCGACGAAGCCGCCCTCGTCGCACTCGACGCCACCCAGGCACTCGGCCCGAAGCAGCACAAGAAGCGGCAGAAGCGACCCATGAAGCTCGGCGTCTCAGGCGGTACCGTCGAGGACTTCACCGCCTTCCCCCCCAGCGTCTTCTGCTGCGGAGGCACGATGGGAGCACTGCTCAAGAAAGACAATCGTCATTTCATTCTCAGTAACAATCACGTGCTGGCGCGCCTCAACGCGGGCGCAATCGGCGAGAGCATCAACCAGCCGGGTCTGAACGACAACAACTGTGCAGCGCCGTCCGACGACCAGATCGCAACGCTGAGCGGCTTCAAGAAGATCAAGCTGAACGGCAAGAACAAGGTGGACGCGGCCATCGCCGAGACCAGCGTCGACAAGGTTTCCGCCGACGGCGCGATCCTCGGACTCGGCATTCCCGGCAACGAGGTCGTCGGCGCCAAGGTCGGCCTGGCGGTCAAGAAGAGCGGTCGCACCACCGGCTTCACTCGGGGCGAGGTCATCGCCACCAACATCAGCGGCTTCGTGTCGTTTCAGCTCGCCTGCGGCGACGATTCCACGATTCGGCAGGTCCAGTTCGTCAAGACGTTCCTCGTCGCCTCGACCAACAACAAAGACTTCTCGGCCGGCGGCGACTCGGGCTCGGTGATCTACGAGGACGTCAAGCAGTGCCCGCGCGCGATGGGACTACTGTTCGCGGGCAGCAGCGCGTTCACAGTAGCCAACCCGATGAATCGGGTCATGAAGGACGTCAAGAAGATGAAACCGAAGGGACCCGCGGAGCTGGTCGGTTGTGACTCGGCGGTTGCCAGCAGTGGCCGATTGAAGGCCACCCGGGAGGATCGGGCCGAGCGCCTCGCCGCGCGCGTACAACGCCGAGTCGAAGACGGAATCCTGGCCTATCCCGGCGTCTTCGCGATGGGCATCGGGCGGGCGGCAAAGGACGCCGACAGCGTGGTGTTCAAGATCTTTGTCGACGATGCCCGACCCGGGAACGCCGCGGCTATCCCATCGAGCATGGATGGCGTGCCGGTCGAAGTGGTCCTGAGCGACCGATTCCGAGCTCTCCATTGCCTGAGCGGAGACTCCCCGGAGACCGCCATCGGCGGCCTCGACACCAAGGCTTCGCGCTAGCTGGAATCAATGCGCCCGGCGGCCGCCCGCTCGAGCACTGCATCAAGGGGCGCGCCGGGGGCGTCTACCCTGCGCGGCTAGTCTGCAAACACTCGCTTCCAGATCCCGCGCCCCAGATAGCGCATTTTCGCGAGTAGCCGCTTCTTCATCCAGAGCAGTGCCGTGGCGATCAGGCCGATCGCGACGATCGCTTCCGGCAGCTTCAGTAGGCCTGTCACCAGGTTCTCCAGCACCTTCGGACTCATGGTTTTCAGCGCCTTGCCGACCCAACCGCCGGCCTTGGAGAGCCAAGCCGGCGACTCGGTTGCCCGTGCCTCCCAGAACTTGACCCAGATCTTGTTGAAGATCGAGTACTCACGGTAGGTCTCGATCGTCTTCTCGGGCGAGATCATGAGAGCGATCCCGAGGGCGGCCACCAGGAGCGTCGCTACCAGGAACAGGCGATAGAGCCATCGACGTCGGCCGATCAGCCGCCAGGCATCCGGAGTCTTCTCCCTTCGCAGCTCGGCGCTCGCGGCAAGAGCCTGCTTGAACGTCTCGATCGTCTCTTGCTCCCAGTCCTTGTGGCAGGTACAGACCACTTCGAAGTCGACCGGGAGATTCAGCGGCGCGTAGTCGGCGGTGCCGAGCTTCGCGCGATCCAGGACGGTGAAGTGGATCTTGGGCAGGGGTTGTGAGACCAGCTGCTCGTTGCCGGGGATCTTCAACTCGCCCGCTTTGCGACACAGCTCGGCGATATTTCTCGGGTTGTACCGGTAGTAGGCGCTCGGCCCGGAGCGCGGGTCGTAGAGCGTGCTGTGGACGTCGCTGAAGCGCCGAGTCAGATCCCAGTCGTCCTGGTCGAATCTGATTCCGCAGGCGCTGGCCTTCTCCATCATCCAGTCCAGCGCCACCAGGGACAGGCCGTTGCGTGGATACCCCCCGCCGACGTTGGAGTGAGCGCCGGCGAACCAGACCTGTTCGATCGAGATCCCGTGGGCTTGGCGCTCTTCGGCCGAGGGCTCCTTGAACACGTCCGGCGAGAAGGTGTTCCGGTCGTCGTCGATCGCCAGCGCGTGGTAGACGTTCTTCATCTTGTTCGTGAGGTGCATGTTGTGCGGCCTCAGGAAGCGGCGCGCGACCTGGTAGATGACGTCGCGCAGCTCGTCCACGGGCACGCCGATGGCGTCGACCGAGTCCCACACCCCGACGAAGTGGATGTCCGGCTCGAGCAGCCCGCTCCCGACCCGCCCACACTTCTGCTCCAGCTCCTCTCGCTTGCTCTGCCAACGGTTCGACCGGTACGCCTTATAGGCGTCGACGGCCAGCCCCTCGAGCGCCGAGGCCCTCTCCACCTTGCTTCCCTGGATCACGCCGATGTCGGAGATCATGCCGGCGAGCGACCGCGCCGTGAAGGCGCCGCGGCTGAAACCGAAGATGAAGATCTTGTCGCCGGGCCGGTAGGTCCTGCACAGGTCGAAGTAGAGCTCCCGGATGTTCTGGCTCAGGCCGTAGCCGAAGGCGCCGCCGAGGGCCTTCGAGATCTTGAGGCTCGAGGTCCCGACCCCTTGGTCGTAGATCACGATCTGCCGACCCAGCTTCGTGTCCTGCTCGTGATCGTGCCGGGTAACGCTCAAGAACGTCTTCCAGACGTTCGAGCCGCTCCAACTCGTTCCCGCGTTTCCCGTGCCGTCAGAGAAGAGAACGATGTTCCGGCTTGTCGCGTCAGCCATGGCGTGAGCCTCCTTGCGTCGTGCCAAGAGCCGCCGAGCCCATGGAAACTGACTCATCAGCGAGGCGATTCACAGTCCATTCCGACGACCTCGGCGCTACCTGCTCCAGATGATTTCCTAAACCTAGCATCAATCTCACCCGCCGTTTCGTGAGACGTCGTTTCACCGGCTCGGTCCTCGACGGACCTCGGTCCGCGATCCTGGGCGGCGAGATCGCACCCCCGCCGATGGGGCTTCCGGGCCACGGCAAGATGTGAGTCCACGCCGCGGATCGGTCCCCTGGGGACTGACTCGATTGACACCCGGAAGGCGCCTGACCTCGCCAGCCTTCCTGGCCTGACCGTCTGCCGACGAAACTCATAGGCACGTCCGTCTCACCTGGACAGAAGTGGCGAGCCACTTCGACCCAGGGAGGAGGATTCGATGAGATCTCGTCTGCGAAACTGGTTCACCTGGAAGAGGGTAGTTTTGGCTCTGTCGGCACTCGTCGTCATCATGATGCTGACACCGGCGGCCGCTCGGGGCACGGTTCTGAGCTTGTTGATCCTACTCGCGGCCATCGCGGTGGTGCCGATGAGCGCGGCCATGGTGCAGAAGTCCACGCCGATTCGGCTCGCGTGGTCGATCGGTCTTGTGGCCGTCTTCTGGCTGGTGCTCTACTTCTACCTGCTTCCGGCGGTCAGCAAGGCGAGCGCTGCAGGATCTCAGTTTGTTCAACCGATCGCTGTCGCACTGTCGCCCGTCGAGTCTCTGGATACGGCCCGCAGGGCATATCTGGCGATTGCGGCTTCGGTCCCGCTTCTCTTCTTCCTGTTCGGAGCCGGCCCGTTCTCTCAACACGGCGCGATGGCCGTCATAGCGGACGAGGAGGTTACCCCTCCACCCACGGACGGGCCCGCGGCGACCGGATCATCCGCACCGGCCCCCGCCGGCAACAGCGCCGCATCGGCGGCGGGAGCATAGGCCATGCTGGCGCTCATCGACACCGTCATCGGCTTCACAGTCATCATCCTGCTCCTCTCCTTCCTGGTGAAGAGCCTGACCAGCGTGGTCAAGAACCACGTCCAGTACTACAGCCAGAACCTACAGCGAGAGCTGGTGCTGGTGCTGAGACCGCTGGTCGGCGTCACATTGGATCGGCTCGAAAGCGCTCTCGGCGGCATCGACTGGAGGAACGTCGGAGAGGAGCTCCTGGACGAGGAGAATCTGAAGCCGGTCCTCGAGAAAATCGATTCGGGCCTGGACCTCGCCGATCTAAAGGCACGCCTAGCTGTCCACAAGGCGGCCCTCAAGTTCGCGTTCGACCGACGCATGAAGAACCTGTCGCTGGCCTGCGGGGCGGCGCTCTGCCTGCTGCTCAACATCAACGCGTTCACCATCTGGACAACGGTCTACCAAGACGGCGACGTCCGAGCGAAGTTCACCTCGGAGGCGTACGTCACCCAGGTGCTGGAGCGGGCGGCCGAAGACTCGGAAGAGGATCCACCAGAGGATCAGGTGACGGATCCGACCGCAGAAGGAGCGATCGGCCCGGAGGAGGCAGCGAACGGGAAGGCCGAGCTCGAGAAGAGCCGCGAGGAGTGGAAGAAGGAGCTGGAGACGTTCCGCGCTGAGGTCGACTTCGGCGTCGGCGCCATCTGGACGGCAACCAACCCGGCACCGAAAACGGTCTTCTATGAGCTCATCGGCTCGCTGCTCACAGGGTTCCTCGCGAGCATCGGGGCACCCTACCTTCACGACATGCTGATCGCACTGTCCTCGTTCCGGAAGTTGTGACGGCTCGATAGCGGCCGCGCTCGATCGGTGGTGCGCACGCGCCGCCACCCGTCGTTCGCCACCGCCCGGAGAGCTCGCCGTCATCCGGCCTCAGGGCGGTCGACCTCTTCGTGGGTCCCCTCCCCGAAGAGAATTCCGTCGATCCTGCCGGCCTCAGCTGTCGAATGCCCGGCCAATCCGCTAGCATCGGCCCAATGCTGACAACTGAGAGCAGCCCGCCGGTGGCCCGCTGGGCCAAGGTGATCGACAACGAGAGCTGCATCGGCTGTCACGCCTGTTCGACGGCGTGCAAGTCTGAGAACGAGGTGCCGCTGTCGGTCAACCGGACCTACGTCAAGTACGTCGACGTCGGCGAGTTTCCGACCGCCCGGCGCGCGTTCCAGGTCACCCGCTGCAACCAGTGCGAGGACCCGCCGTGCGCCGAGGCGTGCCCGACCACGGCGATGTATCAGCGGCCGGACGGGATCGTCGATTTCGACAAGTCGATCTGCATCGGCTGCAAGGCGTGCATCGCCGCGTGCCCGTACGACGCGATCTTCATCAATCCCGAGGATCACTCCGCCGAGAAGTGCAACTTCTGCGCGCACCGGATCGATGTCGGCCTGGAGCCGGCGTGCGTGGTGGTCTGCCCGACCGAGGCGATCATGGTTGGCGACCTGAACGACCCGACGACGCGGGTCGCCGAGATGGTGAATCGGAATCCGGTGACGGTACGGCGGCCGGAGAAGGAGACCGGGCCGAAGCTGTTCTACCGTGGCGCCCATCAGGCGACGCTCGATCCGCTCGCGGCGCGCCGGCCCGAGGGTGATCTGTTCATGTGGAGCCAGCAGGCGACCGGTGGCCATCACGTCGTGTCCGGACATCCGGGACTGGGGATGGCGGGCGGGTCGAACTCCTCGGCCGCGGCGCTGCTCTCCTACGACGTTCCGCACACAGCCCCCTGGGACTGGCGGGTCAGTCTCTACACGCTGACCAAGGGCATCGCGGCCGGCGCCTACCTGCTGCCGCTGCTGGCGGCGTGGGCGGGCGTGGTCGGTGCGATGACTCTGCTGGAGTGGATCGCGCCGGCAGTGGCGCTGGTCTTCCTGGCGATCACCGGCGTCGTGTTGATCTCGGACCTCGAGCATCCGAAGCGCTTCTTCATGATCTTCACCCGGCCGCAGTGGCGCAGTTGGCTGGTGCGGGGCGCGTTCATCATCGGCGCCTACGGTCTGCTGCTGACGGCGCACCTGGCGCTCGCGTTGCTCTGGCAACCCGATTCGACGATCGCCTACCTGGGGCCGATCGGCGGCGTGCTCGCCCTCCTGACGGCGATCTACACCGCCTACCTCTTCGCCCAGGCGAAGGCGCGTGATCTCTGGCAGAGCCCGCTGCTGCCGCCGCATCTGGCGGTTCAGAGCCTCCTGGCTGGCGCCGCGGTGCTGCTACCGATCGTCGAATACGTCGAACCCAACTCGGCCAACGCCTTCTTCTACATGGTGGGCGGTCTGAACCTGCTCCACCTACTGCTGATCGCCGGCGAAATGACGCTGACCCATTCGACCGCGCACGCGCGACTGGCGGCGGCCGAGATGACCCGCGGTCGCTTCCGCGGCTGGTTCTGGACCGGCATAGCCCTGTCCGCGATCGGCGTCCTCGCTCTCTGGACCGGCTCGCAGGTCGCGTTGATCGCGACAATCGGCGGTCTCTTCGCCTTCGAGCACGCCTACGTCCAGGGGGGCCAGGCCGTACCCCTGGCTTGATACCGGCTCGAGACATGACCGACACACGCAAACTGAACGAACTGCTGAGCGCCGCGCGCGCCGCGACCGAGGCGCGAGGCGAGACCTTCTATCCCGGCCCGAGTCGGATTCACCTGGCGTCGTTTCCGCCCAAGGAGCGCTGGGACGACTGGGTGGAGCTCGACTCGAAGGCGTGGCCTGAGCGGGTCGAGAAGCGCTACATGCTGGTGCCGACCACCTGCTTCAACTGCGAGTCGGCGTGCGGTCTCCTGGCGTACGTGGACAAGGAGACGCTCGAGCTGCGCAAGTTCGAGGGCAACCCGGAACACCCCGGATCGCGCGGTCGCAACTGTGCCAAGGGGCCGGCGACGCTCAACCAGGTGACCGACCCGGATCGCATTCTGTATCCCCTCAAGCGCGTCGGCGAGCGGGGCGAGGGCAAGTGGGTCCAGGTGGGCTGGGACGAGGCGCTCGACGACATTGCCGCCCGCGTGCGCACCGCGATGGATGAGGGCCGCCAGAAGGAGATCATGTACCACGTCGGCCGCCCCGGCGAAGACGGCTTCACCGAGCGGATCATGGCCGCCTGGGGCATTGACGGCCACAACTCGCACACCAACATCTGCTCCTCCGGCGCCCGCGCCGGCTATGAGCTCTGGTGCGGCATCGACCGGCCGAGCCCCGACCACGCGCGCGCCAAGGTGATCTTCCTGGTCAGCTCGCACCTCGAGACCGGCCACTACTTCAACCCGCACGCGCAGCGGATCATGGAGGCCAAGCACAACGGCGCCAAGCTGATCGTGCTCGACACGCGGCTCTCGAACACGGCGACCCACGCCGACTTCTGGCTGGCGCCGCAACCGGGCTCCGAGGCCGCGATCCACCTGGCGATCGCCAGCTACCTGATCCGCGAGCGACTCTACAACCGTGACTTCGTGCGCCGCTGGTGGAACTGGCAGGAGTATCTGGAGGACGTCCATCCGGGCCTCGAAGCGACCTTCGAGAACTTCGAGCGCATGCTCGAGGCCGAGTACGAGGACTACACGTTCGACTATGCCGCCGCCGAATCGGGCATCGACGCCGACACCCTGGGCCAGGTGGCCGAGGCGGTCTCGACCTCCGGCACCCAGCTCTCGACCCACAACTGGCGCAGCGCGTCGTCGAGTAACGAGGGCGGCTGGCAGGTGGCGCGGACGCTGTTCATGCTCAACGCGCTCATGGGTGCGATCGCGACCCCCGGCGGCACCTACCCGAACGCCTGGAACAAATTCGTGCCGCGGCCGATCCGACTGCCTCGTCATCCGGATCACTGGAACGACCTCAACTGGCCGATCGAGTATCCGCTCTCGATGTACGAGCTGTCGTTCCTGCTGCCACACCTCGTACGCGAAGGCCGCGGCAAGCTCGACGTCTACTTCACCCGGGTCTACAACCCGGTCTGGACCAACCCCGACGGCTTCTCTTGGATCGAGATGCTGACCGACGAATCGCGCGTCGGCCTGCACGTGGCGCTCACTCCGACCTGGAACGAGACCGCCTACTTCGCCGACTACGTGCTGCCGATGGGCAACGGCGCCGAGCGCCACGACCTGCACTCCTATGAGACCCACGACGCGCAGTGGCTCGGCTTCCGCCAGCCGGTGATGCGAACCGCCCGCGAGCGCCTCGGTGAGCGCGTCGGCGACACCCGCCACACGAATCCGGGCGAGGTCTGGGAGGAGAACGAGTTCTGGCTCGAGCTGTCGTGGCGGATCGACCCCGACGGCGCGCTCGGCATCCGCGAGTTCGTAGAGTCCGAGGAGCACCCCGGCAAGCGGCTAACGGTCGACGAGTACTACCGCTGGATCTTCGAGAACTCGGTCCCCGGGCTGCCCGAGACCGCGGCGGCGCAGGGTCTGAAACCGCTCGAGTACATGCGCCGCTACGGCGCCTTCGAGGTGTGCCGCGATCTCGGGCCGCTATACGAGCAGCCGGTCGAGGCCGACCAGCTCGAGGACCTCGCCGAGGACGGTCGTGGGCGGGTCTACACACGGGCCGCGGCGCCAGCGCCGGTGAACCTGGCGCCCACCGGAGCGCCGCTGCCCGACGACGACGGCCGCCGCCCGGTGGGCGTGCAGGTCGATGGCGAGATCCTGCGAGGCTTCCCCACTCCGTCGGGCAAGCTCGAGTTCTACTCCTCGACTCTCGCCGCCTGGGGCTGGGCTGACGTCGCGGTGCCAACCTACATGAAGAGCCACGTCCACCCGAGCCGGCTCGACGACGATCAGAAGGTCCTGATCTCGACCTTCCGACTGCCGACCCAGATCCACACGCGCTCGGCGAACTCGAAGTGGCTGGACGAGATCGCCCATACGAACCCGCTTTGGCTCCATCCTCGCGATGCCGAGCCGCTCGGCCTACGGACCGGCGACCTGGCGCGCGTCGAGACCGAGATCGGCCACTTCGTGGTCAAGACGTGGGTCACCGAGGGCATCCGGCCGGGCGTGGTCGCCTGCAGCCACCACATGGGCCGCTGGAAGCTCGACAACGGATCCAAAGAGGGTCAGCGCCAACTGATGGCGACGGTCGGACTCGCGCACGAGGACAGCCGCTGGAAGATGACCCGCAAGAAGGGCGTCGAGCCGTTTGAGTCGAGCGACCCGGACACCAGCCGGATCTGGTGGACCGATGCCGGCGTGCACCAGAACATGACCTTCCCGGTCCACCCGGACCCTCTCTCGGGCATGCACTGCTGGCATCAGGCGGTCCGGGTGGTGAGGGCGGCGCCGGAGGACCGCTACGGTCAGGTCGCGGTCGACACCGCGAAGTCGGCGCGGATCTTCGAGGAGTGGCTGGCCAAGACGCGCTCGGCGGTCGGCAACTCGCCCGACGGCACGCGGCGGCCGCGCTGGCTGATCCGACCGGTCAAGCCCACCGCCGACGCCTACCTGCTTCCGGATGGCGACTAGATCCGCCCAGGCGGTCCTGGTGGGCTTGCTCGCGGTTCTCGCGAGCGGCTGCTCGTCCGAGGCGCCGACGCCGCGTAATCTGCTCCTGGTGTCGCTTGACACCACGCGCCCGGATCATCTGTCGGCTTACGGCTACGAGCGGCAGACTTCACCCCGGTTCGATCAGCTGGCGACTGGCGGCGCGCTCTTCACCAACGCCTTTGCGCAGTGGACCGCGACCGGTCCTTCGCACGCCTCGATGCTGACTGGCTTCTACCCGCACACGCACAGCTTCGGCGTCACCCGCCCGCGCTTGCGCAAGCGCTTCCCGACGCTGGCCACGATTCTGAAGCGAGAGGGCTTTCGCACCGGTGCGTTCGTGAGCGGCTTTCCCCTCAAGGGCCGGCTCGCGACCGGACTGGAGCGCGACTTCGACGTCTACGATGCCGAGTTCCAAGGCGTCCGAAGGGACGGCGAGCTGACGGTCTCGGCGACCCTCGACTGGCTCCAGAGCGGCGACGCGGAACAGCCCTACTTCGCCTTCGTCCACCTCTACGACGCCCACGGGCCGTACGCGCGCCATGGCGGCATCGAACGCATCTATCACTCCGCGGACCGGGGGCCGGAGCTGCCGCTGATTCCGTTCCCGCAGGTGCTGAGAGACGCGGACGGCACCAAGTACACGCATCTCAATGACTATGTCGATCACTACGACAGCGGACTGACCTACCAGGACTCGGTCCTCGGAGAGCTCGTCGACGCCATCGACCTCGACCGGACGCTGCTGATCGTCACCGCGGATCACGGCGAGTCGATGGGCGAGCACGGCGAGGCGATCGACCTGACTCACTCGACCGCGGTGTTCGACGATCAAACCCGCATCCCCTTTCTGATCCGGTCGCCGGGGATCGCGCCGGCGAGATTCGACGAGCTGATCGAGACCGTCGACATCCTACCGACCGCACTCGAGCTGCTCGGTGTGGCGGAGCTGGATCACCTGAAGCCCCAGGGCGAGACCCTGGTGCCCCTCCTGCGCGGCGAGCGAGCTCAGAGCGCCGGCGGCATGGCGTCATCCGGGACGTGGGCGAAGCCGAAGCAGGCGCTCGCCGTGCGCCAGATCTTCGAGCTGAATGGAGTCCCGGATCTCGACCCGAAGCGGGTGGTCTTCGCCGCGCGGACACAGCGCTGGAAGCTGACCGTCTTCCCCGGCGACAGGTGGGACTTCGAGGCGCTCTACGACCTCGAGGCCGATCCGCTCGAAAGGATAAACGTCAGCGCCGACAACCCGGAGATCCACCAGCGATTGCGCGAGCGCTCGACCGCCTGGATCACCGGCGCCACCGAAGAGATCGAGGAGCTCGAGCTCACCAACGACGAAGTCGAGAAGCTCCGCACCCTCGGCTACGTGGACTGAGCGATATGGAGCTGTTTCGAGCTCTCGGCGCGCTGGCCGAGCCGCCGTCCCGCGAGACGCACCGGCTGGCCGAGCCCCTCGGGCTCGGTCCAGCGCCCACGCCCGGACGCTACGAGGAGGCGTTTCTTTTCCAGCTCTACCCGTACGCGTCGGTCTACCTCGGCGCCGAGGGTCAGATGGGCGGCGATGCGCGCGACCGGATCGCCGGCTTCTGGCGCGCGCTCGACCTCGAGCCG
>JAJCXP010000186.1 GCA_029263375.1 Acidobacteriota bacterium | reverse complement strand
GCGGGTTTCTCCGCTCGATGGCGATTACCTCAGCAAGACGGCATCACCGCCGCAGCTGAGGCCGGCACCGCGCCGACCGTCAGAAACCAAGACAGGAGATAGAAAATGAAGAAACCAGGAATCGCACTACTGGGCCTGCTGATCAGCGCCGTGGCCGTGCAGGCGGACGTCAAATTCACGCAGCTCACGGACACGCAGTACGTCGTCCACCATCGCAAGCTGACTGTGTTCGGAGCCGAAGCCAAGGCGACCAGGACAGCGCTCATGGAGGCCGCCTCGGTCTGCCTCGCGGCGGGCTACTCCCACATGGAGATCCGGGATTTGAACGTCGGAGAGCGCGAGTTCGGCGGCCCGTACGACGGCGGTCGCGGCGCTTCGGCCGACGTGCGGATCAAGCTCTACGAACAGCCTGACGTCGAGACCATCGAGGAGAACGACCTGATCGACTGCGAGCCGCTCGCGGACGACGAGAAGGTTCAGGTCGCCAGAGAGAAGCTCGCTGCAGAGCGCGATCAGGAGGCCGGCAGCCGCCGGTAGCGCGCTGTCCCAAAGGAGACACCGACATGCCCAACTCACACACGACAACGATTCGCAGGACCCTACGCACCCTCGCCACCGCCACCGCACTGCTGCTGGCCGCGCTCACTCCACAGGCCGGCGCGACCGACATCGACCAACTGATTCAGAAGCAGATGCGCAAGGCCCGAATCCCGGGACTTTCCGCAGTGGTGGTCGTCGACGGCCAGACGACCTGGACCGGCGGCTACGGCTGGGCCAACATCGAAGAGCAGGTTCCGGTCACACCCGACACGGTCTTTCTGACCGCCTCGATCTCGAAGACGGTCACGGCGACGGCAGCGATGCAGCTCGTCGACGACGGACTGCTGGATCTCGACGAGGACATCAACAGCTATCTGCCGTTCGCGGTGCGCAACCCGAAGCACCCGGATACGCCGATCACCGCGCGCCAGCTCGCGACTCACACGTCGAGCATTTCCGACAGCCTCGCCCATCAGATCGCAGATCTGCTTCACGCCATCGGGGACTACCCCCTGTCGCTCGAGGAGGTGCTGACCCGGTACCTGCTCGAAGGCAGCGACTTCTTCGACCCGGACGCCAGCTTCCACCCGTGGGCGCCAGGCGAGGGCTTCGTCTACACGAACATCGGATACGGACTTCTCGGCTACTTGATCGAGACCGTCTCCGGATCGAGCCTCGAAGCGTTCACGCAGGAGCGCCTCTTCGGGCCTCTCGAGATGCACGAGTCGAGCTGGCTGCTCGCCAACATCGATCCCGCGCACAAGGTCGTTCCGTATCTCGCGAAGCGGAAGAAGAACGCGTACCTCGCCATGCCCTTCGCATCCTTCGCGACCTACCCGTCTTCGATGCTCCAGACCAGCGCCCGGCAGTTCGGCAACTACGCTGCGATGCATCTCGAGTCTGGAAAGTTCCAGGGGTCACGGATCCTCCGAAGCTCCTCGGCTCGCGAGATGCGGCAGGTACAGTTTCCCGAGATCGCTCCCTCGCAGGGTCTGGCGTTCGTCGTCCAGCCCGCCGGCGAGGGGAGCGTCGTCTGGCACAACGGCAGCTTCGTGGGTCATTCCACGGACTTCTTCATGCTCCCCGAGCTGGGAATCGGCATCGCCATCTTCACCAACAGCGACCTCTACGACACCAACAAGCCGCGGCGGCTCGCGGCCATGGGGAAGATCCACGGGGCACTAGTAGAGCTCGCGTTGAGCCAGATCGGAGGTGAGAACTAGGCTCGGCCCAGCTCGCCCTTCTCAGGCTAGGCGGCGGTCCGGTGCCGGTGCGCGCCCGGACCGCCAACTGCCACCGCGAGAGCGATGGCCGCGATCACCGCCACCAGGCCGACGGCGAAGTATCCACCTCGGGAGTACCAGAGTGCCGAGTCGGTGGTCAGAGGATACGCGTGCAGAAGGTAGACCACGAACCGAGCTGTCACGTAGGTCAGCAGGCCTCCGAAACGGACAAGGACAAACGCGGAGATGGCCGCCGCCGGCAGGCCGGCAGTGAGCCACAACATGCCCAGGTCCCCGCCCCCGGTGAGAACCAGAAGGAACCCGTAGACGGCAATGAAAGCGACGGTCGCGCGGCGTGGTCCGCGCAGAAGCCGACGCAACAGGACCAGAATCAGCAGAGTCACCAGGCCGTCGTAGATCGCTCTCGGTACGGTGGTCAGTGCGGTGGCGAACATCAGCGGGGTGCTCAGGGTGCCCTGTAGCCAGAGACCCCCCAACGGTCCGCTTGGCGCCTCGACACCCAACCACTTCGGCAGTATCAAGTAGGACCCCAGCTCCAGCGCCATCAAGACAGCGCCCGCCAGGGTCCCCAACAACAAACTGCGGCCCACGAGACTGTCGCGGAACCGCCCTTCCAGCGCACGGCTCCAGGAGACCAGCGTTCGCGGCCAGACCCGGCGCACGTACGGCTCCAGAGCCAGGTAGCCGAGCCATAGCCACAGGCCGTGCAGTGCCAGCGGCGCCAGTCGATCCAGGAACACGCTTCCGGTGTCGTCCATCGGGTGCGGGATCCATCCGAGCTGGAGGAGCCAGCCCACCAGCAGGTTGGCGAGCACGAATATGAGAAGTCGCCGCGCACCGCGCCGGTCGCCGCGCTTGCGCCGGAGATTAAGGAACGCCAGCGGTATCGACGCGACCAGGATGAGCACGACGAAAAGAGAGAGCAACGCGGCGCGATCGTCGTCCGCGAACGGCTCGTCTACGACCTCGTCGCCTTCGACAGAGTCCCTGACGGCCAGATAGACGATTCGCCCGTCCAGGGCGGCGCCCTCGACCCGGACCTCCCGACCCTTCGAGCTGACTCCCTGCCAGGCCATCCGGTTGTCGGCGAAGACCGGGGAGAGTCCAGCTGGAGCGGCGGTCCAGCTGTCCGGCTCGAGACCGGTGAAGGCCAGAGCCGAAGGCCAGTCGATCCCGTCCGAGCCGACGCGGTCAGCAGTCTCGGGCGGCGTCGCTGGGTCCGCTTGAAAGTAGACCAGCCGACCGCTCTGGTCCAGGAGCGCGACGATCTGGCCCTTCACCACCGAATCGGGCACCAACGGCCGGGTGTAGAGGTACCTGCGCGTCGCCTCCGGCAGAGCGCGCTCGGACTGCTGCCGGTACCAGAAGAGAACGGAAGCTTCCGGATCCGAGGCTGCGGGGTCGTCCAGATAGCCGTAGCGAGGCGCTTGCGGCTCCTGCGAGTAGCCGAGTCCCGTCACCATCTCCCGAGCCCGGTCGGCCAACACCTCGGGAGGCTTGACGACCGCCGCCTTTTCCAAGATCGAGAGCCTCTCACCCAACACGAGGATGGCTCCGAGCAGAAGCAGCAGGCCGCCAAGAGTCGCCCAGAGCCAGCCGTGAGAGAGAGCCGGAGAGCCGCCGGAGGCTGCAACGATCTCCGGCGACGGCGTGACCCGCACTTCGGCCGCCAGCGATAGTGCATCCGTCCCCGGGAGAGACGCCGCGAGTGCCAGCGCCGAGTCCGGCCGTTCCTCCGGAGTGGGCGCCAGACACCACAGGATCGCCCGCTCCAGCGCGGCGTCGAGACCCGAGACGAACCGGGAGGGCGGCGCCGGCGGCCATCGTTGGAGACCGTCCGTGCCACGACGAAGCTCCTCCACCTCGAACGGCAGGCGACCGGTGGCGAGCTCGTAGAGCACCAGCCCGAGGGAGTAGAGATCGCTGCGCTCGGTCGCGCCCCGGCCGTGCAGCAGCTCCGGCGCCATGTAGGCCGGCGTGCCGGCCATGCGCTCCACTCCCGAAGCCCCTCCCGGGGCGACGGCAACGCCGAAGTCCGCGATGCGCACGTGACCCTCGGGATCGATCAGGATGTTGCCGGGCTTGAGATCGCGATGGACGACTCCGCGGGCGTGGGACGCCGCCAGTCCTGCGCAGAGCTGCCGGGCGATGTCGAGGACCTTGTCGGGCGGCATTCGCCCGATCCGACGCAGCAGCGCCGCCAGGTCCTCGCCGGCGACGTACTCCATGGTGATGTAGAGCTCACCCTCCCACTCGCCGGCGTCGTGAACCCGGCAGACCGCCGGGTGGGTCACTTCGCGCGCGTGTCGCACCTCCGCGAGCAGCTGCTCTCGACCAGTTGCGTGATGCGGCAGGACCTTCACCGCGACCGGGACCCCGAGCGTTTCGTCGTCGGCCCGGTAGACCTGTCCCATCCCACCCTCCCCCAGCAGCGACACGATCCGGTAGCGATTCGCGAACAGCTCACCCGATCGGAAGCGGTGCGGTGTCTCCTCGGGCACGACAGTCGAGATTCCGACAGCCTCGTGGTGATGCTCGAGAAGTGAATCCACCTCTCGCCGTAGCCCGTCGTCGTCACTGCACTCGCCGTCGATGTAGCCTTGACGCTCGCCCGGCGATAACTCACAGGCACCCAGAAAGATCTCGCGAACCCGGGCGTGGCGAGAATCGCTCATCCGGCCTTCGGCGCCTCCAACTCGCGCAGAAGCCATGCCCGGGCGTGCGCCCAGTGGCCCTCGACCGTACGCAGCGAGACGCTCAGGGTCTCCGCCACTTCGGCCGAGGTCATGCCGGCGAAGAATCGCAGCTCGACGATCCGAGCCTGCCGTTCGTCGAGCGCCCTGAGCTTCTCGAGCGCCTGGTGTACCCACAGGATGCGCTCGCCGTCGACTTCGGCCTCAGGCCAACACAGCTCCTCGGCGAACGTCACCCGCAGCCGATCCCCACCCCTCTTGAGGCGGTGCTTGCCGCGAGCATGATCGATCAGGAGATTCTTCATGGCGCGCGCGGCGACGGCGAAGAAGTGGGTCCGACCCCGCCAGTCGATCGTGCTGCCGTTGACGAGACGAACGTAGGCCTCGTTCACGATCGCCGCGGGCTCCAGGGTCTGCCCGGGTCCCTGCCGGCTCAGGTACCCCACCGCCAGTCGCTGGAGGTCAGCATGGACTTCGACCAGGAGCTCCTCCGGGACGCGGCGTTCGGGGCCGGAGCTCACGCTCTCGACCAGGAGCTGCGTCACGCGGTCCTTCCGCGAGCTGTCCATAGCTGGATGAGATTATGGCACCGCCGCAACGAACCGCCGTGATTCACGTGTCCCCTGGAACCGCGATTGGAAAGGTGAAACGAGCATGACCGACGAACTGAAGCAGCCCATCGGGCGCCGGGACCTACTCAAGTCGGTGGTCGGATTGACCACGGGCCTGGCATTCGCCGGGCCGCGAGTCCCGGCGAGCGCAGGTTCCGCAACTCCCGCCGCCCCCGCTCACCCACCGCCACCCGAGCTGTGGCGAGCGAGTGCGAGCGCGCTCGCCGGATGGGTCAGCACGCGAGAGGTCTCCAGCGTGGCAATTGTGCAGAGTCACCTCGATCGCATCGCCCAGGTGAACCCCGAGCTGAACGCGGTAGCCGTCGTGCTCGGCGACGAGGCCCTGAAGAACGCGGCGGCGGCCGATCGCGCCATCGCTCGGGGCGAGCGGGTCGGCCCGCTCCACGGAGTCCCGATCACGATCAAAGAGAATCTCGATCTCGCCGGCACGGCAACGACCGAGGGGCTGCCGTCGCTCCGAGAGAACGTGGTGGCGATCGACTCGCCGTGCGTCGCTCAACTGAAGGCCGCCGGCGCCATTCCCATCGGCCGTACCAACATGGCGGAGATGGGGCTGCGCTACCACACCGAGAGCGGACTGCACGGCGCGACCCTGAACCCGTGGGATGCGTCACGCACCCCGGGCGGGTCGAGCGGCGGCGACGCAGTGGCCGTGGCGACCGGCATGACGCCGATCGGCATCGGCAACGACTACGGAGGCTCGGTCCGCTTCCCGGCTCAGTGCTGCGGTGTCGCCGCACTGCGGCCGTCGCGCGGCCGGGTGGCATCTGCCATCGCCCTCGCCGGGGAGAGCCGCTTCCCCATCACGATCCAGCTTTTCCTGGTTCACGGACCTCTCGCCCGGAGCGTGAGCGATCTTCGCCTGGCGCTTCACTCGATGAGCGGAGCCGACGCCCGGGATCCCTGGTGGACTCCGGCGCCGCTCGAGGGCGGACCCGAGGTGCCTCGGCGAGTGGCCATGATCGTGGATCCCGAAGGAGCTGGTGTCGATCCGAGGGTTCTCGGCGGTGTGAGGAGAGCGGCCGCCGCTCTGACTGCCGCCGGCTATGTGGTGGACGAAGTCGACTCGGGCTCGGTCGTCGAGGCGGCCGACCTCTGGGCGCGAATGATCGCCGCCGACATCCGCGAGTTCTTCCTGCCGCTGATGCTCGAAATCGGCTCCGCGGCCAATCGACAGTTCGTCGAACAGCTGCTGGAGGCGGTCCCGCCGCTCGATCGCTCGGAATACGCCCAGGCGCTGGCCGAGCGCAACCGCCTGACTCGGATCTGGAGCGAGTTCCAGCAAGAGTACCCTCTGGTCCTCGGTCCGGTGTCGACCGCGCAGCCCTTCCCGGTCGGCTCGGATCTGGGCGGGCGGGAGGCGGTCGAGACGCTCCTTGGTTCGGTGCGTCTCACGGTCGCCGTGAATCTTCTGGGTCTTCCTTCGGTCGCGCTACCGGTGATGGTCGCTGACGAGCTGCCGCAGGCGGTTCAGCTGATCGGCCCGATGTACCGGGAGGACCTGTGCCTCGCCGCCGCCGAAACGATCGAGGCGTCGATCGGCGCAATCACCCCCATCGATCCGCGACACAATTAGTAGCGATTGAGGTCAGAAACCATGATGAAGACACTTCCCCGACTTGCCCTGTTCGCCGTCACGCTCGCTGCCCCCGTCGGTGCTCAGGATCTCTACCTGGCCGGTGCCAACATCGTTGATCCCGCCAAGCAGGAGATCCGGCGGGCGAATCTGCTCGTTCTGGACGGGACGATCGCCGGCGAGCCCACGGCTCCGCCAGAGAACTTCCAGGGCGCGACGATCGACCTCGCCGGCAAGTGGATCATCCCCGGCCTGGTGGATCTCCACACCCACTCCTACGGCAACATGGCGCCCGGAAACACTTTCGACTCGCCCGGAACGGCCGGCGTCGCCGAGCGCATGCTCCAGGCGGGAGTGACCGCGTTTCTCGACCTCTTCGGGCTGGAGGACGCTCTGTACACGTTGCGCGAGCGCCAGCGGGCCGGCGAGGCCCCGGGGGCCGACCTGTTCGCGAGCCTCTCGTGCCTCACCGCCACGGCAGGGCACTGCACCGAGTACGGAATCCCGACCCGGACCATGAACAGCCCGGACGAGGCGCGCGGCGTGGTGGCGGACCTGGCCCAGAAGAGGCCGGATGTGGTCAAGGTCGTCTACTCGCCCACCGGTCGGATGCCGTCGGTCGACAAGGCCACACTGACCGCGGCCGTCGCGACCGCGTCGGAGAACAGCATCAAGACCGTGATTCACATCAATACCTGGCAGGACGTGCGGGACGCGCTCGAAGCCGGCGCGAGCGCCATCACTCACACCCCATCGAGCGAGCCGGTTCCCGAGGATCTCGCGAAGCTGATGGCGGCGCGCGGCATGCGCCATATCCCGACGCTGGCGGTGCACACCGACTTCCGCCACTTCGTCGCCGAGCCGAGCCCCCTCGACAGCCCCCTGGCCCAGGCGCTCACTCCCGCGAACGTGCTCGCCGCCTACCGCGAGTACGAGCCCTCGGAGTCAGCTCGCGCGCACGCGGCGGGCGCCGCAGAGAGGGAGGCGCTGATCCTGGCGTCGGTCAAGGCGCTCTCCGACGCCGGAGTCACCATGCTGACCGGTACCGACTCGGGCAACTACGGCACGATCCAGGGATTCTCGATGCACCGCGAGCTCTACAAGCTGGTGCAGGCCGGGCTCTCCCCGTGGCAGGCGCTCGCTGCCGCGACCGTGGACGCCGGCGAGTTCCTGGGTCGCCGGTACGGTGTCGCGGCCGGGGACGAGGCGAACCTCGTTGTTCTCGAGGCCTCACCGATCGAGGACATCACGAATACCGAGCGAATAGCGTTCGTGATCCATCACGGCCGACGAGTCGAGGGGAACATCGGGGACTAGTGCCAACGACGGCTAGGGGGCACTGTCCGGAACCCGCAAAGAGCGCGGATTGCGTAGTGTGTGCCCCGGCACTGTCGGCGCGTCGAGCAGGACGCCGAGGACAGCCCCGCGGCAGGCCTAGCCGGGTTCGTCCTGAGGATTCACGAGGGCCGCGTAGACCCTCTGCTGGAACTCGCCCAGCAGCTCGTTGTCGCCAGGAGGAGTCAGGGGGAAGTTGAAGTAGGCGACGAGCCGCTCCTTCCGATCCACCCAGACCGTCGCGAAGCCGCCGCCGACCCAGCCGTACTGCAGCAGCGTCATGGTACCAGTTTCATCCGGCGCGTACTGGACCGCGGCGCCGAAGCCCCAGCTGCGCCCACGCTCCCGCCACGATTGCGGGGCCCGCTCACCGAGCTGATCGCTCATCATCGCCTCGACCGACGCCACACCGAGGATGCGCACGCCGTCTACGGATCCACCCTCCAGAAATAGCCGCGCGAAACGCAGGACGTCCGCCGCCGTCGATCGCACCCCGCCGCCACCGTGGAAGAACGTCGAGCGCGAGAAGTCCTCGCCGGCCGGGCGGTCCAGGCGCAGCTCACCGTCCACCCTTCGATACACCGCAGGCGAGCGGTGCGACTTCTTCTCCGGTGTATAGAAGTAGCTGTCGTCGAGGCCGAGCGGCTCGAAGATGCTCTCGGTCATGAACCCTTCGAGAGTCTGCCCGCTGGCGATCTCGATGACCGCGCCCAGAACCTCGTAGGCCGCGCCGGTCTGGCCGTACCCGAACTCGGAGCCCGGCTGCGCGACGAGAGGCATTGCGGCGAGCGCGCGAGCGAAGTGGGTGGTCGTCGTGATTCCCGTGTGGGCGCCCCACGCATCCCAGAACTCGTTCCCGGTGACGGTCAAGCCGCTGGTGTGGGTCAGCAGGTGGCGAATCGTGATTGCACGCTCGGGCGGCACCCGTTTGGTGTCGCCGGTTTCGCTCGTGACTTCGACCACGACGTTCGCGAACTCCGGGATGTACTCGCTGACGGGGTCGTCGAGGGAGATCGTTCCTCGTTCCTCGAGGATCATCGCGGCCGTCGCGGTGAACATCTTCCCCACCGAGGCCAGCGGCATGATCGCGTCCTCCCGCATGGCGACGCCGGGTTCCATCTCGCCGGCAGTCGTCAGCCAGGTGGTCTCCCCGTCGCGGGCCAGGGCGGCGATTGCAGCGGTGATCCGGCCGTCGGCGACCGCCGTCTCGATCGTCCGCTCGATGGCATCGAGGCTCTCCGGTGAAAAGCCACGACTTTGGGGTCTTTCCACGGCCGCCTGCTGACAGGCAGTGGTCAGAAGTAGCCCGGCGCATATCCAGAAGCGCCTCGCGGCCGGTACGCGGCCCCGCGTGGTAGGCGCGGCGAGTGGAGTTCCTATCATCTGACTCACTTCGACCCCCTGTCCATTCCGTGACTCAAGGTATGAGATGCACAAGTACCGACCACCGTTTAGGCAGCCCCCTCCACGCAGCCAGGATGGCTGGATGAATCAGACGCACCGGGGATCTAGCAGGTCAGGCTAGGTTGCCAGCTCTGCCAGCCGGCTCTCCAGGAACCGACGCTCGGGATCGCTGCATCGGCACTCGAGAGCTTGCCGAAACCCCTCGGCCGCAACCTCGGGCTCCCCCTTCTGGAGCCAGAGCTCGGCGCGGGTCGCCGGTAGCAGGTAATAGCCGCGCAGCGCCTTGGCGTCGTCGAGCCGATCGAGCGCTTCGAGTCCCGCATCCGGGCCCTGGGCGCGGGCCAGAGCCACAGCGCGGTTGAGCGCAACGATCGGCGACGGGTTGAGCTCGAGGAGTTGATCGTACAGACCGAGAATCACGCCCCAGTCGGTGTCCGCGGCGGTCGAAGCGAGGGCGTGTTGGGCGGCGATGCCCGCTTCGAGGTGATAGCGCGTCGCGCGTACCCCTTCGGCGGCCCGCTCGAGATGCCGAAAGCCACGCCGGATCAGCTCTCGATCCCACCGTGAACGATCCTGCTCGGCGAGCAGTGCGAGATTGCCGTCGAGATCGATGCGGGCCGGAAGTCTCGAAGCCTGAAAGCTGAGCAGTGCGCCAAGGGCGTGCACCTCGGGACGGTCGCCGATCGGCAGACGAGCCAACTCGCCCACCAGCAGCAGCGCTTCACGGCACAGGTCCATACGCACCAGATCGTCGCCCTCGTGCGCACCGTAGCCCTCATTGAAGATCAGGTAGACCACCTCCAGCACCGCGTCGAGCCGCTCGCCCAGCTCGTCTCGGGCGGGCATCTCGAAGGGGATCTCACGATCCCGAATCAGGCGCTGGGCCCGGACCAGGCGTTGAGCGACAGCGGCCTCCGTGACCAGGAACGCGCGGGCGATCTCGCGGGCGCTGAATCCGGCGGAGGTCTTGAGCGTCAGCGCGACCCGCGCGTCACGCGTCAGGGCCGGATGGCAGCAGAGGAAGACCAACCGTAGCTGATCGTCGGTGATCTCGCCCTCGAAGTGAGCCCTCGCCTCGCCGATGTGCGCCGGGCTCATCGCCTGGCGCACCGCCGGCTCCTTGTCGCGGAAGCTCGTGTCCCGCCGCAGCCGATCGAGCGCCAGGTTGCGCGCCACCCGATAGAGCCAACCGGCGGGATTGTCGGGCACACCGTGGAACGGCCAGCGCTTGAGGGCCTGAACCAGGGCGTCCTGCACGACCTCCTCGGCAAGGGCCAGGTGAGCCGGACCGAACGCCCGGGTCAGGCTCGCGACCATCCGGCCCGCCTCACGGCGGAACAGGTGGTCGACGAGCCCATGGACCCCGGCGCCGGCTTCCGCGGACATCCGGTACCTAGTGGACCTCGATCTCGCGGATCTCGATAGTGCCGCCGAAGCCCAGGTGCGGGCATCCCTTCGACACCTCGACCGCCTCGTCGTAGCTCGCCGCTCGGATCGTGAAGTAGCCGCCGATCACCTCTTTGGTCTCGCTGAACGGACCGTCGGTTACCCGCAGATCGCCGTTGCCGCCCTTCAGCACCCGGCCCTCACCATCGGTGAGCTTGTTGCTGCCGACCAGCCGGCCCTCTTCGGCCAGGCTGTCGCGCCAAGCCGAGTACTTGCCGATGATCGCCTGCATCTCCTCGGGACTGACGTCGCTGAAGTCGGTCGGATTTTCGTACAGAAGCAGCATGTAGTCGGCCATTTTATCTCTCCTCGATGCTCGTCTCGTCTGGCTCGGGACGAACACACCGTCCGTCCCACTGATGCTACGACGATCGAAGCTCCCTCGACTCGACACGGGGGGACACAATACGTAATTCACAGCGTAAGCGAACTACCTATTGCGGGGTACATGCGGCCTGCGGGATCGTTCGCTTACGCTGCGAATTACGTATTGTGTCCCCAACAGAAAACGGCCGCCTTGGAAGGCGGCCGGTGATCAAGAGAAAAAGAGGAGGAGCGTGAGAGCGACCCTGAGACCTCGTTCTGAACTCAGTTCAGCGCCCCCCCTCGGACAGTTAGAGGGGGGGCGGATTCGAAATCCTTCGCGGCGGGCGCGATTGGTGGCTACGGCTGGACGATCAGGGTCGGATCACCGAGCAGGGTCCAGCCCCAGAGTACGTCCAGGAGGTCCGGCTCGCGCTCGCCGAGCGCCTGTTTTGCCTCGAGGACCGCGCGGCCGATCGGCACTCCCGGAGTCCCGATCCGGCTGAAGACCTCCAGGCCGAGCTTGCGCTCCGAGGGTGCCTCGGTCAGGGTCGCCGCTCCGAGCACCGCGGCGGCGCCGCGATCGTCGGTGAGCATCAGCATGTGGCCGAGGGTGTCGAAGCTCGGAGACACGTGGTACGTGTTCCAGCAACCCCACTGCGCCACCACCGTTGGTCGACCGTGATTCTCGAGCGCCTCGGCATCCGCCGTGTCGAACAGGCCATCGAAGCTCCAGACGGTCGGGCCCGAGTGACCGAAGTAGCTGGTCAGGGCCACGCCCTCCTCCACTTCGGCCAGGAGTATGTCGCGGGCGCCCGCAAGCCCGAGGTCGTCGATGTAGGCGAGCTCCGACTGCCAGTCGCCCGGCAGCTGACCGCGCATCTCCTCGCTCGCTTCCCGGAACGAGTAGGCGGTGGACACGTCGAGACCGTCCGCCGCCAGGACCGCGGTCCGGCGGTAGCCGATGTCGTCGTAGTCGAGCGTCTTGGCGATCACGCGCTCGAGCTCCTCGACGGTGCGCACCGGCATGCGACCGAGCGCCATCTCGACCACGCCGTTGCCATCGAAGTCGACGTAGAGCGAGTCGACCGGCGCGAAGTGCACGATCGAGTCGGTCTTCGCGTACGGCGTCGGGATGAAGCTGATCGAGCCGGTGCCCAGATAGTCGAAGTAGTCGTAGGTGTCGCCGCCCACGAGCAGGGCGTAGCTGCTGCCCATCTCGCTGGACGCATGCTCCAGATAGTTCCTGATCGCCTGCGGATCGACCACACCGGAGCCGAACTGTCGGTAGACGTCGGCGACGTCCACCACCCGGACCGACAGGCCCTGGTTGCGCCGCGCCTGGGCCAGCGGCTCGATCGCATCGACGAAGTCGCCGTGCGCGATCACTACCAGATCGGCCTGGGTCGAGGTGATGTCGACCGGCTCTGGGGCGAGCTCGATCGCCGGCGTCGCCAGGCTGTCGACACTCGCGACGAAGAACGTGGTGTCGCCGCGCTTGGCGGTGAAGGTAGCGCTGTAATCCCCCGGCACACCTTCTACGGTGACCCCGGCGGCGTAGCGCACGTAGCCGGTCCGCACCTGATAGACCACGATCTCGGCGCTCGGCAGACCGTCGACGCGGAACGCTCGTCCGCGACTCGCCGGGAACTCGAGTTCGCCGTTTCGAGCCCGGAAGTGACGTGGATAGGTCACCTCGAGGCCGTCGTAGTGGACCAGGTCGTACTCCGCACCGGTGTCGTGCGGCAGGCGCAGGCGCAGCTCGTTGGTGCCGGCGCTCAGGACGGAATCCGGCACCGCCAGCTCGACCGGCTGATCGACCAGGCCGTCGAACCACTCATCGGCGAGCTCGCTCTCGTTGACGTCGAGCGCGACGTGGTGATCCGGCGCCTGCGGGAAGTCGGTGACACCCCACATATCGACGCGCATGGACACCGGCGAGGCGCCCGCGACCCAGCCCTCGAGCTCGAACGGGAACACCGCCTCGACCGGAGCCGATGTCGCCAGCAGGCCGGCGTCGTACCACGGGTCACCGCCCGGGGCGGCAAAGTGGTAGCGCCGCTGGTGCTCGACCTCGAGCGTTTCGAGGTAGAACGACGGCGTCCGAATGCCCGCCTGAGTCGGCGACGTGTCCTCGTCGACACGCGCTCCGCCGGCTCCCACCTCCAGGGTGTAGACCGTCGACTTCGTGTAGAGCGTGTCGACCGCGCGGCCGACGAACTCCACGAACGCACCTGGTCCGAAGACGCTCGAATCCGAGGTCGAGCCGGCCACGCGGATCGGCGTGACCTCGCCCAGACCGGACAAGCGCAGTTGGTCCGCGGGCACACCGGCGTAGTCCATGCCCGCCGCCAGCAGGTCGCCGTAGGTCACACGGTAGATCGCGTCGCGATCGATGCGCAGCTCGACCGGCCCGGCCGCGGCTCCCAGCGTCGTCGCGGTCGCGGCGTGCATCGCCGATCGACTCCGCGCCCGTAGCTCACGACCGCGTCGTACGTTCTGCCAGTCGATCGGTCGTCGATCCAGCTCGGTCCGTCCGCGCCGCTCCCCGAGCTCGAACGGCCCGTGGAAGCGCGAGTTGCCGAATAGATCGCGATCCTCGAGTACGAACCGGTCGCCTTCGACGCCGGACGCTTCGAGCTCGTAGCTGCGCGGTTCGAGCGCCGAGCCGAGCTGCGCCCGGATCAGCTCGCGATTCACCTGGCGCAGGCCATCGGCCTCGACCGACCACAGGTTGAAGCCGACGTTGCCGACCTCGGTCGCGGTGATCCAGCGGAAGGTCACCCGGCCGCCACCACCACGCGCCTCGAAGCCGGCGAGCGTCACCGGTGTGGTCACGATACCGCCGCTCCAGAACCCGAAGTCCTGGTCGGTGACGTCGGTCGCTACCAGGGTCACCCCCTGCACCCCGCCGCTGCCGGTCTGGGTCGTCTGGATGAAGTCGTCGACGTCGGTGCCGGTGGTGTCGACCTCGATCTCATAGTCGCCCGGCGGCAGGTCGGCGAAGGTGTAATCGCCGCTGCCATCCGAAGTCGTCGTGCCGATCAGGAATCGCGAGCCGCCGACCACCCGATAGAGACGCACAGCGGCGCCCGCGACCACCGGCTCGCCGGGCTCGTCGTGGAGGCCGTCGGCGTTCTGATCCCCGAAAACCGTGCCACTGATCGACAGCCCCGGACCGGCTGCCGCCTCGTAGCCGAAGTCGGCGCCGAAGTCGCTGGCCATCACGGCTGTCAGATCGATCCGACAGGGATCGACCTTGCTGGTGTCGTCTGCGCCCGGGCATCCGAACGGCGCACCTCCCGGAGTGCGGGAGAAGCCGGTGGTGATGCCGTTGAGGTCGGTGATGGTCACAAAGTAGGTGCTGGCGGGCAGGCCGAGGAACTCGTACTCGCCCACCTGATCGGTGGTCACCGAGCGGAGTAGGTTGTCGTCGCCGGTGAACGGCTCGAAGGTCCCGTCACCGTCATCGAGCCAGAGCTGGACGGTCACGCCTTCGAGGCCGGGCTCGCCGAGATCGACGAAGCCGTCGCCATTCAGGTCGTGCCAAACGAAGCTGCCGATCGTGCCCATGCCGTCTGACGGCGCGTAGCCGAAGTCGGCGGTGTCCACATCTTCACCGGCACCGGTGATGGTGATCGGCGAAGGTGCGGTCTGGGTCACGTTGAGCGCGGCCAGCACCTGACCGATGTCGCTGACTACCACCTCGTAGTCGCCGGCCGGCAGGCCGCCGAAATCGTAGACCCCGGCGACATCGGTGGTCGTCGTCGCGAGAATCGTCCCAGTGCCCGAGTCGATCAGGTTCAGGGTCACACCCTCGAGACCCGGCTCGCCGGCGCCCTGAGCGCCGTCGCCGTCCTCGTCGAGGTAGACCGTGTCGCCGATCGAACCGGTGGTGCCGCCGTCAAATCCGAAGTCGAGATGGGTGAAGACGTCGTCCGCCGCCACCGTGATCGTGTAGGTGTCATCGCCGCCGTTGTTGGTCGGCGTCTGGTTGTAACCCGCCGGCAGCGTGGTCGCGTCGACGAACACGAAATATTCACCCGGCAGGAGGCCGGTTGCGAGCCAGGTTCCGTCGGCTCCCGTGACTACGAAGCAGGTCGGAGCGCAGGAGGGACCGGAGATCTCGATGGTCACGCCAGCGATGCCTACCTCGCCCGGGTCCTGGAGACCATCTCCGTCGACATCGTACCAGACCCGGTCTCCGAGCACGCTCGTTCCCGGCGCCGGCACGAAGCCGAAGTCCGCGTCCTCGAAGAACTCCCCTTCGCTGACCGCGATGACCGCCGAGGGGTTGACCCCCGCCGGATAGGTCGTCTCGATCAGGTCTCCGGGCGTCGTCTCCGGAAGCGTCGTCTCGTCGACGTCGACGAAGTAGCTGCCGACCACGAGATCGGTGAAGATGTAGTTGCCGTTCGGATCGGTGACGGTCGACTCGATCGGTGTCGGCCCATCGTCACCGCCAGGCTCGAACACGCCGTCGCCATCGAGGTCCGGCCACAGATTGACGGTCACACCCGCGAGCCCGGGCTCGGCGGGACCCTGAAGGCCATCGCCATCGGCGTCGAGCCACAGGGTGTCGCCGATCGCCGCGGTCGTGACGTCGCGGATGTAGCCGAAGTCGATATCTGTCAGGTCGGCGCTGGCGACGGTGATCGGATACTCGTCGAGTCCGCTGGTCAGACGGTAGCCGTCGAGCACCAGATCGATATCGGTGACCCGCACCTGGTAGTCACCGTTCTCGAGACCGAGGAAGCCGTAGTCACCGTTGGCGTCCGACGAGGTCGTCGCCATCACGACATCGTCGCCGGTACCGAAGATGCCGTCGAGTCCGGCGATCACGAGGTCGAGCGTCACTCCCTCGAAGCCGGTCTCGCCCGCGTCCTCGATGCCGTCGCGGTCGGTGTCCAGGAAGACCGTGCCCGAGACGTCCGCAAGCGCCGCGTTCTGATAGCCGAAGTCTAGCGTCAGATCGGAGGTGCCCAGAGCGATCGACGTGCTCCCGGCCTCGTCGCATACCGAGCACGGAACGCCTGGCTGACTCGGGTCGCCAGTCTGCATGTAGCCGGCCAGGACGCTGCCGGTATCGGTCACCAAGACTCGGTAGGAGCCCGGCGCACGATTCACGAACTGGTAGGAGCCGTCCGCGGCCGTGGTCGTGGACGAGACCACGAAGTCATCGCCGGTGCCGAACAGCGCGTCCGGCCCCGGATCGATCAGGTCGAGCGTCACGCCGGCGATGCCCGGCTCGCCCGCATCGTGGACACCATCCCCATCGGCGTCGCTCCAGACGGTGTCGCCGATCAGGCCGGCGGCGTTGTATCCGAAGTCGATGCCGGTGACGTCAGCGCCTGCAACGGTCACCGCCAACAGGTCGGCAACGGCCGGCGCAGTCGTGCCGGAAAGACCGGAAAGCTGCCCGGCAGTATCCGTGACCGACAGCTCGTAGCTGCCGTCGGGCAGGTTGGTGAACGCGAAGTTGCCGCTCGCATCCGTGATCGCCGTGGCGACCACTTGGCCGCTCGCGTTCAGCAGGCTGACCGTCACGCCGGCGATTCCCGGCTCGTCGAGATCCTGCACCCCATCGCCGTCCAGATCGAGCCATACCCGATCGCGCACGGTGTAGAGAGCCGACGGGCCGGTGCAGAATCCGATGCTGTCCATCGAGCCCGAGGTGACGAAGTTGGCCACGAACTCACGGACACCGGTCACACCGACCGCCAGGCTCTCGTAGCTGTTGTCGCCCAGCCCGGCGAGCGGCACGTTGGCGATCAGGCCGCCGCCGGCGTCGAAGAAGTCGACCGAGTAGCCGGCGGTCTCGATATCGAGGAAATCGAGACTGTCGATCTCCACGTCGTGACTGAAGGTGAACGTGATGGTGCCGCCGAAGCCGCTGTCGTCCGGATCGAGAGGATCACCATCCTCGGAGATGATCAGGACGTTGCCGAGCGGCGTACAGTTCTCGCCCGGTTGTCCCAGCTCTCCGGCGGCACCGTCGCCCGGTCCCGGCGGCGAGCAGGTCAGGTTGGGCGAGCCAAGATCGTAGTCGGTGCCGGTCGGCGTCGACGAGTCGAAGATCATCGCCGGGCCCGGAGCCGGGGCGTTCGGCTGCACCGAGATCTGGAGGCCCCAGGCCGCGTACTCGTCGTCGATCGCTTGCCCACGCACCAGCGCGTTGCCGAGGGCGTCGAGCTCGAAGTCTATCCGCGACAGACAAACCGCCGCATAGCCGAAGTCGATGTCAGCGATCATCTCGCCCGCGATCACCGAGATCGGGTCGGTCGGGTCCGGCAGGCTCTGAGGCCCGGAGGTCTTGTTGAAGCCGGTGAGAACGCCGCCGGTGTCGGAGACGTCCACCGAGTATTCGCCCGGCACCACGCCGATGAAGAGGTAGGTGCCGTCCGGTCCGGTCGTCACGGTATCTACCGCCGTGTCGTCTCCGGTCCCGAGAATGCCATCGGCGCCAGGGCCGATCAGGTCAACCGTCACCCCGGCGAGACCAAGCTCGCCCGGGTCCTGCACGCCGTCCGCGTCCACGTCGGCCCAGACCCGGTCGCCGATGATCGCGGTCCCGGGGTCGGCGTTGGTATAGCCGAAGTCGACATCGAAGATCGACTCGTTTGATGTGATCGAGATCGACGTGACCGGATTGACCGACCCCGGTGAAATCGTCAGCCCGGCCGGCAGGGTGGTCTCATCGACGAACACGTCGTAGGTGCCAGCCGGAAGTTTCGTGAAGAGGTATCGGCCGTCGGCGTCCGTGATCAGGGTCGGGCAGGTGCTCGCAGGTACACAGCTGCCGTCGCGCAGCTCGACGGTCACGTTCGGGATGCCGGGCTCGCCGACGTCACGTACGCCATCGCCATCGAGGTCCAGCCAGACCAGATCGCCGATCGAGCCGCCGGCCGGATTGACCGGGTCGGTGACGGTCGCCATCGCCGGTTCGATGTTCTCGAAGGCGTCGGCGGTAGCCGTGTTAACGACCTCGCTGACCGCGAGCGGCGCGTCCGCGATGACGTCGAAGGTCGCCGTCAACGTCTCACCCGGAGCCAGCGCGAACTCATCCGCGATCAGAGCGATCGAGGGGATATCGCCGTCCACCAGCTGCGGCGTGCTGACGCCGAAGTTGTCGCGAACGACCGTACCGTGCTCGCCCGTCTGGATCAGGATGTCGTCGAAGATATAGCTTTCTCCCCCTTCGAGCACCACGTCGACACGAAAACGAATCGTCGTGGTCGCGGAAATGAAGGGCGTGATGTCGAAGTTCTTGGTGCCGGCGGCGTCGTTCTGCAGATCGCCGATCGTGGTGAAGATGAGCCCGTCCCTCGACGCCTCGATGTTCACCCGATCCGTGTCGTTCAGGCCGCCTATGTCGTCATGAGTGAAGCTCAGGATCGCGAAGATCGCGTTGCTCAGGTCCACACTGCGTGTCAGTGAGTTGTCGACCGCGCCGCCGATCTCGAGCTGGAGGTTGTCGACCGTGACATCTCCGGTGCCCGCTCCGGCGCCACCGGCGTCGACCTCGGTCCAAGGTCCGTTCCAGCCTGTGCCGCCCGAGAAGTTCCCGGTCCCGAAGTCATCCTCGATCGTCGTGGTGTTGTCGACCGCGCGCACCTCGAGTTGGTCGACGTAGAAGAACTCGGTGCCGCCACCGTAGTCACCCCCGCCGATCCGGAAGCGGACCACGGTGTCCGCGGAGATGAATCCGGAGATGTCGTAACCGGCCGAGCCCGAGACGGTCGGATTCTGATCGCCGTCGATGTCGGCGATCTCAGCGAGGGTGGTGAACGAGCCGCCACCGTCATCCGAGACCTCGACCTGGATGGCGTCGCCCTCGTCGACACCGGTGTCGACCCGGAAGTCGAACAGCAGCGCGGCGAAGCCACCGGCATAGGCCGACAGGTCGACCTCGCGCATCGCCTCGGAGCCCGGCTCCGTCATGCGGAGCGCGCCGCCCGGCGCCGCCGTGATCAGGACATCGCCAGCCGCGGGATCCTGCGCGCCGCCGGCGCCATCGGTCTCTTCCCAGTCCGTCTCCCAGAAGTGCGGGCCGTCATCGTTGCTGTAGGAAACGCTCTCGAAGAGATCCCGCACCACCCGCTCGCGCGGGCCGGTCACCTGGGTCGTGCCGTTGACGGCGGACGTACCGACCGGCAGCGGATCGGTGAGCTGGATGCCTGTGAGCGGCCCCTCGCCGGAGTTGGTCACGGTCACCGTGTAGGTGATCGTCTGACCGGGCGAGACATACTGCCCGGCCGCGCTCGAGGATTTGTTGACGCGCAGGTCGCCGAGCTCGATCGGGACGGTCTGCGAGTCGACATAGGTCTCCGAATCCGAGGTGACGGTGACCGTGTTGATGACGTCCAGCACCCCGGCGGTCAGCGGCGTGAACTCGGCCACGAAGGTGATGAGGATCTCATCGCCCGGCAGCAGAACGGTCGGAGAGGCCACCAGTGGATAGCCGGAGGGGTGACCGCTATCGACGTCGAGCGGAAAAGCCGTGTCCGGCGCCGTGTCATCGGGGGTCGGCAGCCCGTCGATCACCGTAGTATCGGCGACGTAGGTGGTGTTCGGGTCCAACGTGTCGATCAAAAAGACGTCGGTGATCGGAATGATGCCGCTGTTGACGACCCGGATGCTATAGAGGATCGTGTCGCCGGGATCGAGTCCGCCATTGCCGTTGTCGTCACCGTAGAGCGCGCCGTCCTTGAAGGCGGCCAGGCTCGCGAACGGTAGAACCGTGGTGCCCATGTCGAGCTGTTGCGGCTGTCCGGAGCTCGAGAACTCCGGATCCTGACCCCAGGCGGCCGTGATGCGGGTGCCGTCGCAGGTGAAGATCCGGGTGCCGGTCTGGTCGTTGTCGGGCTCGAACAGGCGTAGCGAATCGAGGTTCCCGGCGCCAGCGAACTCCAGGTCGTACTGCAAGCCGGCGCACAGGCTGCCGCCGCCGATCGTCAAAGGACCTAGCCCATCGCCGTCGTAGTCGACGTAGACCGTGGTCGTCGCGCCACCGGTGAGGCCCACCGGCGTGATCCACACCGGGCTGGCGTTCTCCGACAGATCCGTGCTCCCCGGCGCCCAGCCGATGACCGCCGAGGGGGTAAGCGACGACTCCGGGATCAGCGTGTAGCCCCAATCATGGATCGTCTCGTTGCGGTCGATGGTCGCGATGGAGAAGAAGTTCCCGGACTGGGAGGGCGCGCCGCCGCAATCCGTGCCATCGCTGAGCAGCTCCGCCGCCGAGGTCGGCGTGTTGACCGCCAGCGGCACCTCGACGAACGCGCCCGCGGCGATCGTCACATCCGTGCACCCACCCAGCTCGTCGACGGTAACGTCGATCGAGACGGTCGGATCCGGGTTGTAGATGAAGAGGTGGACGAGGTCACCCGCAACCGTCGAGCCCACCGGGCTGAAGTAGCGGTTCGTCCAGTCGACGGTCGGAATCAAGCTGTACCACCGGCCTTCGTAGGTCGTGCCCTCGTTGGCTGTCAGAAGATTGAGCTGTACTTCGCTCGACGCGGCGATCGTCGCACCGACCAGCACGTCGGTCGCCCCGGCCGCGCCGACCAGCGCGCTCTCGCCTTCGTTCAGGAGGAGTCCGATGTCCGGCGTGCCATCGGCATCGAGGTCGACGCTGACTGTCGTCCCGTCTTCCTCCGCCATGATCGACATGCCGACGAACTCAAATGCCGCCAGGACGCCTTCCCCCACCGGGACCTGGTAGTCGGTTCCCCACTTGGACGAGTCGAACACTTCTACCGCACCGCCGAGCTGTGCCTGAACTCCGGCCGAGGGCCAGGCCGCACGAGTGACCGCGAGCAGTTGGGTGGTCGAGAACTTGTCACCGCCGTCGAAGAAGATGAAGTTCGAATCGCGCACGCCGCCGGGAACCGGTACGTCGCTCTCCAGCACCAGAACGTCGCCGGAGAGAACCACGTCGAGCGAGTCGTCAACGCCGACGACGCACGCGCCCAGCAACGGCGTGAACCCGTTGGAGCAGTCCTGATCGCCCCACACCTCGGTGGAGGCGACCATCGGGTCGGTGATGTCGGCCTCGAAGCCGTCTTCCCAATGGTCGTAGTAGATGATCGTGTCGTCGGCGGTGGCCGTGATCGAGATCACCGAGTGGATGATGTCGTTCTCGGCAAGGGCCTGGATCGCCTGCGCCCAGGTTCGCACCTGAGTCTCGGGATTCGGCACATAGAACGTCTGGACAGGCGCCTGTGCGACGCCAGCCGTGGCGGCGAACAGGCCGAGCACGGCACAGCCCAGGAACTCCTTCGACACTCGAAACATGCTGCCTCCTGGCCGAGGCGGTCTCCCCTAGAGAACCGCGAACGGCCGTCCTGCCGACTGCGAGGCTGTAACTGAGATGAACTGCTTACGTCAGCGGGTTTTCGGTCAGCACGCCACCTCCGCTGTCGCCGGTGCCTGGGCTTCCGCCCAGCGCAACGTCGACCAGCTTGCCGCGGTCCACGATCTCGGGCTTCTCATACGGCAGACGCTCCGAGCTCTTCGGATCTAGGCGGTCGTTCCCGGCTTCACCGGAAGTGGTGCGCTTCATAGGTAGCTTTTTCGCCGATTTCGGGCGGAATGTATATGGAGGGCTCCATAACGACCCGCGCCGCAATTCCGGTTGAAGATCGACATATGTGAATAGTTCCGGCTCATCCCAAAAGAATCCGCCCGCCGAGATTCTCGCGGCGGCCGAGGGACAAACGCAGTGAACTCCAGTACATCCGGGGCGATCGAGCGCTCCAGTCGGAGAAAGAAATGGTTGGCAAGTGCCTTGCTCTAACAGGTCGTCGAGAAGAGTGAGAGCTAGGGCCGAGTCGGGCCCGCCCCACATTTGACAGACCCAACCGGTACCGCGTCAGCTATTTCGGCGCGTCGCCGATCACTCAGATCAAAAGGAATACCGATGCACACCTACAGCAGTTTGCAGTTCATCAAAGTAAGTGCACTCACCCTGGTCCTCTCCCTGACCGCCACGACGGGCGAGGCTCAGAACCTCCATTGGAACGCGGCGGGCACGCCCTCGGACAGCTTCGAGCTGACCGACGGCCCGATCCCCGGCGCCCAGCCCGGCGATCAGGTCTTCACCGCGAGCAACACCTGCGACTCGTCGACGGTGCGCGCGACTTTCAGCAACCCCGACGGCGTCGCCGATCCGGGCGAGCCGTTCGTCGGCCTGCGCGCGGCCGACACCGTCGACTGGTGGATCGAGGGCACGACCTTCGACGATCCCTCGACCTCGGCCAACGACGCGCGCCACACACTGACTCTCGAGTTCCTCGGTGATCCGGTCGAGGATCTCCAGTTCACCATCTTCGATCTCGACTACGGCTCTTGGGAAGACCAGTACCTCGTCACCGGAGAGTTCGTGGGCGCGGTCAACGTCAACGTCACCGCCTGCGGATCCTCGATGGCCTGCAGCGGCTCCGGCACCACCCAGGTGACCGCGACCGGCCAGACCGGCGCGACCTTCGGCGCCGCCGCCGGCAACCTGGTCGTCACGATCCCGGGCCCAGTTCAGATCGTCACGTTGGTCTACCAGGTTGGCCCTACCGACACCGACACCACGACCCTCAACGGTGACCAGCTGACCGGCATCAGCGACTTCTCTTTCAGCTGCTCGACCGTGCCGGTGACACTGGCCTCCTTCCTGGCGACCCCCCGAGGCCGCCGCACCGAGTTCGCCTGGACCACCGCCACCGAGACCTCGAACGTCGGCTTCCACATCTACGGCGAGATCGACGGCGATTGGCAGCGTCTCAACCAGCGCCTGATCCCGAGCCAGAGCGTCGACTCGCTCGAGCCGCGCTCCTACGGTGAGTCGCTCGCCGGTCGCGGCGCACGCCGCTTCGTGATCGCGGACGTCGACACCCGCGGCAAGGAGGCGATGCACGGTCCTTTCGACCTCGGCGTCGAGTCCGGCGTACCGGCAGTCGCCGAGTCGATCGACTGGCAGCCGATCCGCGAGCGGCGCGCCGAGCTCGCCGCCGAGCGCCGCAACGAGCTGGCCGGCGAGCTGGACGACCGCCGCGCGGCCATGATCGTGCCGCCGACACCGCTCGCGACACCCCCGGTCGGCGCCTTCAAGGCAGCGGCCGCGCCGGAGCAGACGGCTCCGGCAGCGACCCAGGGCTACGAGCTTCGGGTCGCCGACACCGGCCTCTATAGGGTCCCCTTCGAGTCGGTCGCCGGCCTAGCCGGCGCACCGCTCCAGAGCCTCGCACTGACCCACGGCGGCCAGCCGATCGAGATCCACGTCGAGAGCGCGGACGCGAGCGGCGTATTCGGTCCCGGCGCCTTCATCGAGTTCTACGGCGAATCGCTCGAGACTCTGTACAGCCGCACCAACGTCTATCAGTTGAGCGTTGATCGCCGCAGTGCGCTGCGCGCACGCCGGACCGCCGGCGTCGCCAGAAGCGGTCGTCGCCCCGCGCGCTCCTATCGCGCCGAGTCGCGGGTAGAGAACGACGTGGTCTACAGCTTCGCGTCGCCCAACGGCGACCCCTGGTACGAAACCTCGATCCTCGCCTACGACGAGCCGGTGTCGAAGAGCTTCGAGTTCGAGGTCGACCAGATCGGCGCGGGCCGCGCACACCTCTTGGTGGATCTCTGGGGCGTCACCGACTGGAGCGGCGTCCGGCCCGATCACCACGTCGTCATCTCGCTCAACGGCTCTCCGGTGGCCGACCACTGGTTCGACGGGCTCTCCGAGCAGTCGCTCGAGATTCCGCTGACCAGAGGGCAGCTGATCGAGGGCACCAACGAGCTCACGATCTCCTCGCGCGGCGACACCGGCGCGCGCTACGACCTGATTCACGTCGACGGCTACGGCGCCAGCTACGGCCGACGCTTCGTCGCCAGCGACGATCGCTTCGCCGCGGCGGCGGTCGGGCAGGCCCTCCTGATCGAAGGCTTCTCCAGCGACGAGGTAGTCGCCTACCGCCACCTTGACGGTCGGCTGGTGCGCCTTACCGGCGCCGCCGTAAGTCGCGGCGGCAACGGCACCCACCGCGTGAAGCTCGCCGCTACAGGTCGCAACGCCTGGACCTACCTGGTGTCCACCGTCGACGGGCTGATGGCACCCGAGATCGCGCCGCTGCCCGAGCTCCAGCCGATCGCCACGCGACGCGCAGACTACGTGATCATCTCGCACCCGGACTTCCTCGACGGTCTCGGCCGGCTGGTAAACGCCCGTCGCCGTGACGGCCTGAGCGTCAAGGTGGTGGATGTCGAGCAGATCTACCTGCAGTACGGCGGCGGCATCTTCGACCCGGAGGCGATTCGCCGCTTCATCGCCGACTCGATCGAGAATCTCGGCGGACGCTACTTCCTGCTGGTGGGCGGCGATTCCTACGACTACCACGACCACCTCGGCATCGGCTCGGTGAGCTTCATCCCGACGATCTACATGCCGACCCACGCGGTGGTGAGCTTCGCCCCCGCCGACTCCGCTCTGGCCGACGCCGATCTCGACGGTACGCCCGATGCAGCGATCGGTAGATTCCCGGTGCGCACCGCGACGGAGCTCGAGACCCTGATCGACAAGACGCTCCGATACACATCTGGCTCGCGTCACGCGATCTTCGCCGCCGACGAGCACGACGGCGCCTACTCCTTCGGCGATATCAGCAATGAGCTCGCCGGGCACCTCTCCAGCATGACGGTCGAGACCGCCTACCTCGACGAGCTCGGCGTTGCAGGCGCCCGACGGACGCTGCTGGACGCCGTCAACGCCGGCGCCGCGATCACCCACTACTTCGGCCACTCGGGTCCGGCCGGTTGGACCTTCTCCGGCCTACTCGGCTCTGCCGACGCGGCCACACTCGAGAACCACGGCAACCCGACAGTGGCGCTGCAGTGGGGTTGCTGGGGCGGCTACCACTCGGTGCCGCGCTTCGACACGCTCAGCCACCGGCTCCTACTCAGCGGTCCGCAGGGCGCCGCGGCGGTGCTCGGCGCCTCGTCATTGACCGAGGTCGCTTCCGACCGGGCGATGGCGCAGCGCGTCTACCAGCACCTTGCGGTGCCCGGCACGCGGCTCGGCGACGCCATCCTGCTGGCCAAGGCCGACCTCGGTGCGAGCTATCGCGACGTGATCCTCAGCATGACCCTGCTTGGCGACCCGGCGCTGGTCATCGACTGAAGCGCCGCCACCAGAGCTCGAAGGCGACGCAGTTCCAGAGCGCTACGTCACCGGCCGGACCGGCCGAGCGCTCGAGCGCCGCCTCGATCCAGTCGCGACGGACGTAGCGCGGCCAGACCGCATCGCTGGCATCGAGCAATCGCCGCCAGGCCTGACGATTCTCGCCGCGCAGCGCACGCTCGAAGAGTGGGGTCAGGAGGGTCGGTTGGGTGCGCCCGAGGACGCTCTCGGGCAGGCGACCGGCGAGTGCGTGGCGGGCGAGCACCTTGAACCGCCCCTGCCGGTAGAGGTGGTAGGCCGGCAGCGACAGCATGAACTCGACCAGGCGCAGATCGCGGTAGGGGTGGCGCAGATCGACGCCACAACGAGCGGCATGGAAGACCTCGAGCGAGATGCTGCGCGCCGCGCGCGGTCCGGCGACGGCGTTCTGCCGCCGGTTCCTATCGGACCCGGTCCCCGATACCGCCTCCCGCCACCGCTCTCCCGCCCCGGGGGTCATCCACCTCGGAGCCCTGCGACTGGCCGCGCGACCGAGCCCTGCTCGACGAAGGCCGGTCCGCACCCCGAACTGCCCGACGTCCGCGAGCACCTCGGCGAGTGCTCGCACCGGCCGCCCCGATCGAATGAGATCGATCGCCCAACGCTCGAATCCCGCGTAGAGAGCGTCGGCCGAGCCGCCGGTGAGCAGGGCGCTGCTCCCCCATTCCGACGCCACCCGGTAGGCACCCGCTTTCAGCCGCCGGTAGGGGCTCTCCTCGGGCCCTGCCGGGTTGACGCACAGCTCCTCGCAGTCCGGCGTCGGGGTGAGCCGGTCCGCGACCACCAGACGCGAGGCCAGTCCCAGGCGATCGACCACCGGACCGATGTAGGCGCGCTCGTCACACTCGGGCAGCGAATCGAAGACCCAGGAGACCGCCCGAACTGCGCCGTCTTCACCCCGCGCTGCCCCGTTCTCGGTCGCCAGGGCGGCAAGAGAGGTCGAATCGAGTCCGCCGCTCATCAGCACCGCCGCCGGGTGGGGTGAGCGGAGGCGACTGGAGACGGCGAGTCCGAGCAGCTCACGGTACCTCTCGGCCAGCTCGCCTTCGTCGTCCGTCCCGGGCGCCGTGGCGGCGGGCGGCGACCAGAACCGCTCGGGCCCCGCGGCGTCGGCGCCGATCCGCAGCAGGCAGCCGGGAGCGAGCTCGCGCACGTCTTCAAAGAACGTCGAGCCGTCGGCCGGCACCTCGCCGCCGAAGTAGGCCACCATCCGAGTGTCGTCGAGAGCGTCCGAGACGCGCGGATGAGCCAGCAGGCTCGCTTCCTCCGAGGCGACCACGAACTCGTCACCCAGATCGGCGTAGAAGAGCGTGCGGTCGCCGAGAGCGTCACGGGCGATGAGACCTCGCCCTGTCGACTGGTCATGGAGCGCAAGCGCGAACGGCCCGACCAGGCGGGCGCAGCAGCCGCCTCCCCAGGCTTCGTGGGCGGCCAGGACGAGCTCGGCGTCGCTCGCGCCGGCTGCTCCGCCGCCGAGACCGAGCATCGAGATCAGCTCGCCCCGGTTATCGAGGCGCCCATCGAACACCAGCACCCGATCGCCCGCTTGCACCGGCTGGCGCTCGCCCACCTCCTCGGGGGTCACCCAGCGGTGCAGATGCGCCAGCCCCACCGCACCCTCGATCCAACGATCGTCTCCATCCGGGCCACGATGACGAAGCCGCTCGACGATTGCCGCGAGCGTGCGCTCGGAGATCCGATCGCCGTCGCGGCGGAAGATGGCGGCAAGGGCACTCATTCAGCCGCAGCCACTCTATCGCCCTCGAATACACTCAGGAGGTGTCCGAGCCCATCCCTCTCCGGTTCCCGCCCCTTCAGAGTGTGATCCAGCTCGACGGCGTGCCGGACGAGGTCGTCGACCTCGTGACCCGCCGGTGGCTGGCCGAGCGCGGATCGGGCGCGTCCGGTGTACCGCCGTTCACGCTCGAATGGCGGCTCGAGGACAACGCCGGCGAGGTCGGATCGGAGCCGGGCTACGCGGTCCGCTGGGTGCCGTCCGGGGAGACCGGACGGCTCCAGAATGACACCGGACGGGTGCGCCTCTTCCCCGGCGGGCAGCGATCAAGAATCGAGATCGAGCCCGATTTCGCGCGCCGGCCGGCAGGCCTCGAATCGCTGCTCGAAGCGGCGCTCGGTCACGCGCTCGCGGCGCGCGGCGAGTGCTTCCTGCACGCCGCGGCGTTCACCCTCGGCAAGCGCACTCCGCTGCTGATCGGCGACAGCGGCGCCGGCAAGTCGACGCTGACCGCGGCCGTCATCGCCCATGGTGGCCGGGCGATCTCCGACGACAGCCTGCTGCTCGGGCTCGACGAAGGTCGTCCCCTGGTCCGGACCGCCCGCCGCGACCTCTGGCTGCGGCCGGGATCCGAGACGCTCCTACCAGCCCTCGAGAGCCGAGGCCTGTCACGATCGCCGGCAACCGAGGGTCGAATTCGGCTCGTTCGCGACAGCCGACCGGACGCGTTCGCCAACTCGGCGCACCCCGACTGCCTGGTCGTGCTGCTCCGACCGAGCCTCGACCGACCCGGCCGCGAAGTGCGTCGGCTCAGCCAGGCCGAGGCTCTGGCCGCCCTCCTGAGCGGCACCTCGGCCCTCTACGTGACCGACGCGCGCTTCGAGGACCGACAGCGTCGACTGCTCGGTCTGATGACGACGTTCGCCCAGGAACTGCCCGCGATCGAGCTGCGGTGCGACCGGTCACTGCTCGAGGCGACGGAGGAATCTCTCGCAGCGATCATCGCGGCACTGCCCTAAGATCCTGACCATGAGTCGTTCTGGCCGGCTCCACCACGCCTTCGTGCGCGCCCGCCTGCTGGTCGGGGCCTGGCGGCTGCACGGCGAAGCGCAGTCGCTCGCTCGCGGCGCCTCCCTGCCCGAGGTCCAGGACCGGCTCACACGAGCGCGAGCCACCCTCGGCGACGCCGCACCCCTCGACGCGATCTGGGCCGCCGGTTGGGCAGGGCGCGTCGGTCGCCGGCTGTTCGGACGGTTCGACACCTGTCTGGTACGGGCGCTCGTTGCCGGTAGCCTGATCCGCGGCGACGCCCAGGTGGCGGTCTGCATTGGGGTCTATCGACCCTGGCCGACCGGCGACCTGCTCGACGCACACGCCTGGTTGACCGTCGACGGCAGCGAGGTGGTCGCGTCGGACGCCGGCTGCGACCTGTTCGAGACCGTTCTGACCGTACCGCTGCACACACCCTCGTGAGTGCGCTGCGGGAGCTGGCTGAGCTGCTGGCGTCGGACCGCTACAGTCGGCAGACTCTGAGCGACGGCACCGGCGTGGTGCTCGACCTGCACTCGATGCGGGTGTTGAGCCTCAACCGAACCGGCATGTTCGTGCTCGAAGAGATCGCCGGCGGTGCCGGCGACTTCGATACCCTCGAGCGCCGGCTGGTAGAGGTGTTCGAGGTCGATCGCGACGTCGCCGACAGCGATCTGCGCGATCTCCTGGCTCAGCTCGATCGCCACCTGAGGCCCCCGGAAGCACTTTGAAGAGACCACTCGTCATCGCCCTCTGCAGCGCCGGCATCGTGCTCGCGTGGCTGGACCATCAGAGCTACGCCGCCGGCCAGGCGCGCGCGAGAGAGCGCATCGATCGCTACAGTCTCGGCGAGCGCTACCCGGAGCTCGACGCCGAGATCCGCCGGCGCTACGACCCGGTGGCGGCAGATCTGAAGGTCGCCCAAGCGCTTCTCAACGACGAGCTCGATCGCAGCTGGATCGGCCGGCTTCCTGAGGAGCGCGCCCGCCTGGAGCTCGAGCGAAGTGCCACCCGTCTCGAGGAGGCCGCAGCCATCGGCCGCGAAGCGTGGCCGCTCCGTCCGGCCTCCTGGCAAGCGCCGATGGTGCTCGGCGGGGCAACCTACCTGAGCCGATTTCGCGACCGGGATCCCCGCTTTCTGGCGGACCGCGAGGGCTGGGAGCAGCCGCTCTCGGCGGCTCTCGACCTGGCGCCGGCGCAGACCGGTCCGACGCGATTTCTAGCCGCCGCCTACCTCGGCAACTGGGCGTCCCTCGATGCAGAGCGTCGGGCAACGACCGTCGACCTGCTCGGGCGCGCCTTCGAGGACCGCCAGACCTTCCAGCTACTCATCCGCGATTGGCTGCGGGTGGCGCCCTCGCGCTCGCGGGCTCTCGAAGTGATTCCGGAGCGGCCGTGGGCTTGGCAGATCCTCCAGCAGCACTTCTCGACGGCCAACGATTGGGAGCTCTACGTCCGGGCGCGGCGCCGCTGGTACGAGACGCTGGCTACGGACCTCGACCTCGCGCTCGACGAAGTCGCCCGGCAGCTCGACGGCGGCGAGCAGCGTCAGGCGCGCAGCCGGCTTCTGACCCTGGCGCAGGGCATCCCGCGCTCCGTCGACTTCGTTCCCAGCCTGCGACGAATCATCGAGCTGCTGCCGCCCGGCCCGGTCGGCAGCCCTTCGGCCGAGACCTTTGCCGGCTGGCTCGACTGGTCGTTCGACCTCTGCCTCCGCGATAAGTGTCCGTTCGATGCCGCCGCGACCAGCCGCCTGGCCCGCCTGGCCGGGGACCTCCCTGCGGACCAGCGCGCGCTCGCGGCGCTGATCGCCGGCGATCTGCCTCGGGCCGAGCTGATCGAGCGGCGTTTCGCGACCGGTCCCCACGAGGACTGGGCTCCGTACCACCTGCTCAAGGCCGAGCACCAGACGCGCGCCCACCGGCTCGAGGCCGCCGAGAGCAGCCTCGCCAACGTGGTTTCGAGCTGGCGCGAACGCCCTCGCTACTGGATCGCTGTGCACGCTCTGGCTGCGGCGGGCGACGATAGCGAGCGCCTGGCCAGGACCGAGTCCGAGCTCGAGCGCTTGCGGCGCACGAGTTGGGCGGCCTCGGCCTGGACGCGCCGCGAGGACGGCTTCGAGCTCGAGATCTGGCCATCGACCGCCGCCGCCGGCCTGTCTCTGGAGATCACCGGCGCGGCGCCGGGCGGCAGCGTCGCCGAGATCTTTCTCAATGGCAAGCTGCTCGAGATCCATCGCACCGCCCGCTCGTCGGGCATCGTGCGGATCGAGGCGCCGATCCCGTCAGGGGTCAGTCGTCTGGCGGTCCGTTTCCAGACCGGGGGCTCGGTGCACCCTGGAGCCGTGCAGCTACTCTGAGCCAGGAGCTGGATCGGTCGCGGCGGCGACACCGAGCAGCACGGCGAGCGTGAGGGCGTTGGCCGGCAGGGTGAGCCCGAAGTCGACCAACTCGTGAAACCCGACCGCGATCAAGCCACCCAGGCCGGCGAGGGCCGAAGCTGCAGCCTCCTGGCTGTGGCTCGTGATCAGGCACGCGTGGAGGCGGATGAACAGAGCAACCAAGCCGATCAGAAGCAGCGCCGCCGCCAGTGCCCCGCCGGTCGAGGCCAGCTCGAGCCAGTCGTTGTGGGCATGCTCCCAGGTGACCACCGCCAGCTGCTCGCTCTCGACCATCGGAAAGGTGCTCTCGAAGCTCCCGAGCCCGGTGCCGAAGAGCGGAAAGCGACCCCAGAGCTCCGTCGTGGCGCGCCAGACATCGACCCTGGCGCTCGCGGCGACGCTGTGGATCGACGTTCCCAGCAGCCGGCCGAGCCCCTGCTCGAGGCCGGTCCACGCCACCAGCGCAACACCTGCCGCGAGCGCCGCCGCACCGACCGGCAGCAGACGCCAGCGACGGTGATACGCCGCCAGGATCACCCCCTGGGCGACAGTCGCGACAGCCGCCGCGACCAGCCCCGCGCGCGAGCGGGTCAGCGCCAGGCCGGCGAAGAGCGTCAACCAGACCAGCACCGGTCCGGCCACACTCACCAGGCGCCATTCCGTCCGCATCTCGGTGCGCCGCGCGCGCCGCACCGCCCACCAGGCGAGAGCGAAGGCGATCACGAGCGCCATCTCGAGATACGGCGCGAGGTGCACGGGATTGACGAACGTGCCGCGCAGGCGCGAACCATCACGCCCGACGTCGATCCCCCACACCGCCGTCGAGCCCGCCGCCAGATGTCGCAAGCCGTAGAGCAGCTGGAACAGCGCCGCCACCAGGATCGCACCAAGCAGCCAACGCCGGTTCCGCCGATCGCCACCCAGGATCGCGGCGGCACCGAGGATGGCGGCGATTGCCAGGAAGCTGAGGGCCGTCGACAACGTCTGTGACGGCGTGAGCGAAAGCGGTGTCGCGACCGCGGAGGCCCCGGTCACGCGCGCCGCTTCGGTGGCCAACCGCAGCCGCTCCGGAGACAACCACGCCACCCACTGCGCCGGTAGCGGCACCGTCTGGAGCAGCCCGAGAGCCGCAATCGCTACCAAGGCGGTGACCGGCGCCGCCACGCCGCTCGACCTGAAGGAACGTCGCTCGCTCCAGATCGACAGAGCGAACACCGCGAAGGCCCCGGCGCGGACCACCAAAAGGCCAAAAGGGGTCACGCTGGCAAAGGGCAGCGGAGCCCACAGCAGTAGGAGGACGAGCGCCACGGTCGGCCAGCTCGGCCACCTGCTAGGCATCGGTTTGCCAGCCTATCCCATCGCCACGACCGGCTCCCGATCTGCTCGAGAAGGGAACCTCCCCGCGAGTGTATTGGGTCACAGAGCGCCGCCGGAATTTCGGCTACGCTGTCCTCGAAGTGAGGCTAAAGTACGCTGCCAGCGCTACCGCACTGGGCCTGTTCGCCCTCTTGACGGCCGCCTCCGGCGGCCAGGAATCTGACGATTCCTCGAGCTATCGGATAGGACCCAAAGATCTCGTGGAGATTCGCGTCTTCGAGGAGCCGACGCTCAACGTCGATCTCCGCGTCACAGAGGACGGGACCGTCGATCTGCCCCTCTTGGGGAGCTTCTCGCTCCGCGGCTTGACCGAAGAACGGGCCGCCGCCCTGATCCAGGCCGAGCTCGAAGAATCCTACCTGCAACGCGCCTCGGTGAGCGTCCGTATCCGCGAGTTCCGCTCGCAACCGATCTCGGTGATCGGCGCCGTCAAGACGCCGGGGAATCTCGAGCTCTCAGGGCGCTGGACTCTGCTCGAAGCGTTGACCGCGGCGGGCGGGCTGACCGACAACCACGGTAATCGCGTGCACGTCCTGAGGCGGGCCGATAACGGTCTCTCCGACCAGCTGACGGTCGATCTCAACTCGCTGCTGGTGCGCGGCGACGCGCGCTACAACATTCCGATCTACGCCGCGGATCTGATCAACGTGCCGGCGGCGGTGAACATCAGCATCTTCTGCCTGGGCGAGGTGGAGACCCCCGGAGCTGTGGTCTTCAAGAGCACCGAGCGGGCCACCCTGCTCGGGGTGATCGCCAAGGCCGGCGGACTGAGCGAGAGAGCCACTTCCAAGATCCGTATCCGACGCCAGGGAAACGGCGACGAGATCCACGAGGTCGAGGTGAACTTCAAGCGAATTCTCGCGGGCAAGGACCCGGACGTGACAATGCGCGACGGCGACGTCGTGGTGGTCAAGGAGTCTTTCTTTTGAGCGAGCCGTATTCGAACTCCGGTCCGACCGGGATCAGCGAAGAGTCGCTCGACTGGCACTTCTACCTGGGCATTCTGCGCCAGAGATGGCGGCTCGTGCTGGCAGGCTGCGCGCTGGCCATGATCGCGGCAGCGGTCCACTTCCTGATCACTCCAGAGAGCTACCGCGCCACCACCACGCTGCAGATCGAGCAGCGCGGCACCATGTCGGTCACCTCCGATCCGAACCCCTGGCTCGAGGCGTGGATCGGCATGAAGTACTACCCGACCCAGTACCGGCTGCTCGAGAGCCGTGGCCTGGCCGAGCGGGTGGTGCTCGACCTCGGTTTGATGGACGACTCGCGCTTCAACTCGAGTCCGCGCCAGCTGCTCGGCGGCGCCGACGCCGACCGCAGCGCGGCGGCCGACGAGGCGGTCCTCGCACGACTCGCGAAGCGCGTGCTCGCCGGACTCAAGATCGAGCCGGTCAAGGACACCGAGTTGGTTGAACTGTCGTTCGTGACCTCCAACGCCGAGATGGCGTCGCGCGTTGCCAACGGCATCGCCGACGCCTTCATCGATTGGGGGATCGAGACCCGGACCGCCACAGTCGGACGGGCGTCGGAGTTCCTGAGCCGCCAGATCGACACCCTCAAGGCCGAGATCAATGACAAGGAACAGCAGCTCCAGAGCTACGGTCGTTCCACCGACATCTTGAATCTCGATCCCGCGTCGAACACCACCCTGCAGCAGCTCGACCGTCTGAACGAAGACTTCGTAGCCGCGCTGGGCGACCGCCTCGAGAAGGAGGCGCGTCACAACGAACTCCGCTACTCACCGCCGGACGCGCTCGCAAACCGCGTGTCGGGAGGGCTGGTCAGCGAGCTGCAGAAAGAGCAGATGCGCCAGGAGGCCGAGTACGAGTCCCGACTGCGGACCTACAAGCCCGAATGGCCTGAGATGGTCGACCTGAAGGCGCGCATCGACGAGGGGCGGGCTGATCTCGAGAGGATGATCGTCGAGCAGACCCGAGAGGCGCTGGCGAGCGCCAACGCCGACTATCAAACCGCGCGACGACGCGAACAGTCGCTCGCCGACGAGATCGCCCGAGTCAAAGCCGAGGTGATGGATCGCAACGCCTCTGCGGTCGAGTTTCGGAACCTGGAGATGGAGATCCAGAACCGTCGCCAGCTGTTGGACGAGATGCTGCGGCGACTCTCCGAAGCCGGCGTTCGCGCTCGCCTCCAGAGCGAGCGCGAGACCAACGTCCGCGTGATCGATCGGGCACTCACGCCGCGCAGCCCGTTCCGCCCGTCGCTGCTGCGCAATCTGATCGTCGGTCTGATCGCCGGCCTCGGGCTCGGCGTCGGCTTCGTCGTCGTCCTGCAGCTCATGGACCGGACGATCAAGGGCCCGGCCGAGGTCCAACAGCGCCTGGCGCTGCCGGTCCTGGCGGCGGTCCCGGATCTCGATCATCGAAGCAGCGCCTCGCGCTACGGCTACTACGAGCCTCGGCCGCAACCGGCAGCCGGCGAAGCGAGTGACCGGGTCGCGCGGATCGCTTCGGCAGACGCGCCGCCGAAGGTCGAGCTGCTGCCCGAGACCAGCCCCCGGTCGGCGGTGTCCGAGGCGTATCGCTCGCTGCGAACCGCTCTGATGCTGTCGAGCGCCGACGAGTTGCGGGTGTTGGCCGTGACGTCGCCTGAGTCGGGCGACGGCAAGACCGCCACCGCGGTCAACCTCGCGGTGGTGATGGCTCAGCTCGGTCGCCGCACCCTGCTGGTGGACGGCGATCTGCGCCGACCGCGCCTGCACCAGATCTTCGAGCGCGACAACTCGTCCGGGCTGGTTCACGCCCTGGCCGGCGGCGTCGACCCGGCAACGCTCTATCTCACCACGGGTGTCGACAACCTGTCGCTATGCCCTTCCGGACCCCACCCGCCCAACCCCTCCGAGCTCCTGGCGTCGGCACGGATGGCCGAGTTCCTGGCGCGGGCGACGCGTGACTTCGACACGGTGGTTGTCGACACGCCGCCAGCGCTGGTGGTCACCGACGCCGTGGTCATCGGCGCTCTGTGCGACGGCATGATCCTCTGCCTGCGCGCCAACAAGACCGTTCACGAAGACGCCGAGGGCTGCGCCGATCGGCTGCGCCAGGCGGGAGTCCGCCTGCTCGGCGCGGTGCTCAACCGGTTCCGGCCGCTGGCGGGAGACACCTACAGCCGGCGCTACTATTCGTACGAAACCTACACCGACGAGCCCGACCAGGCACGAGGAGCGGCGTGAGCGCCCAGCATCTGAACCGAGCTTTCAAGGCGGCTCTCACGACCGCGGCCTTCCTACTGATGGTGTCGCTGATGATGCCGCTCGCGGCGGGCGCCGAGGAGATCGACCCGTTCTACGCCCAGCGACTCGAGGACGGCATCCGCCTCTACCGTCTCGGCGATCACGCGGGCGCGACCGAGGAGCTGCGGATCGCGGCCTTCGGTCTGCTCGCACGCCCCGAACGGCTGGCGCAGGCGCTGACTCACCTGGCACTCGCCCAGAGCTCGCTCGGTGACGACGAGGGGTTCGCGGACAGCTACCATCGGCTGCTCGATCTCGAGCGGAGGTTCGCGGCCTACACGGCGGCGCGCCTACAGGTCGAAGTACGCGCGGCGCTCGACCGGAGCGCTGCTTCGCTGCCGGCCGCTCTGGGACCGACGCGGCTGCCGGTCGCGCAGGTGGCCAGTGCGCCGACCGGCGCCGAGGGCGCGGTCGCCCGTCCGCGCCTCTGCATCTCCTGGGACGGCGACGGTAGCTGTGCGCAGGCGCCGATCACGCCCGAGACCTCACCACCGAGCAGCTCCCCGAGCGCCGAGGAGTTGGCCGCGGTCAGTCGCCTCGACCGCCTGGCCATGGACAACGCTTCGACCCGCAAGATGTGCGGTGGCTTCGAACAGGCACGAGCGATCGCGGACCGGCACCCAGCGTGGTCAGAGCCGCAGAGGATCGCCGGCGCCCTGGCGTCGCGCTGCGGCTCTTTCGAAGACGCGGTCGAGCTCTACGATCGCGCGGGCGGCCCGATCGACGAGCGTCCCGACCAACTCTTCTACCTGTCGGTCGCACTGTTCGAGACCGATCGCATGGATCAGGCGGCCAGCGTGCTGAAACGCGCCCTGCCGTCTCTGGAGCAGAATCGAGAGGTACGCAAGTACGTCCGGCGCATCCTCGACGTGGAGAGTGCCGGATGACCTACGTGCAAGTGCAAGTGAAGTCCGTGCAAATGACGAGCTCTGCCGGAGTCGGCGTCGCGTGCCCCCGGCAGGCTGGCTGGAGGAACTACATCTCATGAAGTCGCGCTTCGCCCTGGCTCTCCTGGGGGCTCTGCTGCCGGTGGCTGTCGCCGCCCAGACGCCTCGTATCGAGGTGGACGAAATCGTCTGCCTGCCCAACGAACGGAACGCCGCGATCGAGGCGGCGGTCGCCCCCGAAGTGGGCGGCAGCACCGTTCGCCTCTACTTTCGCCGCCTGAATCCAGAGGGCACGTTCTACTACAACCAGTTCCATTCCACCGGAGACGGTAACTACTGGACGGTATTTCCGAAACCCGAAGATCGCGAGCAGACGCAGCTCGACGATGACTGGTGGGAGGTACTCCGCGAGCGTGACTGGGTGCAGGATCGAGACCGTGACTGGCTCGAGGAGCTGCTCGAGGAACAGGAGCACGAGTTCGCCGAGTACTTCGTCGCCGTCCACGAAAGCGGCGGCGAGCGCATCGCCCGATCTCCCATGAGGCTGGTCCAGGTTCGCGACACCGACGATTGCGACACCGAGCTTGACGAGTTCGAGCACGGCTGGTCCGAGAACTTGACCGTCGGGGAAACCCATGAGGAGCAGTACGGTGACCGTGTCTACCACTGGCTCTGCGACGGCATCGTCACCCGCATCGACAACCGGGACGTCATTCGAGCGGACGAGTACTGTCGCGCTTGCGTGGTGGCTCTCCTGCCGGGCTGGGTGGCGCCCGCCAGCGCCCTCGCCGGCGCTTCCGTCGTCACCCAGATCGTCGAAGGCCAGGACTCGCCTTCGGCAAGCCCCTCACGCCCCTGAGCCCTCCAGCTCAGTCGTTGCTCGCCAGATCCGCCTCGGGTGTCCTGTGGCTGGGCGGCGGCCAACTGGCGGGCCAGGCCCTGCAGGTCATCCTGCGGCTGATCCTGGCGCGGTTGCTGGCGCCGAGCCACTTCGGCCTGGTGGCGATGGCCGTGGTCTTCACCGCCTTCTGCAGTCAGCTGGCCGACCTCGGGCTGGGGCCCGGCCTGGTCCAGCGCGCGGAGCTCAGCGAAGGACACAAGTCGACCGCGTTCTGGGCCGCGGGCGCGATCGCGGTCGGATTGAGCGCGCTGTTCTACGTCGGAGCGCCGCTCGCCGGCGCGTTCTACAACAGTTCCGAAGTGGTGCCGGTCGTCCGGGTCCTGGGCCTGGGCTTCATCCTCGGCTTCCCGGAGAATATCTACCGCTACCTCTACGAGCGCGAGCTCTCGTTCCGACTTATCGGCATGCGCCGTCTGGTCGGCGTCGCCCTGGGGGGTGCGGTCGGCATCGCGCTCGCTCTGCGGGGCGCCGGGGTGTGGGCACTGGTTGCGGAGCAGCTGGTACGCAGCGCCGCCGGCTCAGTGCTCTACATGAGTTTCAGCGACTGGCAGCCGCGCCGCTCCGCCTCGTGGCGCAAACTGGTCGAGATGTGGGGCTACAGCCGGTCGATCGTCGGCACGCGGCTGGTCAACTTCCTCAACCGGAATCTCGACAATCTGCTGATCGGGCGATTCCTGGGCTCGGCGTCGCTAGGCTTCTACGCGGTCGCCTACCAGGGCGTCCTGATGCCGCTCCAGCAGGTGGCGCGGCCGATCGCGAGCGTCGGCTTCCCGGCCTTCGCGTCAATCCAGGACGACCTCGCACGCTGCCGAAGGGTCTACCTTTCGGCGCTCCGCGTCTCGCTGCTGGTGGCCACCCCGCTGCCGCTGCTGGCGCTCTTTCTGAGCCCGACGGCCATCCCTCTGCTGCTCGGCGACCAGTGGCAGCCGGCGGTGGTGCCGTTTCAGATCCTCTCGGCGGTCGCCCTGGTGCAGATCGGCATGAGTCTGTCGCCACCGCTGTTCAACGCCCTGGGCCGCGCCGACCTGAGTCTCAAATGGACGCTGGTCGCACTGGCCGCGAACAGTGTCGGCATCGTGATCGGCCTGCGCTGGGGCATCGATGGAGTCGCGTGGGGCTACCTCGCGGCGGTGGTCGCGACCAGTCCGATCCAGTTCGTGATGGCGACGCGCTTGATCGCGCTGCCGGCGCGCGAGCTGATCGGGGTCTTCGGTCGGATGGCGTTGGCGGTGGTCGCTTCGGCGGCGGCTCCGGCCGTGCTGCTCTGGACCACCGACCTGTCTCCGCTACCGGAGCTGGTTGCCGGCGCGGTCTCGATTCTGATCGGATTCGCGATCTTCACCCGGCTGCTCGCGAGCGAGTCGTGGGCGCTCCTGCGCCGCTCGACAGGATCAATCGGCTGAGCGATGAAGAACCAGGAGCTGAACATGGTTGCTGAACGGACGCGTCAGGGCGTCGAGGCCAGCGCGCGCCCAGCGCACCGGACGGCTCCGGCCGCCGAGGCGTCGGTTCAGCCAGCGACCGCCGGCACCCAGTTCCTCGCACAACCCACTGACGCCCAGGAACGGTCGCGCTCGCTCGAGCTCGAAGCCGCAGCTGGTGAAATCGCGCTGGACCCGGTCGGCGACCAGGGCGAATTGGTAGAAACGTTCGCGCTGCCCGGCCGACGGCGCCCACGCCGGGTAGAGGCCCAGCCGGGACTTGCTCCGCCGGAGCCGGCTCATCACCGGAAAGGTCAGAAAAAGGTAGCCGCCCGGTCGGATGACGCGCCGCATCTCGTCGCGGATCGCGGAGTAGCCGTCGTAGAAGTGCTCGATGACGCCCAGCGACCAGTAGCCGTCGACCGCGCCGGTAGCGAACGGCAACCGGCCGACGTCGCCGGCGAGCGGTCGCACCTCGGGCGCGCTGCGCACTACCCGCGCCAGCGTCCGCTGGGCGTAGTCGAGCGCCACCGCGCGGTAGCCGAGCTGATGCAGGTGCCAGCTGTCGACCGCGAGGCCGCAGCCACCTTCGACGATCAGGCTGCCGGGCTCGAGCAGGCGGGTGGTCTCGCGTACCACCAGGCTCCGTCGAGGAACGGTCTTGCCGTAGCGGACCGGTTCGCCGTCGCTCCAGCGCTCATCCCAAAAGTCCGCATCGGCCGCGGCCCCGACGTAGACCAGGCGTCGGCTCTCGGCATCGAAGTGCTTCTCGAAGAGAGCCCGGCGCTCGGCGTAGCCGGCACGGCACGATCGTTCGCTCATCCGCCCCATTCTCTCCCCGTCGGCGAGAATGTCCAGACCGACCGGAGCTGGGAATGAGCTGCGCCCGCGTCGCCTACCTGATAGACAGCCTCGGAGCCGGCGGCTCCGAGCGCTCGCTGGCCGAGACCCTGCCGCATCTGATCGCGGCCGGCGTCGAGAGCCGGATCTTCGTTCTCGCCGAGCCGGTTGAAGGATTCGCACACCTCGTGCGGGAGACCGGCGTCGAGCTCGAGGCGATTCCGCCGGGCAGCTGGCCACGCCGGTGCGCTCGGCTACGCCGACGGCTGCACGAGTGGCGACCCGATGTCCTGCACACGACCCTGTTCTATTCAGACGTGCTCGGCCGGTTGGCCGCCTGGGGCACAGGAATCCCGGTAGTCAGCAGCCTGGTCAACCTGAGCTACGAGCCCTTGCGCTTCACTGACCCCAGGGTCGCGCGCTGGCGATTCAGGGTGCTGCAAGCGATCGACGGCTGGACCGGGCGCCGGCTGACGGCGCATTTTCAGGCGGTTTCCCAGGCCGTCAAGGACTCGGCGGTGGCGAGGCTGGGCCTCACCTCGGATGCAATTTCGGTCGTACGCCGCGGCCGCGACGTCGGTCGCTTCGCCGAGCCCAGCGCCGAGCGGCGAGCGGCCGCACGACGGCGCTGGCAGGTCGCCGACGATGAGCTTCTGATCGTCAACGTTGGGCGCCAGACCTTTCACAAGGCCCAGATCGTCCTGCTCGAGGCCCTGCTCCAGCTCCACCGCGCTGGCCGACCGGCACGGTTGATCATCGCGGGCAGCCACGGTCCATGCTCGGCCGAGCTCTCGGAGTTCGTCGCCCGGAACGACCTCGGCGCGAGCGTGTCGCTCGCCGGTCATATCGAAGACGTGCCCGAGCTGCTCGCAGCGACCGACATCTTCGCCTTCCCATCGCGGCTCGAGGGCTTCCCCGGAGCGGTGCTCGAGGCGATGGCGGCCGGACTGCCGGTGGCCGCCTCAGACATCGCGCCGATCCGCGAGATCTTCCCGGACGGCAACGGTGCCCTGCTGTTCGAGCGCGACTCGGTGAGCGGGCTGGCATCGGCGCTCGGCCGGCTGGCCGGCAATCCGTCGCTCCGAAACGATCTGGGCGCAGCGAACCGTCGTGCGTTCGTCGACCGCTACGACATCCGCTCGACCGTACCGCAGCTGCTCGACCTCTACCGGCGCGTCGCGGAGGCCGCGTGAGGGTCGCGCTGCTCAACCCGCGGCGACAGCGGCGCGGCGGTGAGATCTTCTCGCGCCGGCTCGCCGACGAGCTGCGCCGGCGCGGCCAAAAGCCGCTCGAGATCTACCTCTACCCTCCGGACAACGGCGACGGCCTGCCCGTCGGCGAAGACGAGATATGCCTGAATGGCCACGAGCGCACGGGCATCGAGCGGGTCGCGGGCTGGGATCCGACCACGGCCCATCGCCTGCGGTCGGCGCTCGACCGGGCCCAGGTCGACGTGCTCCAGGTCAGTGGCGGCAAGACTCTCGCCTACGCCGCGCTCGGCGCCGGCGGATCAGCGCGCCGACCGGCTCTGATCTACCGCAACATCGGCGAGCCTGGCACCTGGTTCCGCAGCCGCCGCCACCGTTGGGTCTACTCGCGCTGGGTCTTCCCGCGGGTGACCGCGGTCGCGACCGTCGCCCAACGCTTCATCCCCGATCTCGAGCGCAGCTGTCCGAACGCCCGGGCCGTTCGCTGCATTCCGGGCGGTCTCGACTTCGAGCGCCTGACCGCGACCGCGAGCCGCATCGAGGTGCGCGCCTCGCTCGCGACTGGCGAGGCGGCACCGGTCATCTTGTTCGCCGGTAGATTGAGCCGCGAGAAGCGGGTCGACCGTCTGCTGCGCGCGTTCGCCGGCGGCCTCGAGCGCCGGCCGGACGCGATCCTCTGGATCGCCGGCGCCGGGCCGCTCGCGGCGGGTTTGAAACGGCAGGCACTCGAGCTGGGAATCGCGCCGAGCGTGACCTTCCTGGGCGAGCGCGACGATGTCGCCGACCTGCTGGGTGCCTGCGACCTGGTGGCCCTGTCCAGCGACACCGAAGGCGTTCCCGGCATCGTCCAGGAGGCCGCCGGAGCGGGACGGCCGGTGGTCGCGACCCGCGCCGGTGCGACCGACGAAGCGGTGATCGACGGCACCACCGGGATCCTGGTCGCACCCGGCGACGAGACCGCTCTGAGCGGCGCCCTGTTCGATCTACTCACTGACCACCACCGCCGCGAGGCGATGGGGGCCGCCGGAGCGTGCGCGTTCGGACGCGAGCGGTTGTCCATCGAGGCCGCCGCGACCGCCTACGAGCAGCTGTATCGCGAGGTCCTACCGACCCCCAGTGTGGGAGCGGAACAGTGACCGCGAACGCTCCGATTCGCGTTCTGCACGTGATCAAGGGTCTCGGACGCGGCGGCGCCGAGCGCCTGCTCGAGCACGCCCAGCGCCAGGTCGACCGTGAGCGGTTCCGCCTCCACTTCGCCTACTTCCTCGAACACAAGGGAGCGCTGGCGGAGACCCTGCGCGACCTGGGCGGCGACGTCAGCCTGCTGCGGGCCTCGGGGCCCGGCGGCATGGCGTTGGCGGCCGGACGGTTGACCCGACTGGTGCGGGAGCGCCGGATCGACCTGATTCACGCTCACCTGCCACTGAGCGCCACGGTCGCGCGTCTGGCCGGGCATCGCGCCCGGGTGCCAGTCGTCTACACCGAGCACAATTTGCACGAACGGCACCACCCGATGAGCCGCTGGGCCAACCGGGCGACCTGGAAGATGCAGCGGCAGGTGATCGCGGTCTCGAGCGCCGTCGCCCAGTCGATCGATCGGCATCTCGGAGACCGCGTTCCGGTGCGAGTGGTGCCCAACGGCGTGCCGGTCGGTGAGCTCGGCGCCGACCCCGCGGCGGCTCAGAGCTTCCGGGCGCGACTCGACATCGCCTCCGATGCCCCGGTGGTCGGGCAGATCGCCGTATTCAGACCGGAGAAGCGGCTCGGCCTGTGGCTCGAGACCGCAGCGCTCGTGCGCCAGAGCCTTCCGGAGTGCCGTTTCGTGCTGGTCGGCGACGGCCCCGAGCGCGAGCGGCTCGAGCGCCGCGCGCACGAGCTCGGCCTGGACGGCGCGGTGCACTTCACCGGCCTGCTCGACGACGTACGACCGGCGCTATGGGCGTTCGACGTCATGTTGGTGTCGTCGAAGTTCGAGGGGCTGCCGCTGGTGGTCCTCGAGGCGATGGCAGCGTCGGTGCCGGTCGTCGCAACCGCGGTCGGTGGCATCCCGGAGGCGATCGAGAACGGCAACTCTGGGATTCTCATCGAGCAGCCCGACGCCGAGGCGCTGTCTCGGGCCACGATCGAGTTGCTCGGGACTCCCGCGCTCAGCGACCGGCTCGGACGGGCGGCGCTCGCCAGGGTCACGGAGCGCTACTCCTCCGAGGCCATGCAGCGACGGCTGGAAGCGCTCTACCTGGAGGTGCTCGCGCGATGAGCAGCGAGTTCGTCTATCGAGCGATGACCGACGACGACCGCGAGGCCGTCCTGGAGCTCCAGGAGATCGCTCTCGGGACCGGCTCTACGCCCCGGACGCCCGAGTTCTGGAGCTGGAAGCACGACGCCAATCCGTTCGGGGCCTCGCCGGCGTGGGTCGCCCTCGCCGGCGATCGGATCGTCGGTCTGCGCACGTTCCTGCGTTGGCGCTGGCGCCAGGGCGACCGGCTGCTCGCCGCGGTGCGCGCGGTCGACACCGCGACCCATCCCGACTGGCAACGGCGCGGCATCTTCTGGCAGCTCACGCGCCAGGCCCTCGACCACCTCGCCGAAGAGGGATGTGAGTTCGTGTTCAACACGCCGAACAAGCGCAGCGGCGCAGGCTACCGCAAGCTCGGCTGGCGTCAGGCTCTGAAGCCGTCGATTCTGGTGCGTGCGGTGAAGCCCCTGCGCATGGCCGGCGCCGCTCTGCGCCCCAGTCAGGAGCGCGCGGCGGCCGATCTCGGCAAACTGCCCGGCGTCGACCGGCTGCTGGCCTGGCCTCGATTCGGGGAACTTCTGTCGGGATACGACCAGCACTGGCAGTCGCGCCTCTACACCCCCCGTGATGCCGACTACCTGCGCTGGCGCTACCTCGACATCCCGGGCATCGAATACCGGAGCCTGTGGGCGGCCGATGGCGACGATCTGATGGCGATCGTGGTCCGCACCCGGATGCGTCGCTCGATGCGCGAGCTCCTGATCAGCGAGCTCCTGAGCGCCGGCGACCCCGCGAATCGTCCGAGTCTGTTCGAGGGCCTGATCGAGCGGTTGCGGGCGGAAGCGGACGTCGACTATCTCGCGGCCGCCGCACCTCCCGGCTCCTGCGAGGCCAGCACGCTCGGAGCGACCGGGTTCCGGCGCCTCCCGTCGGGCCCATCGCTGATGATCCGACCGCTCGAGACGAGTCGCCTGGGGGTCGCCGAGCTGGCGGGCGACCGTTGGCAGCTCTCGATCGGCGATCTGGAGGTCTTCTGAGCCGATGACCTGGAACCTCCTCGGCTTTCTCGTCATCGGCGCCGCGGCGCTGATCGCCGCCGCCGCGATCGGCGGCCGACCCGGCTTTCCGTTTCCACAGCGACTGTTCGTGGGCGCGGTGGCGCTTCGACTGGTCGGCAGCACCGCCCGCTACGAGGTCCTGGAGCGACTCTACGACGGCGTCGGCGACGCCAGCGGCTACTACGCTTCGGGCTGGATCCTGGCGCAACGCGTGTGGCAGCTCGATTTCGGCGTGTTCTCCGCCGAGCAGTGGCTGGGCGGGCCGCGCTCGTGGTGGGGCACGTCGGCGATCCGCAACCTGTCGGGCGTCGTGCTGTCGGTGATCGGGCCGACGATGCGGGGTGAGTTCCTGTTCTTCAGCCTGCTGTCATTCGCGGGCCTGGTCCTGATGGCGCTGGCTGTCTTGCGCCTCTCCGATCGACGGACCGCGGTCGCCTTCGCAACCCTGGCCTGGCTCTGGCCGTCGCTCTGGTTCTGGCCGGCGAGCGTCGGCAAGGAATCGGTCATCGTGTTCGGCATCGGCCTGGTCCTCTACGGCTTCGCCGGCAACGGCGACCGCATGCGCTGGTTGCCGTTTCTGGCCGGCCTGGGAGTCGCCTTCTCCATCCGGCCGCATGTCGCGCTGGCGCTGGTGGCCGCCACCGGGATCGGTCTCTGGTTCGGATCGCGACGCCGGATGACACCCGGGCAGCTGGTCCAGGCGGCGGTGCTCGCGGCGGTGCTGATGGTGACGTTCCGCGGCCTGAGCTCAGAGTTCGGCCTGATCGATGCCGACCTCGAGGGCGTTCAGGAGTTCGTTTCCTACCGCGCTCAGCAGACCCTGCTCGGTGGCAGCAGCCTCGGGGCCGTTCCGTCGGGTGTCACCGCCCTGCCGATGGCGTTCGTGAACATCTGGCTGCGGCCGCTGCCCTGGGACGTGCACAACGCGATGGCCGCGCTGTCTGCCGTCGAGGTCGCGCTCCTCTGGTGGATCCTCTGGCGACGCCGCCGGGATCTCCGCGTCGGCCTCGTCAACTGGCGACGCAACCGGCTACTCCAGTTTGCCGTGCCGTTCCTGTTCGGCTACACGATGATGATCGGCCTGACCTTCGGCAACCTCGGGATCATCGCCCGCCAGCGCAGCCCGCTGTTTGCTTTCGTCTTCCTGCTGCTCTGCTCGACCGCCCTGTTGGCCTACCGACGACGACCGGAGTCCACTCCGAGGCCTATGCTCATGCCTACGCCGACGGCGATTCGTCGACCGACGGCGCTCGACGCCGAGCTTCACTCTCCACCCACGACAGAGATCCGGAAATGGGCGCAGCGATAGAAGAGCTCGGGCGCAGGGCGCTGCGCGCTCTTGGCGGCGCGCTGCCGGCCAGCCAAGGCGGCGTCACACTGCTCGCCTACCACCTGGTCGGCGCCGGCACCGCGGCGCCCGTGGACCTGCCGCTGGATGTGTTCCGCGAGCAGATGGAAAGGCTGGCGGAAACCGGACGAGTGGTCTCGCTGGAGCGTGCGCTCGAACAGCTCGACGCCGGCGCCGACGGCGATCAGCACAGCATCGTCATCACGTTCGACGACGCGTACCGCAACTTCTTCGAGGTCGCGTGGCCGCTTCTACAGGCGCACACGCTACCGGTCACGCTCTACGTTCCCAGTGGCTTCGTGAACGGCACCGCTCCGGCGCCCCTGACCGGAGCCGAAGGCCTGCCGGCGATGAGCTGGGAGCAGGTGCGGGAGATCGCCGACTCCGAGCTCGGAACTGTCGGCTCGCATACCTCGACCCACCCAGACCTGCGCGGGCTCAGCGCGAGCGCCTGTCGCGACGAGCTGATCGAATCGCGCCGAATCCTGGAACAGCGCGGGAACGCACCGGTCAGCTCGTTCTGCTATCCACGCGCCCTCTGGTCGCCGGCGGTCAAGGAGCTGGTCGCCGAGGTGTACGACAGCGCGGTGGTCGGGGGCGGGCGCCGCAACCGTTCGCAGCGCTTCGATCGGCACCAGTTGTCGCGGCTGCCGGTTCGCAACGACATGCCGCGCGAGCTCGGCAAGCTGCTCGAGCCGCCGATCTGGCTCGAAGAGTGGGCGGCTGCCTACGCCCGGAGGCTGGCCTCGTGAACCCCCGTCAGCCCAGGCTCCTCTATCTGGTCACCCACCCCATGACCGCGCGCCTGCTGCTGCGTGGCCAGATCGAATGGATGCAGCAGCGCGGCTTCGAGGTAACGGTGATTACCTCGACCGTCGACGAGCCCGCCGCTCCGGAGGACGCGAGCTACGAGGTCCGCCGAGTACCGATGGCACGCGAGATCGCACCGTTTCGCGACCTGCTGTCGCTGGTGCGTCTGGTGCGCGAGATGCGTCGGATTCGACCCGACGTCGTCAACGCCAGCACCCCCAAGGCCGGCCTGCTCGGCGCGCTCGCGGCGCGCCTGGCCGGAGTGCCGGTACGGATCTACACCCTACGGGGCCTGCGACTCGAGACCGCCACCGGCTGGCGCCGCCGCGTCCTCACGGCGGCCGAACGGCTCGCCTGCGCGTCGGTCCACCGAGTCCTGTGCGTCAGCGAGAGCCTGCGGCGACGCTGCCTGGAGCTCGATCTGTGCGCTCCGGAGAAGATGATCGTCCCTGCCGCCGGTTCTTCGAACGGCGTCGACGTCGAGCGATTCGCAGAGGTGTCGGCCGCGAGCACCGAAGGGCTGCGCACCGAGCTCGGCCTCTACGGTGGGCCGGTGATCGGGTTCGTCGGGCGCATCACTCACGACAAAGGCATCGAAGACCTGCGAACAATCTTCGAGAGCACCGAACGCGCCCTGCCTGGCAGCCACCTGCTGCTCATCGGCGGCGCCGAGCCGGGCGATCCGGTGTCCGCCGCGACCGGTCGCTGGATCGCCGACCACCCGCGGGTACTCGATCTCGGTCAGGTCGACGACCCGGCGCCCTACTACTCACTGATGGACGTGCTGGCCTTCCCGTCCAAGCGCGAGGGGTTGCCCAACGCCCCCCTCGAAGCGGCCGCCGCCGGGGTGCCGACCGTAGGCTACCGCGTGACCGGCACGGTCGACGCTGTCGAGCACGGTGTTTCCGGAACCCTGGTGGACGCCGGCGACGTCGAGGGCCTGGCGAGCTCGCTCCTCGGCTATCTGGAGGAGCCCGAGCTGAGGCGGCTCCACGGCCGCGCCGCCCGGCATCGGGTGGCGGAGCGCTACGGCCGCGAGCGGGTCTGGGATGCGTTCGCGACCGAGTACCGGCGACTGCTCGACGAGGCCTCCGAGGTCGAGCCCGCTCCGGGGCGCAGCCCCTATCGCCGATTCGGCAAGCGCGCGCTCGACCTGACGCTGTCGTCGATCGCCCTGTTGATCGGCCTGCCTTTGCTGCTCACGGTCGCGCTCCTGGTCCGGATGCGACTGGGCCGGCCGGTGCTCTACCGCCAGCGGCGCCCCGGCCGAGACGGCAAGCCCTTCACGCTGCTCAAGTTCCGGACTATGACCGGCGCGACCGACGAGCGCGGCGAGCCGCTCCCCGACGAACAGAGATTGACCCGGTTCGGCAGGGCTCTCCGGCGCTGGTCGCTCGACGAGCTGCCCGAGCTGATCAACGTCCTGCGCGGCGACATGAGCCTGGTCGGGCCGAGACCGCTGCTCGAGGAGTACCTGGAGCGCTACGACCGGGAGCAGGCGCGCCGTCACCAGGTCCGTCCGGGGATCACCGGCTGGGCGCAGATCAACGGTCGCAACGCCATCTCCTGGCCGCGGCGCCTGGAGCTCGACGTCTGGTACGTAGACCGCGTCAGCCTGGCTCTCGACCTCGGGATCCTGGCGACGACCTGTCGCAAGATCGTTACCGGCGAGGGCGTCACCGCCGCCGGACACGCCACCATGCCGAAGTTTCGCGGCGCCTCGGGAGATTCGACATGAGAGGTCCGGTCGCGGTGATCGGCGCGGGCGGACACGGCAAGGTCGTCGTCGCCACCCTCCAGGCGGCCGGATTCCCGATCGCGTTCCTGATCGACCAGGATCCTGACCGTCGGGGCGAGACCGTGCTGGGCGCCGAGGTGATCGGATCGACCGACGAACTACGCCGCCTGGCGCTCCGGCACGCGCTGCTCGCCGTCGGCGACAACCGCGCACGCCGCGATCAGGTTCGAGACCTCGCCGACCTGGGCCTCGAGTGGACGAGCGTCGCGCACCCTTCGGCGATCGTTCACACCAGCGTCCGACTGGGAGCCGGCAGCGTCGTATTCGCCGGCGTCGTTATCCAACCCGACGTCTCGATCGGGCGCCACTCGATTGTCAACACGAGCGCCTCGGTCGATCATGACTGCACGCTGCGAGACTTCGTCCATGTGGCGCCCGGAGCGCGCCTCGCGGGTGGCGTCACGGTAGGCGACGGAGCACTGATCGGCATCGGCAGTGTCGTCACTCCTGGCGTGTCGATCGGCGACTGGGCCACCGTCGGCGCGGGCGCCGTCGTGGTTCGCGATGTCGCGCCCGGTGCGACCGTCATGGGAGTGCCCGCGCGATGAGCCGCCCGACCGAGGATCGGATCTATCTCTCGCCGCCGCATCTGGGTGGCGAGGAGATGGAGCTCCTGCAGGACGCGGTGGCCTCGAACTGGATCGCGCCTGTCGGCTCGCATCTCGACGCCTTCGAACAGGAGCTGGCGGCGACCGTCGACGTGCCCCACGTGGCCGCGCTGTCGTCCGGCACCGCAGCCCTGCATCTGGCGCTCCGCCTGCTCGACGTCGGGCCTGACGACGAGGTCCTGTGCGCCAACCTGACCTTCGCCGCCAGCGCCAACGCGATCGTCTACCAGGGCGGCCGTCCGGTGTTCGTCGACGCCGACCCGGCGACCTGGGCGCTCGATCCCGAGCTCGTGCGCGAGGAGCTGGCGGCTGCCGCGGCCCGGGGCCGGCTGCCGCGAGCGGTGATCGCGGTCGACCTGTACGGCCAGTGCGCTGACTACGACGCCCTGTCGGCCATCTGCGACGAGTATCAGGTGCCTCTGGTCGAGGACGCGGCCGAGGCGTTGGGCGCGACCTACCGCGGCCGGCCGGCGGGAGGATTCGGCCGCTTCGGCATCTTCTCGTTCAACGGCAACAAGATCATCACCACCTCGGGTGGCGGCGCGCTGGTGTCCCACGACGGTGCGGGGATCGAACGCGCCCGCCACCTCGCGACCCAGGCTCGAGATCCGGCGCCCCACTACGAGCACTCCACGATCGGCTACAACTACCGGCTGTCGAACCTACTCGCCGCGGTCGGCCGCGGTCAGCTGCGGGTGCTCGATGATCGGGTCGCGGCTCGGCGGCGCAACGCCCAGCGCTATGCCGAACTGCTCGGCGATCTCCCCGGCCTCGAGATCATGCCCGAGGCGAGCTACGGTCGTGCGAATCGCTGGCTGACCTGCGTGACGATCGACCCCGAACGCTTCGGCGCCGATCGCGAGGCGGTGCGCATGGCACTCGAGATCAAGAACATCGAAGCGCGCCCACTCTGGAAGCCGATGCACATGCAGCCCGTATTCGCCGACTGCCGGACGCTCGGTGGGCAGGTCTCCGAGAAGCTCTTCAGTCGCGGCCTCTGTCTGCCGAGCGGCTCCTCGCTGACCGACTCGGAGCTCGAAAGGATCAGCGCCACGGTACGGCTGGTGGCGGCATCGAGGGTCGACTGATGCGCGCCGAGAGCTTCCGATTCAGGCCGCCCCGACTCGCGCGCACGCCCGAGCTCGAGTGGACGCTCAGCCGCGCATTCGGGCCGCCGCCGGGTCGCGAGATCCCGCTCGAGCGCCCCGAAAGGGTTCGGGACTGGGCGATCGCTCTCGGGCTGCGCGAGCGCATCGCCGGCCGGCAGACCGCTGATGACCTGGGCCGCGATCTCCCACCCGAGGTGGTCGCCACGTTCCAGCGCTCGAAGGAGGCCCTGGCCGCGCGTACGCTGCTGCTCCGGCTCCTGCTCGACCGGGTGACGGCGGTAGCGGTCGAGATCGGCACCTCGGTGATCGCGCTCAAGGGGATCGCCCTGCTCGAGTCCGGCATCGCCTCGTGGGGCGGACGGCCGCTACTCGATCTCGACCTGCTGGTCGATCGGGATCGCGCAGACGAACTGGCGAACGTCCTCGCGAGCCAGGGTCTTACGCCAACCGGCCCGGCAGAGGGCCATCACCTGCCACCGATGGCGGACCCCCGACTGGGCGAGGTCGAGCTGCACCTCTTTGTCCCGGGGCTCGAGGTCCGCGGGCGTCGTCCGGCGGCCGCGTCGGATCTGCGCGCCGCCGGCCTGGTGAGTCCGTCCGACCGACTTCCCGGCCTCGAGCTCCCCAAGCCCGAGCTGCTCGCCGCCCACGCGATCGCGCACGGCCTCGACCAGCACGGCCTGAGCCCGACCGCCTATCCGATCACCCGACTGATCGCCGACCTGCAGGATCTCGACGACCACGGGCCGTTGGCTCCTGCGACCCCGCACCTCGGGGGCTCGGCCTCCCGACGCGAGCTCGAGGCGCTCGGGGAACTGCGCCGAACCCTCGCGGAAGACCGAACTCCGGACCCCGACAGCGACGCGGACGCCCTTCTCCGACATACGCTGGTGGCGGTCTCCTCGCCGCGCTATCGCCGGCATCTGCGGCGCCGTGCGGCTCTGCGCGCCCTGCGCCGCGGACAGTGGTGGAAGTTCCGTAGTGAGCTATCTCGCAGAGGCCGCGGCACCGGAGGGCTAGGCTAGTGAGTGGGAGGAGTTTGTGAGTCGGCCTTTCTGGATGCGACACCTGCGGCGTGAGTTCCATCAGGTCCTGGACCTGCTGGTTCTCACCGCGTCGTTCGGCGTCGCCTACCTCCTGCGCTTCGACTTCGAGGTGCCTGCCGACTACCAGCACCGAGCGCTGATCCAGGCGCCGGTGGTGGTGCTCCTGCAGCTTCTGATCCTGCATTTCTCAGGCGTCTACCAGTTCGTCTGGCGTTACGTCGGCATGAGCGAGGTGCGGACCTTCGTGCGCGGCGGGCTCTACTCCGCCACCCCGCTGCTGCTCCTGCGCCTCGGGCTGCCCGACAGCTACACATCTTGGCGGATTCCAATGTCGATCATCCTGATCGACAGCTTCTGCGCCTTCGCCGGCGTCCTTGGACTCCGGGTCTTCAGGCGCTCGATCCATGAGCGCTTCGAGCGCCGGCGCCACGCGGGAGACCGGGGCCGGAGCCGAGAGCGCACACCCGTGCTGCTCGCCGGCGCCGGTAGCGCCGGAGTCGTGGCGGTCAAGGAGCTGATCGGGCGCGGTGGTGACCTCGAGCCGGTGGGCTTCGTCGACGACGACCCCGAGAAGCGCGGCACCGTCATCCAGGGCCTCAAGGTGCTCGGGACCACCGACGACATCCCCCGCCTGGCCGGCGAGCTCGACGTCGAGCAGGTGATCATCACGATTGCCGCGACCAACTCCGACACCGTTCGACGAATCGTCGAGATCTGCGAGCGCGGCGGCATCGAGGTACGCATCATTCCCGGCCTCTACGAGATCCTCTCCGGCCACGTCTCGGTAAGTCGGATCCGGGACATCCAGATCGAGGACCTTCTCGGGCGC
>JAJCXP010000185.1 GCA_029263375.1 Acidobacteriota bacterium | reverse complement strand
GACCAACCGGCGCGGCGGGTCCGCCCCAGGGTCGGCCAACGTGAAGACGAACGAGTGCGTCTTGTCGCCGATGCGCTCGAACAGGGTGACGTAGCTGCCGTCGGTCGGAGCGTCCGCCACCGCAGACGCCAGCCGGGTCCGGAGCGCGCCTGTCACGTCCGACGTCACGTCGGATCCCCACGTCTCCAGGGCTCCGTCGTCAGCGTCGAATCGGAAGACGTAGCGCGCCAGCTCGCGGGCCTGGGCTCGGTCCTCTGGGAGCGGTAGATCCTCCAGGCTCGTCAGGGCTTCCTGCGGGTGATCGCTGTGCCACGCCGCGATCGCGCTGACCAGCGGGTAGTAGCCGTAGTAGCCGACCTCGACCAGGGTCCGCCGCACGAACTCACCGCTCGCCAGGTTGGCGTAGTCGCGCAGCACGCTCTCTGCGGTCTCTCGGTGTGAGCTCACCGCCAGGTGCGCCTGCCAGGCCAGGAAGCCAACCAGAAGCAGACTGCCGATCAGGAGCAGGGCGATCAGGTAGAAGCGCCGCACACCTCTAGGATCCTCCAAAGCCGCCCGCCAAGCAACGGCCCTGACCGTTCCCTGACAGATCAATGCCGAACTCGCCGCTTGGCGCCGAAGGGTCGAGCTGGGACGATCCGCAGGGGACACGATGCCGATTCCCTTTCGAGGAGAATTACGTATTGTGTCCCCGTGGAATAGACATACCGGTTGGTATGTTGTAGCCTTTGTGCGCGGCTCGAGCCGCCGGAGCCTGACGACATGACCGCCACCCGCAACCCGGACAAGACTCGCGAAGCGCTGCTGCAGGCCGCGTTCGAGGAGATCTACCGCCACGGCTTCCAGGCAGCGAGTCTGGATCGGATCCTGGCGCGCACCGGGGTGACCAAGGGTGCGCTCTACCATCACTTCAAGAACAAGCTCGAGCTCGGCTATGCAGTGGTCGATGATCTGATCGGGCCGATGATGTACGAAGCTTGGATCACGCCGCTGACTTCGAGCGAGGATCCGCTCGAGGCCATCAAAGCGATGTTGCGTGGCGCGCCCGAGCAACGGGGAGAGCAGGCCTTTACCTGCGGCTGCCCGCTCAACAACCTGGCTCAGGAGATGTCCCCGCTCGACGAGGGCTTCCGGCAACGCATCCAATCGGCTCTCCGGAGCTGGCGGCAGGGCGTCGGTCAGGCCCTACGCCGCGGCCAGCGCGCCGGGACCGTGAACCCGAGCGTCGACGCTGACCGGGCGGCCACCTTCCTCGTCGCGGCGATGGAAGGGACGATCGGCCTGGCCAAGAACTCTCAGAGCGAGTCGGTCTTCGACGACTCCGTCTACGGCTTCGAACTGTTCCTCGACAGCCTACGGCCGGTCGAGACTCCGGTCAGCTAGTGGAACGCATCGAATGAAACCCTCGCCCAACTCACGCGTAAATACATACCAACCAGTATGCATGTTTTACGAGCATCGAGTCAGATTGATTGCACCAGTTCAGCACACAAAGAAGAGGACAGAGCGAGTGCGAGCCACCAGATCCTTGGGTCCGACACGCGGCAGCACCGGAACGAGTCTCAAATCCAATCCACTTCCCACCACTCGTCCCACCCATCGCCAGGCGAGCCGCCCCACCGGCCGCGCGCCTCACGCCACTTCCCACCACCACTCCCCCGGTGCCGCCACGCGTCCGACCGAACGATAACCGACTGAATCCAAGAGAGAGCAGATAGAACCATGGGCAAGGACAGCAAGTTCGAGCAGAGCATCGTCAAGTACACGGAATGGTTGATTCGCTGGCGCTGGCTGGTCGTCGCGATCGCGCTGCTCGCCGTCGGATTCGCCGCCTTCGGCGCCAAGAACCTGGCCCTGGCGACGAACTACCGGGTGTTCTTCGGACCCGGAAACCCCGAGTTGGCCGAGTTCGAGGCGGTCCAGAACATCTACACCAAGAACGACAGCGTGCTGTTCGTCGTCGCCCCCGACGACGGCGACGTGTTCACGAACCGCACGCTGGCCGCGCTCGAGGATCTCACCGAAGGCGCCTGGCAGATACCCCACTCGATCCGCGTCGACTCGGTGACCAACTTCCAGCATTCGGTCGGGATCGACGACGATCTGATCGTCGAGGACCTGATCGAGGGCGCGGAGGGTCTCGGCGCCGCCGAGCTGGCGCTCATCCGCGAGACGGCGATGAGTCGGCCCGAGCTATATCGACGGCTGATCTCCGAATCGGGCGCCGTCGCCGGTGTCAACGTCGTCCTCCAGCTTCCCGGCGAGGATCCTTCGGAGCTGTACGCGCCGGTCCAGGCCGCCCGCGACCTGGCGGCCCGGATCGAGGCGGAGAACCCGCACCTCGAGGTCCGCCTGACCGGCATGACGATGCTCAACAACGCCTTCGTCGAGTCGGGCGTCAGGGATCTGACCACACTGATCCCATTGATGTACCTGATCTTGATCGTCGCGATGATCATCCTGCTGCGCTCGATCTCGGCGACCATCGCCACGGTGTCGATCATCGGCCTGTCAGCGGCAACGGCGATGGGCATCGCCGGTTGGAACTACATGCTGCTCGAGCCGGTCTCGGCGCTCGCGCCGACGATGATCCTGACCATGGCGATCGCCGACAGCATCCACATCCTGGTCACCATGCTCGAAGGCATGCGCAACGGTCTCGCCAGGCGCGCCGCCCTGGTCGAAAGCGTGCGGATCAACTTCGTGCCGGTGCTGATCACCAGCGTCACCACGGCGATCGGCTTCCTGAGCATGAACTTCAGCGACTCGCCACCGCTCAACCGGCTGGGCACGATCACCGCGATGGGCGTCGGCGCCGCATTCGTGCTGTCGGTCTCGTTCCTGCCCGCCCTGATGGCCATCCTGCCGGTGCGCGTCAAGCCCCGCCCGGCGCATTCGGGGCGCACCGTCTTCGATCGCATCGGCGATCTGGTGGTCACGCGCAGCAAGCCGATCCTGGTCGGCACCGTCGCTCTCGCCGTCGTTCTGATCGCGCTCGTGCCAACCAACACGGTGAGCGACGAGTTCATCAAATACTTCGACGAGTCGATCCAGTTCCGACGCGATTCCGACTTCACGGTGGCCAACCTGACCGGTATCTACCAGATGCAGCTGTCTCTCGACAGCGGCCAGCCCGGCGGCATCAGCGAGCCCGCCTACCTCAGCAACCTCGACCGCTTCGTCGAGTGGATGCGGGAGCAGAACACGGTGATCCACGTGAGCTCGCTCACCGACACCATGCGCCGTCTCAACATGAACATGCACGGCGACGATCCCGGCTTCTACACGCTGCCCCAGGAGCGCGATCTAGCGGCGCAGTACCTGCTGCTGTTCGAGATGTCTCTTCCCTACGGTCTCGATCTCAACAACACCATCAACGTCGACAAGAGCTCGACCCGGGTCATCGTGACAGTGGTCGGTGGCGAGACCCGCGGCTTCCTACAGTTGGTCGACCGCACCGAGACGTGGCTGGCCGACAACCTACCGCCGTCGATGCACGCCCACGCGACCGGACCGTCGGTCATGTTCTCGCGCATCACCCAGCGCAACATTCGCAGCATGGTGATCGGCACCGCCCTCGCGTTCCTGCTGATCTCCGCGATCCTGGTCTTCGCGCTGCGTGACCTGAGACTCGGCGCGCTTAGCCTGATCCCCAACCTGATCCCGGCGGCGATGGCGTTCGGCCTCTGGAGCCTGCTGGTCGGCAAGGTCGGCTTCGCGGTCTCGGTGGTGGCGGCGATGACCATGGGCATCGTGGTCGACGATTCGGTCCACTTCCTGATCAAGTACCTGCGGGCGCGCAGGGAGAAGGACCTCTCCCCGCCCGACGCGATCCGCTACGCATTCTCGTCGGTCGGCCGCGCCCTGTGGGTGACCTCGGCGGTGCTGGTGGCCGGGTTCGCCGTGCTCGCCCAGTCGACGTTCAAGCAGAACTCCGACATGGGCCTGCTGGCGGCGATCACGATCGGTTTCGCCCTGATCGCCGACTTCTTCATGCTGCCGGGCCTGCTGCTGCTGGTCGACCGCGAGCGGCCCGAGCCCGCCACCGAGGCGCTGCCGGCAGCCGACCCGCTGCCGACGCCCTGATTCGAGTAACCAACTCAACGATCGAAACGCCCAAGAGAGGGACAGACATGATCCACCATCCGATCCTCAGGACCTTCGCCGTCACGGCCCTGGCAGTGGCGCTCCTTGCACCGGCCCCATCCGCCGCCATCACTCCCGAAGAGCGCGGTCTGGAGATCGCCCGCGAGCGCGATCGCCGCGACCTCGGCTTCAGCGACTTCACCGCCGAGCTGGTGATGACACTCCGCAACAGTCACGGCGAACAGAGCGTTCGCAGTCTGAGCTCGAGCACCCTCGAGCAGGAGACCGACGGCGACAAGAGCTTGGTGGTCTTCGACTCGCCGAAGGACATCGACGGCACCGCCCTGCTCACCTTCAGCCACAAGACCGGCGACGACGACCAGTGGCTCTACCTGCCGGCGCTCAAGCGCGTCAAGCGCATCTCGTCGAGCAACAAATCGGGACCGTTCGTCGGCAGCGAGTTCGCCTACGAGGACATCTCCTCCCAGGAGGTCGAGGAGTACACCTACAAGTACCTGCGTGACGACCAGCTCGACGGCCGCGACGTGTTCGTCATCGAGCAGTACCCGACCGACCCCAAGTCGGGGTACACCCGTCAGATCGTCTGGCTCGACCAGGACGAGTATCGCGTGTGGAAGGTCGACTTCCACGATCGCAAGGACGCCCCGCTCAAGACGCTGACCTACAGCGGCTACCAGCAGTATCTCGACAAGCACTGGCGCCCCGACCGGATGGAGATGGTCAACCATCAGACCGGCAAGAGCACCGTCCTCGACTGGACCGCCTACACCTTCCGAACCGGACTCCAAGATGCCGACTTCAATCGCGCGACCCTCGCGCGAGCGCGCTGACCGAGCGCCCTCCCTCGCCAAGCTGCTCGCGGTCGCGGCGTCATCTCTTCTTCCGCTCCCCGGCGCCGCGGCCATCGAGGTCGGCGGCTACGCGGCTCTCGAGGGTCGCGTCTTCGCCGAGGATCCGAGCTTCGCCGGTCAGAGCGACGACGCCGTGGTCTCGCTGGTGATCGAGCCCGAGCTCTACCGCGAATCGGATGATGGCGACTCGAGCTTCCTGTTCAAACCGTTCGCGCGCATCGACTCGGTCGACTCCGATCGCACCCACTTCGACGTGCGCGAGCTCTACTGGCGACGCTCGGCTCCCGCCTGGGAGCTGCTGATCGGAGTCAGCAAGGTATTCTGGGGCGTCACGGAATCACAGCACCTGGTCGACATCGTCAACCAGACCGACCTGATCGAGAACCCGGACGGCGAGGACAAGCTCGGCCAGCCGATGGTCAAGCTGTCGCTGATTCGCGACTGGGGGATCGTCGACGTCTTCGCACTTCCCGGCTTCCGCGAGCGGACCTTCCCCGGCGTCGAGGGTCGCCTGCGCGCGCCGCTGCCGGTGGCCGATGACCCGATCTACGAATCGTCCGCCGAAGACACCCACCTCGACTGGGCCGTGCGCTGGTCGCACGTGCTCGGGCCGTTGGACATCGGGATCTCGCACTTCTCGGGAACCAGCCGCGAGCCCAGGCTGATCCTCGACCCCACCTTTGCACCCTCGAAAGCGGCTCCGGCTGAGCCCAATGGAGGGGTCGCCAGGGGAGGCCTCTCCCCTGGCTCTGCACTCCTCCCTCTCTACGAGCAGATCGACCAGACCGGCCTCGACCTCCAGGGCACGTTCGGCAGCTGGCTGCTCAAGCTCGAGGCGATCTCGCGCTCCGGCCAGCTCGACCGCTTCGCCGCCACGACGGCCGGCTTCGAGTACACCTTCTGGGGCGTCTTCGATTCGAACATCGACCTCGGCGCGGTCGTCGAGCACCTGTGGGACGAGCGCGGCGAGCGCGGCCCGTCGCCGTTCCAGGACGACCTGTTCGTGGGATCGCGGCTGGCCTTCAATGACACCCAGGACACCCAGATCCTCGCCGGCGCGATCCTCGACCGCGAGTCCGACGCCAACCTGTTCCTGATCGAGGCCAGCCGCCGCCTCGGCAGCTCCTGGGTGATCGAGGCCGAGCTGCGCGGCTTCAGCGGGCTGCCGCCGACCGACCCGCTGGCAGCGCTGCGCACCGACGACTACTTCCAGGTCTCGATCCAGCGGCACTTCTGAGGCCAGCGCGGGCGCCCGACACGCGCGTGCGCCGTCGCGCTTCAGCCCTCGCCCGGTGGGCGAACTGCCGCTCTTGGCGCCGGTTCCCGCTTGAGGAAGTAGGAGGTGACTCATGCCTGGATGCACCGGACTTTTCTATCGGACCGTCATCACGACTCTCATCGCTTCGCTGGGACTCTTCCTCCCCGCCGGCGCACAGGACATCTCGGTCGAGGATGCCGTCGAGGTGCGCCTCTCCGCCGACCGATATGGGCGCCTGGAACACGACGCGCTCGAGATGGTCGATGGAGGCACCTTCAGCGCGCTCGAGTTCGACGACTTCTTCAAACCCAGTACGTGGGAGTTCAGGCTCATCGAGACTCTGGTGCTCGATGCCTCCGTCGGCGCCAGCGACGTGATCGTCAATGCGGATTTCGCGGGCCTGACCGTAGGCGGTGAGAGTCCCAGCGTCCGCTACCTGGCCGACTCCGACGACAACGGAACAACCGCGAATCACATCTGGTACGAGAACTCCATCATCGGCACGCCGACCGACTGGCGAATGATGCAGCTCACCGAGGCCGCTGGCGGCACCCTCAACGTCGACGGGCCGGTCAACGCGAACCACAACTTCGATCTCGCCGAGACCTTCTGGGAGGCCGAACCGATCGAGCCAGGCGAGCTGGTCGCGATCGACCCGCTGAGACCGGACGCCGTCCTGCGCGCGAGCGAGGCGGGCCAGCGCACGCTCCTCGGCGTCGCGAGCACCAGCCCGGGCTTCGTGCTCGGCGGCGGCGCCTTCTCGCTCGACGACTTGCGGGCGACCTGGGGCGACGAGATCGCGCTCGAGTACCAGCAGCTCCGACCCGAGCTCGAGGCACGCGTCTACGGAGAGCTGCCCGAGCTCGCGGCAGAGGCCGAGCGCGTGGCATCCCTGGGAAGTTTCGAGGCCGATCTCGAGCACCGGATCGCCGAGCGCACGGCCAGGGCCGGCGAGGAGGGTCCGCCACCGACTGCACCATCGACGCCGGAGCGGCTCCTCGCAGCGTACGAAGTGGCGCGGTATCACCACGAAACCACGATGTTCGACCGGACCCTGCGGATCTTCTTCGCCGAGCGCTTCTCGGCGGTCGCCCTGGCGGGCCGGGTGCCGGTGAAGGTCGACGCCGGCTTCGGCGCCATCCGGCCCGGCGACTTCCTGACCTCGAGTCCGACCGCCGGCGTGGCGATGAGGGCGACCGAGCCGGGGATCGTCATCGGCACCGCCCTCGAGGCGCTCGACGCCGGCAGGGGCACGATCCAGGTACTCGTCGACCGCGGTTGGTTCGGCGGCGAGGGGCTCTCGGTGGGCGGCGCCTGGCCGGCGGCTACCGCCACCACGAGCCCGCAGATCGACGATCTGCGGCGCCGCCTGGCCGCGCTCGAAGAGCGACTCACCTACGCCACCAGGTAGGGGTCAGGGCGAGGGGCCTACACCACGACCTTCGGCATCGTGTTCGTCTGCGCGTCGCTCACCCAACCGCTCACGGTCGCGAGGTCGGGCGCCGGGACGCCACCCGCGGCTCGGGCGAGGTCGCCGAGCAGCGCCTTGAGCTTCGCCGGGACGCAGGCCGAGAGCTCGGTCAACTGGCGCACACCGGCCGTGGTCAGCAGATCCAGGTGCCCCGGTTCGAGCCCGACTACGCGCAGCAGGTCCATCGCGTGGGCCCACCTGGTGACCAACTGCTCGGTGACGTTCACCCTGGCGGCGAGGGTCGTGCGCGAAGCGGGATCGATGGCGGCCAGCAGCAGGGCCTCCCGACTCTCGATCTTCTCCGCCGCCAGGCTCTTCGCGTGCTGCGCGCCGATCAATCCGACCTCGGCGAGCGCCGAAGGCGGCGGAGCGGCCGGAGCGCCCACGGACGGCTGGTACTTGCCGAGGAGCTCTTCGAACTCCCGGGCCTTCTGCCCCCGGACGTACTCCAGGCTCCGGTCGTGCCTCGCCTGCGAAGCGGCTGCCGGGAACAGACGAAGGCAGCGCTCCAGACTTGCGAGCGAGCCGGCGAGATCCGGGTCGGGTGAGCCTCCCGCCGGCGGCTGGCACTTCGCGAGGGTCGAATAGGCGCACGCCAGGTTGTAGTGGAAGCGTGGGTAGACGCTCGAGGCGTCCTTCGCCAGGCCCTCGATCAGGTTCCTGGCCTTCGGCTCGCCGAGCTCCGCCTTCAGCCCGGCGGACATGGCCTGAGCCACCGGCCGAATGGCTCCGAGGTGACGACCCAAGGCCGGCTCCTGGTCACCGACAGTCTCGAGAGTCCTGTCGATCTTCGCGAGCAGCTCGTCGATCTCCTCCTTGGCCTTGTCGATCCCCTTGACCTCGTACTTGACGGCCGCCAGGTTGTACAGGGCGGAGTAGAGCGTCGGGTCCCGATCGCCGCCGGCGGCCTCCAGAGATTCTCTCTTCGCCTGCTCGAGCTGCTCGATGCTCGCACCGAGGTCCCCGGTCCGGATCAGCAGGTCGCCGAGATTGACCCGTGCGCCGCGGAGCTTCGGATCGAGCCGCAGAGCCTTGACATAGAGCCTCCGGGCGGCGGACTCACGAGCGCTCTCCTCCGCCAGGAGCCCGGACTGGAAGTAGGCGTAGCTGCGCCAGTTGTCGGTCCCGAGGAGCTCGATTCCGGACTCCAGCTTGTCGTGCAGCTCGAACAGGAGCCACACCGCCGCAAACTGCGCCAGGTGGCAGTAGGCGTCCACTCCGTTCTCCTGCGCGGGCTGTGAGGCGTCGTCGAATGTCTTCCGCCAGAAGCTGTAGCTCGCCAGCACTCGCTCGCCCTCCGCCAGCTGCGCGGTGACCCCGACGCCGCGCGTACCGACCCGGTGCAACCGGCCGCTCAGGGTAAGGACCGCCGGCGGAGCGAGCCAGTTGACGAGCGCCGGAATCGCCTTCGCCCAGCTTGCGGGCGACAGCCAACTCGTCGGCGAGGTCGGAATCACGGCCTCGACCTCGGCGGGGAGCTTGACGTCCTGGATCGGTCCCGTCACCTGGTGGATGCGTCCGCTGGTCGAGCCGGTGGCCAGCCGGTTGAGCTGACTTCGAACCATCGAGGAGAAGTCCTTGCCCAGGTGGATATCCTCCTGCGCGAGTCCGTCGCTCTTGAACTCCTCGATCGCCAGCGCCGGCTTGCGGGCGCGCCGGCCGATCAGCGCCACGACTACCAGCGCCAGAATCGCTACCACTGCGATCTCCAGGACCGGGATCGCCCAACCCGCGAGTCCTCTCCGCAGAGCTCGCCACCGCGGCAGGGTGCCGCCGAACAGGTGCTCCAGGTCGGCCGGAACCTCGGCCTCCTCGTCGGACTTCAGGAGACTCTTGAGCTCTTCGACGGCCTCGGTCCTCAGCCCCACTCGGCTCAGCTCACGGGCGCGCTCGACCGCGAGCGTGCGCACCGCTTCCTTCTTCGCTTTGGCGACGCTGATCAGACCCTGGACCGCACAGTCGGGTGCAGCCGCCGTCTTGTCGGCCGCCAGCGACTCGAACACCGCCTTCGCACGCTCCAGCTGCTTTGCGTCCAGGAGTCGGACTCCCGCGCTACAGCGTTCCTCGATCCGCGACAGCTCGCGCCTTCGCACGGCTCCCAGGCCTTCGCGCGCGCATTCGGGCGGCGCTTCGCCGGCCATCAGCTTGGCGTAGATGCCCTTGGCTTCCTCGACGTAGTCCTCGGCGAGGAGCGCGTCGGCCCAGGTGCAGGGGTCGGCGGCTCGCGCCGGCCCACCGGTCGCTACGACCAGGATCACGATCAGGAGGGGGATGAATCGCATGGAGCACCTCGTTTTCTCGAGCGAGAGAGTCGGTTGCCCCTTGAGACGGACGCGGGCGTCCGCTTTCCGCGCCCTGGTCGATCACCAGGACGGAGCCGAGACGATCTCGGCCCGGAGATTCATCGATTCATGCGCATATCTCGGGACCTCCTCGGAAGCCAGATTCGCCTGATACGCTCCTCGACCGGAGAGTGCCTCCGAACCTCTACAAACAGATCAAGTGGTCGTTTACCGGGAGGGATCGTCATGCTTCGCGCCGCTCGTGCTTCGCTCGCGCTGGGATTCGTCGTCGCCGTACTTCTCATCGCCGCACCCGCGGACGCGCAGTGGGTGAGCTTCACCGACGAGACCGCGACCGCGATGGTGCTGCAGCCGTTCGTCGACGATCCGGGCGGCAACCCGATGAACGACGACGAGGAGAAGGACTTCGCGGTCTCCGACCTCGACCGGGACGGCGATACCGACGTCATCATCGTGCGCAAGCGGCCGTTCTCGATCCCAGGCGCCAAGCAGGACATTCTCCTGATGAACGAGGGCGGCGTGCTGATGGACCGCACCGGCGCCTTCGCTCCCGGCTTCCTGGCCAACCTGACCGACGCCCGCGACGTCTTCATCGGTGACTTCACCGGCGACGGCTGGGACGACGTGGTGATCGCCAACACCTTCGGCGAGCAGCCCAGGTTCTACCGTAACGCCGGCGAGGACGGTGGCCAGAACTGGCTCGGCCTGATCGACGAATCAGCGCTGCGGCTGCCGACCATCAACGTGCCTGCTGATGCCTCGGTGCTCCAGTTCTGCGCGGTCTGGGGCGGCGACGTCACCGGCAACGGCGCGCTCGACCTCTACTTCTCCAACTACAACCCGACCGGCGGCACCAACGACGTACTGATGATCAACGACGGCGGCGGCTTCTTCAGCAACGAGACCTCGGCCCGGCTCGGCAGCTTCGCCAACGTCGCCTTCGGCACCAGCGTCGAGATCCACGACCTCGACAACGACGGCGACAACGACATCGTCAAGATCTCGACCCTCTACCAGGTGCCGCCCTTCCCCATCGGTCAGTTCATCCTGTTCAACGACGGCAACGGCGTCTTCGACACTGTGCCGTTCCAGGCCATGGACATCGACGACCCCTACATGACCGCCGTGGGCGATCTCAACAACGACGGCATGCTCGACCAGGTGCTCGAGAGCGATTCCCAGGATCGAGTCGCCATCGCCCAGGCGCTGCAGTCCGACGGCCCGATCACCTATGCGACCAACAACCTCACGGGCTCCCCTCGGACGACCGGCTTCGGCGGCAATACCAAGCTCGCGGACTTCGACAACGACGGCTTCCTCGACGCCGGCATCGGGCCGATCGACGTCGACATCTCGAACTGTGGCTTCTCGAGCGAGTTCGCCCTGCTGCGCAATGACGGTAGCGGCGGCTTGAGCGATCCGTGGCCGAGCAACGACAACCAGAACTTCCACATCGATCCACACGACTTCGCCTTCCTCGACGTCAACGGCGACGGCTGTATGGACATCCAGATGGGTCTCTGCACCGGCTGGCGCGTGTTCATCCAGAGCTGCGATCCGGCGGTCGGCGCCGCGGTCACCGGCCTCACCACCCGCACCGCCCAGTGCGACAACGTCACTACCGGCCAGCGGGTGGTGATCGATCTCTTCGGCGACGAATCGTGGGATTGCGAGGCTGCCGGCCTGATCGTCGAGCCCGGCGACCGACTGTCGCAGCGCGTGATCGGGACCGCCAGCGGCGCCGCGGTGGTCGGCGGCAGCGCGGTCGGATTCGATTCCGTGCGCGCGACCTGTCTGAACCGGACGACCTCGGCCTCGGTCACGGTCAACCTCGGCGCCGGCGACAGTTGGGACTGCGAGGCCGCGGGCCTGGCGATCTCGCCAGGGGACCGAGTCGGTCAGATCGTCATCGGACAGGACTGAGGCGGCACGCGTCCGGCGCGCGAGCCGGGCGCACTCAGGTCCTCTCCTGTGGCATTCGCGATGTCGAGCAGCTGTCGCGCTGCCCGATCCTCACTCGAGCGGCAGGCCGACCTGGCGCGCTTGAGATGCCGCGTCGCGCGCTCCCCAACGCTGCCGGATCCTGCCGTCGCGGACGATGAACCACTCCATCGCCACCAGCTCGTAGGACCTGCCGGTCGGGGGGTTGCCGAAGAACGGACCGCGGAACGTGCCCCGCTCGGTGTAGCGGACGGCTACGACGTCGCCTTCGGCGGCCATCTCCTCGATCGTCAGATCGGTCGCAAGCCCGGCATGGAGCTCCTGCCAGATCGGCAGAATCTCGTCCATCTGCCCCTTCTTGAGAACACCCTGGATCACCGCGTCGGGAGCGAACAGGCTCCGCAGGGTATGCGCGTCACCGCGGTTGAACGCTTCCACGTAGTCGCGGACGACCTGTTTGTTGCGCTCGATCCGAGCTCCGGCCGTCGCTGCCGGCGCGATTGCTCTTGGCGTCATCAGCGGCTCCCCCAGCTAGAGATCCACCGGTGCGGTCTGGACGCACCGGGGCCGGTCCTCGCACTCATCGAAGGCAGGCTCTCCCGTTTCACAGTCATGGTCTCCTCCTCATGACCGGCGAGGACCTGCCGGCGGCACAGTGCCGACGGAGCTCGCACTCGGGATAATCAGGACAGAAGCCGCATCACGCTGTCAACAGGAGAGTCAGATGGTTTACCCGGGCGACTCCTGAGTCGTGCGCTCGTCAGGCGGAGGCGCGCTCGACCAGCCCGAGCTCCTCGGCCATCCGCTCCCGCATCACGAACTTCTGTACCTTGCCGGTGACCGTCATCGGGAACTCGCTCACGAACTTGACGTAGGCCGGAATCTTGAAATGCGCGATCTGCCCCTTGCAGAAGTCGCGCACCTCGTCTGCTGTCAGGCTCGACTCGCCATCCTTGAGCCGGATCCAGGCGGCAATCTGCTCCCCGAATCTGTCGTCGGGCACGCCGAAGACCGCGATCTCCTGGATCTTCGGGTGCCGGTAGAGGAACTCTTCGATCTCACGCGGATAGACGTTCTCGCCACCCCGGATGATCATGTCCTTCACCCGGCCGACGATGTTGCAGTAGCCCTCGGCATCGATCGTCGCGAGATCGCCGGTGTGCATCCAGCCCTCGGCGTCGACCGCTTCACGGGTCAGGTCGTCGTCGTTCCAGTAGCCGCACATGACGTTGTAGCCGCGCGCGCAGAGCTCGCCCGAGTGCCCGCGCGGCACGGTCTCGCCGTGCTCGTCGACGACCTTGCCCTCGACGTGCGGATGCACTCGGCCGACGGTCGAGACGCGCCTCTCGATCGGATCGTCGACGGCGCTCTGAAAGCTCGTCGGGCTGGTCTCGGTCATGCCGTAGGCGATCGTCACGTCGCGCATGTGCATCTGGTCGATCACCCGGCGCATGACCTCGATCGGGCAGGGCGCGCCGGCCATGATCCCGGTGCGCAGGCTCGAGAGATCGAACGACCCGAAGTCGGGATGCTCGAGCTGAGCGATGAACATGGTCGGTACGCCGTGAATCGCCGTGCAGCGTTCGGCGGCGATCGCCTCGAGGACGGCGCCAGGCTCGAATCCGGCGGACGGGAACACCATCGCCGCACCGTGGGTGACACAGCCGAGCACCGAGATCACCATGCCGAAGCAGTGGTAGAGCGGCACCGGAATGCACAACCGATCCTCAGCGCTCAGGTGCAGGGGCTCGCTGGTGAAGAAGGCGCTGTTGAGGATGTTGTGGTGCGTGAGGGTGGCGCCCTTGGGAAAACCGGTCGTGCCGCTGGTGAACTGCACGTTGATCGGATCCCGGGGGCGCATCGCGCGCTGCCGTCGATCGAGGATCTCGCGCGCATCCGGCGGCGCCAGCCCCGAGATCTCGGCGAACGTGTGGAAGCCGGCGCACGGCCGGTCGCCGATCACCACCAGAGTCCGGAGATGCGGCAGTTTGGCCGCTCGCAGGGCGCCCGGCTCACAGCTCTCGACCTCCCGTGCCAGCGCGCGGATCATCTCCACGTAATCGCTGCTCTTGAATCGATCGGCCAGCACGAGCGCCTTGCATTCGACCTTGTTGAGCGCGTACTCGAGCTCGGCCAGCCGGTAGGCCGGGTTGATGTTGACCAGGATCAAGCCGGCCTTGGCGCTGGCGAACTGGGTGACGACCCACTCGGCATTATTCGGCGACCAGATGCCGATCCGATCGCCCGGATCGAGGCCCAGTGCGAGCAGTCCGCCCGCGACGGCGTCTACGGCCTCGCCGAGCTCACTGTAGGTCCAACGGATGTCCTGATGGCGAGCGATCAGCGCATCCCGCTCCCCCCACTCGGACACCGCGCGGTCGAGCGCCTCGCCGACCGTGAGGTCGAGCAGCGGCTGCTCGGTCGGACCGCTGACGCGGCTTGGCTGCTCGACTGACGCGCCCCCTGCCATTGTCGCTCTCCTGACCGCCGGGTCCGCCGGCATCCGCGCGCTCTCCGCGCTAGGTGACCCCGGCCTTGGCGACGGCCGGTTCTCCGACGACGCTGTCGAAGTTCTCGCACAGCCACGCGTAGGTGCTTTCGATGCCCTCGCGCAGCTCGATCTTGTGATGCCAGCCGGCCTCGTGGATGCGGCTGACGTCCAACAGCTTGCGCGGCATCCCGTCCGGCTTGGTCCGGTCGAAGACCAGCTCGACGTCCGGAGCGACGATGTCGCGAACGGTCTCGGCCAGCTCTCGAATCGTGACCTCGCGACCGGTGCCGACGTTGATGTGCTGCTCGTCGTCGTACTCGCGCATCAGGAACACCGACGCTTCCGCCAGATCGTCGACGTGCAAGAACTCGCGCATGGGCGAGCCGCTGCCCCAGATCGTCACCTGCTTGTCGCCGTCGAGTCGGGCGCTGTGGAACTTCCGCAGCAGTGCCGGCAGCACGTGCGAGCTCTCGAGGTCGAAGTTGTCGCCCGGTCCATAGAGATTGGTCGGCATCGCCGAGATGAAGTCGTTCCCGTACTGGCGGCGATAGGCCTGGCAGAGCTTGATGCCCGCGATCTTGGCGATGGCGTAGGCCTCGTTGGTCGGCTCGAGCGGCCCGGTCAGGAGCTCGTTCTCGGTCATCGGCTGCGAGCACTCGCGCGGATAGATGCACGAGCTTCCCAGATAGAGGAGCTTCTTGGTTCCGTAGAGATGAGCCGCGTGAACAACCGTGCCGTGGATCATCAGGTTGTCGTAGATGAACTCGGCCGGACGGGTCGAGTTGGCCATGATGCCGCCGACCGTGCCCGCGACCAGAAAGACGTACTCCGGTCGGTTGTTCTCGAACCACCGGTTGACCGCCGCCTGGTCGCGCAGATCGAGCTCGGCGCGCCGCGCGGTAAGGAGGTTCTCGTGCTCTTCCACCTGTAGGCGGCGCATGAGGGCGGTGCCGACAAGGCCGCGGTGGCCGGCCACGAAAATGGAGGATGTTCGGTTCACAAGGAGCGCTATCCTACTTGGACCGCGTGGCCTTCGCGACCGACGAATCCGCATACGCCTATATGTCCAGCCGAGCCCGCACTTCGCCCTTCACGAGCTCGTGGGGCTGGTCAGCAGCTCGAGCCACTGGCGCGTCGCGGCGGTGCGTCCGTACCGCTCCTCGAAGACCGCCCTGCCGCGCGCACCCATCTCTTCGACCCGGCGCACGTCGGCCGCCGCCTCCCGTATCGCGGTAGCTACCTCCTGCGCCTCGTGACTACACACCCAGCCGACGTCGCGCTCCGTCACCTCCCGATGCATGTCGGTGCCGCTCCCTCCGACCAGCAGAACCGCCTTGCCCGCGGCCAGCGACGCCGAGTACTTCGAGGGCACCAGGAGGCCCGAGACCTCGTCTCGAAGGGTCACCAGGTGAAGCTCCGCCGCATTGTAGAGGTCGTTCAGCCGCTCGCGCGGCTGGTAGGGCAAGAATCTCACGTTCGGGAGCCCGTCGAGCGCACCCTTGACCTCGGGCAGGCGCGCGCCGGCGCCGACGAACAGGAACTCGACCTCGACCCCCTCCGCGGCCAGGGTCTTCACCGCTTGGGTCACGGCGTCGAACCGATGCGCCCTTCCGAGGTTGCCGGAATAGAGCACCTTGAGCACGCCCGGCCGATTCTCGAGCCCCTCCTCACTCAGGAAGCGCTGCCCGGCTTCCGGATCCGAGCGGATCGCCTCGCCGTCCGCCCAGTTCGGAATCACCACGACTCGCCGCGCTCCGCGCCGCTCGAGCACCTTCCCCATCGGGCCGTCGAGCGCCACACAGACGTCGGCCCGCTTGAGCAGGAAGCCCGAGAGGCGCCGAAAGAAGGCCGTTACCAGCGAGCCCTCGGCGAAGGTTCCCAGCGCGACGGCGACATCAGGATAGAGATCCTCCACCTTGTAGACGAATCGCGTCCCTCGCGCCCTCGCCAGCACACCCAGGATTGCCACCATGGGCGGCGTCGAAAGACACACGACCACGTCGGCCCGCGACCCGAAGAGCACACGCAGGCCGGCGCCGAGGAGATAGGTCGCGTAGTCGGTCACGCGCCCGAGCGCGGAGCGCCGTCCGAAGTTGCTACTCCAGACCCGGCGGATCGACACCTGGCCCCAGCGCTCGCGCGCGGGCAGCGCCCGGCCCTCCTCCAGGGCGTACGCCGATCGACTCGCAAGCGCCGTCACGTCGTGTCCGGCCGCAGCCGTGTCCTCGGCGAGATCACCCAGCAGCTGTGCGGTCGCCGCCCGATCCGGCCAGAAATACTGATTGATGAAAAGTAAGTTCACACCCGCTGGACCGCGATGCCGCCGCACTCGACGGTCCATCTCCTCCCCTTCAAGGTTGGCAACGAAGGCCGGCGCCTAAGAAGGCTGGCCCTTCTTCTTCCAGTACCGAGCGATCCCGTCCACCGACATGTGGCGTGGATTCAGCTTGTCCTCACCCAGGAAGACCTCGGGGTCCGCCCCATCCTCCACAGCCACACCGAGCATCCACTGGGCGTAGCGCTCGATCATCTTGTCGCGCTCGACCCCCTGATCGAGCATCGACTTGACCTCGGCGGCCGAACGCTCGATCAGCCTCTGGATCCGATGGAGCTCGTCGGCGACGTCGGAGCGCGGACCGAAGTGGGTCCGGTAGATCGTTGTGAGCTTCTCGGCTCGGAGCTTGTCGAGCGACGCCTTCCAGATTTCGACGTTGAACTCCGGAGGCGGCGCCGGCAAATCGAGCCAGGGGATCGACCCGCCGCGGATGCCCATCGAGTCGCCGACGAAGGCGAGATCGCCGAGACGCCAGGCGTGGTGATGGCTGGCATGGCCGGGCGTGTAGATCGCGCGCAGCTCGAGCCCGGCGGCTTCGACCACTTCGCCATCCGCGACCGCACGCACGTTCTCGGCCGGCGCGGCCAGAATCTCGCCCCAGAGCGTGTCCATACGCTCGCCGTAGATCCGGGTGGCGCTCTGGATGAGGCGGCTCGGATCGATCAGATGCGGCGCACCGATCTCGTGCACGCAAACGGTCGCTCCCCGCTGAGCCCACCAGCCCGCGGCCCCCGCGTGATCGAGGTGGATGTGGGTCAGGAACAGGAAGTCGATATCGCCCGGCGAGAGACCATGACTCTCCAGACCGGCTTTCATCGAAGGCAGGCAGGAGGCCGGCCCGGACTCGACCAGGATGTGCCCGTCGGGGCCGAAGATCAGGAACGAGCCGATCAGGCCCGGCGAACCCTGGTAGTTGAGGTCGATGATCTCGATGCGTGGCGTCATGTCCGCCGAAGACTACTTCAAGCCCTCTTTTCCTATTGCGCCCCCGTCAAACGAGGGTGCGATAGCCGTCGCCGACCATTCGCGGCAGGGCGTTGAACGTCTTGAGCGCGGTCGATTCGCCGTCGTAGAGGACCTCGGTGACGGCGATGTTCTGAACGTTCCACGACAGCGCCATCATCCCCTCGTCGTCGAGGCCGAGCGCGAGGCCGGCGGCGACCGAGACCGGGCCGCTCGAAGTGACGACGACCACGGTGCGACCACGACCCTCGCGTTGGATCACCTCGGCCAGCGCGGCTTCCACGCGACTCCGGAAGTCCGGCCACGGCTCGAACGGCGTGCCGTCGAGCGCCAGCTCTCCACGCACCCAGCGGCGCGTGACCTCCTTGTAGAGATCGAAGTAGGCGCGCGAAGCAACTTGGCCGTCAGCGGTGTAGCACTCCGCGCGCTCCGCAACCCAGGCATCGGTCTCGGCGAGCACCGGGATCGAGTGCATCAGGACCTCGTAAGCGTCGTGCTCGTCGAAGCCGTCGAAAAACACCGGCTCGGGCCAGGCGTCGCTGAGCGCGCCGGCGACCGTCTCCGCCGTCTGGCGATGGCGCTTGCGCGGTCCGACATACACGCTGTCTGGCGCCAAGCCCTCGGCGGCCCACTGCTCACCGAGCAGACGCGCCTGCTCGTAGCCGCGCCCGGAGAGTTGGTCGTAGTCCTCGGCACCGGCCGACGCCTGGCCGTGACGCACCAGGATCAGACGGCTCACGAGTCGGACTCCGAGAGGTCGTCCGGAAAGAGCGACCGGCGGAACTTGCGCATGCCGCCCAACCAGCGCTCGTAGTCGCTCGCCTTGTTCAGGAAGTACTTGGCGACGCTCGGGTGCGGCAGAATCATGAAGCGCTCCTCGGCGAGACCTTCGATCACCGCGCCCGCGACATCCGCCGGGGTCAGGACTCCATCAGCGGACGCCGCCTTCGCCGGGCCGTCGTGATCCTGAGCGGCGTAGAGCTTCGTGTCGACCGCCTGCGGACAGATCACCGACACGCCGATCCCCTGCCCGCCGTGGGTGATCGCCAGCGCCTCGGCGAACCCGAGCGCCGCGTGCTTGGTGGTCGAGTAGACCGCGTCGCCGATCTGATTCAGCAGCCCCGCCGCGGAAACCGTGTGCAGGTAGTAGCCACCGCCGCGCTCGAGCATCCCCGGCAGCGTCGCGCGCACGCCCCAGACGTGCGCCATCACATTGACCCGCCACGCGCGGTCCCACTGTTCGTTGGTCTGCGTAGCGACCGTCCAGTCGGGCGCGTCCGAGTACGCCAGACCGGCGTTCGAGCACATGAGATCGATCGGACCGAGCTCGACCTCGGCCGCCCGGACCGCCTCCCGAACACCATCTTCCGACGAGACGTCGGCTGCCAGCCCCACACCGCCGATCGAGCTCGCGACCTCGGTAGCCGCCGCGCCGTCGAGATCCGCGATCCCGATCCCCCGGGCGCCCTCGGCGTGGAACCGCTCTGCGAGCGCGCGGCCGATGCCGTGCGCACCGCCGGTGATCAGAACGACCTTGCCTTCGACCCGCACGAGCGCCCTACTCGACCACGAACATGGTGATGGTCTCGGCGGTGAGCGCCGGCTTGCGCTCGCCCCGCACCTCGACCTTGGCCTCGGCGGTGACCACGATGTTCCCCAGACGCTGCTTGATGCTCAACACCTTCCAGCGCAGACGAACCTCGCTGCCGACCATCACCGGACGCGGAAAGCGCACCTTGTTGAGGCCGTAGTTGAAGGCCATCTTCAGGCCCTCGGGGATCGGCACGATGTCCTTCGAAAGGTGCGGCAGGAGCGCCAGGGTCAGAAAGCCGTGCGCGACGGTGCCGCCGAGAGGAGTCTGCGCGGCGCGCTCGGGATCGACGTGGATGAACTGATGATCGAGCGTCGCATCGGCGAACTGATTCACCCGCTCCTGGTCGATCGTCATCCACTCCCCGGGCGGGCTTTCCCAGTCGGTCATTCCGAGGAGATCGGCCTTGGAGATGGTGTCGGGCATCGTGCGGCGATCCTACTCGACGAGCGAGGGATTGAGCAGCGGTGAGCACTGGTGGGGCCCGCCGGGTTCCAGAAAGCTTACCGACGCAGCAGACCGCTGCTACCGTCGCCGCAACTTCAGTCCACAACAGACCAGCCCGACCATGGTTCGGCGTCGGGCGCAAGGGTGGTTTCCCAGCAGCTGAACGTATGTCCAGGAGGATTCTATGGGTCGGTTGCTCGGAAGGATGGCTATGCGCATCGGAATCGGCGCCCTCGTTCTAGTTTGCATGACGCTGCTGTCGGAGCAGGTGCTCGCTACGGAAACACAGATCGGCGCACGTGGCTTCGCGCCCGAGCGTGTCTACGACGTTGGCGATGTCGATGCCGTCAATCTATTCAACGGCGGTCTCACGCTGACCGTCCCGATCGGGCAGAGCTATCCCCTGTCGCCGTCCTTCTCGTACGGCCTGACCCTGGTCTACAACTCGAACGTCTGGGACCTCCAGACCGTCATCAACGCTCAACAGGAGGAAGAGTTCTTCCCGGTGCCCAACGCGATCTCAAACGCCGGGCTCGGCTGGACGCTGACGCTCGGAATGCTCTTCCCACCGGAGTCCGGTCCCGAGAACGACACGATGCACTGGATGTACGTCGGGCCGGACGGGCAGAGTCACCACTTCTACGACGAGTTGCACGGCAACATCGGCTGCGGTGGTTGCGATGACGGTGCAATCGACACGCAGTACACGCGCGACAACAGCTTCATCCGCATGCGACCGGTAGGAACGACCCTCGAGCTGGATTTTCCCAGCGACACCACCCACGTCTTCACGAACTACGGCACCGAGACGACTCCCTTTTGGCTACTCGACCAGATTCGAGATCCGCACGGGAACTTCCTCGAAATCAACTATTCGTTCCCATCTCTGGACTGGGAATTGGTAGACAGCCTCGGCCGAAGGCACTGGGTGCGCTTCGCCCTCGAGCCGGAGCTCGGAGTGATTGTCACGTCTGTCGAACTGGCCGCATTCGAGGACACGCTCGGAGCAACCAACCCGAGTTCGGACTACACCTTCGAGTACGGCGCAGCGCCGGCGCCGATCCCGCGCTGCTACCGCAATACCGAAAACGAGAGGGGGTCGGCGATTTGATGGACACCTACAACGCTCACCGCCGCCTCGCTGGAACTAGAACGACCTATCACGATGACGCCGACAATTGGGTCGAGACCGAGAACCGCTCGTACGACGGACTCGGGCACTATCGCAATACCATCACCGATACGAGCTTCGGCACCTACATGAACCGGTGGGTCCGATTCAACAACGATCGGGGCACGTTTCCGAACAGCTTCACGATGATCCAGTTCAACGAGCCCTGGCTCATCAACACCTACGCCGAGCGCAGCCGCAGTGGCCCGACCAGCCCTCAGTCGGAGCAGGACTTCTGCTTCGATCAGGGGCGGATCATTCGGACGCGGACGCTCGAGCAGGGCGTCGGGGAGAGCCCGGCCGACCTCGTCACCGAGTACGACTACGACGTGCTGAATCCGGCGCAGATGATCCGTGAACGCTACTACGGAGGCTGGCAGAACGGGGTACTCCAGGAGATCGTCGACGAGCCGGCCGATCTCTGCGACCTCGACATCTCAGCGCTCACGCCTCAGTACGTTATCGAGCATGACTACTCCTACGGCGTTCTGTCCACGAGTCACTACGTGGACGCTTCGGGTGCCTCGGTGCTGCGAACAACCGACCTCGACATCGACCCCAGCACCGGCCTGGTGATCGCGGCCCGCGACACGCTGGATCTGGAGACGACCTTCGAGTACGACCTGCTGGGACGGCTGGAGTGGCAGCGCCCGGGCAACACCGGCGCTTCGCGCACAAAGTTCATCTACCTGAACGCCACGGTCACCGACCCGGCAACGGTGATCGTCCGCGAAGCTCCCGGCTCAGGGCCCGGCGTCATGTCCGAGCGCCGGTATGAGTTTGACGGTCTCGGGAGGGTCGTCAAGGAGAGCGTGCTCATGCCCAACGCGGGAGCGACCTCCTATCGCACGACGGAGTACACGGACCGGGGCTGGAAAGATCGGGTCTCGGAGTGGACGGACGGCAGCAAGATTCGGACGACGAAGTTCAACGACCACGACCCGTTCGGCAGGCCGACGGTCATCCGCCCACCCGATGGCGGCGTGCACGACGTCACGCTGTCGTACCTGGGGGTTCGCCAGGTGGATCGAACCGTGCAGGTCGCGGTCGCTGGCGTTCTGACACCGGTGACGACCACCGAGACCTACGACTCCCTTGGTCGACTCAAATCGGTGACCGAGCCTTCCGGGCCGGGCGCACAGACGAACACGACCGAGTACAGCTACAACACCGCGGGCAATCTGATCGAGGTCCTCACCGACCCTGACCCCGGGCTTCAGAAGCGCCGCTGGGAGTACAACGGCCTCGGCAACCTTCAGTTCGAAGATCCGGCCGAGCGACAAAGCGACGCCTACTACTACAGCGGATACGACGCGCTTCGGAATCCGAGGAGGGTCCGAGCCCGCTACCTGGATCCTGGCCAGAACACACCGATCGCAGGCCTTCTCATGACCTACGACCGAGCCGGCCGAGTGACTGAGGTGCCCGAGCTCCCCGGCTCACAGCGGCTCGTCAAGGAGTTTGTGTACGGCACCGGCCCGAGTGGGAACGGCGGGCCGAACGGCAAGCTGTGGAAGGCCATCCGGCACAACTACCACCCCACGACGGCTGCCGACACGGTCGTCGAAGAGGAGTACAGCTACGGCGGCACCGAAGGCCGGATCTCGCAGCGTGTGACCCGGGTCAACGGCAGCGACATGTTCGATCAGTCATTCCAGTGGACCAAGAGCGGTCGGATCGACGTCCTCAGCTACCCCTCCTGTGTGCCGGCTGGGTGCTCACCACCCGCGCGAGACGTCGACTACGACTACGACATGGGGTTCCTTACGGCCGTCAACGGCTACGCACCGACGTTTCTCTACGAGTCCAACCAGATGATCTCCGAGATTCACCATCAGAATGGCGTGCACGATCTCTGGGTGATCGATCCCAACCAGATGCGCCGGCCCAAGCGGATCAAGACCGCGGGTGTGACGCCTTCCAATTTCAACACCGGCGTCTACGCGTACGATGGGGCTGGCAATATCACCGCCATCGGCACGGACACGTTCGAGTACGACCGCGTCAGCCGACTGACCTCGGGCACCGTGCGCGGAGGTCCGAGTCTCGGTGGTGGCGTCCAGACCCTGACCTACGACATTTACGGCAACATCCTCGACATGAACACCAACGGCTCAGTGCAGGAGTTCGACGTCGACTCGAACTTCAACCGGTTCCGGGACGACTGGGATGTCGGCGACGACTGTCGTCAGACCGACTACGACGAGGCCGACAACCTGATCCTCTGGGGTCAGACCGATCATTGCTTCTTCGCGCCCCCCTGGCAGTGGTCTCACGAGTACGCCTTCGACGAGCTCAACATGATGGTCGAGCACCAGCGCGGCGAGGACCCCTCTGATCCGCCGGACCATAGGACCCGATTCATCTACACCGCCGACGACGAGCGTCTGGCGCGCATCGAGGAAGGCTCGACCGACACCGAGACCTACTGGACGGTGCGCGATCTCAACGGCCAGGTGCTGCGTGTCTTCAAGGAGTTTCAGAGCAGCGGTACCTGGATGTGGACCCGGGACTACGTCTGGCGCGAGGGCAAGCTCCTCGCGTCAGTCAAGGACGGCGGTGCCACCGAGCACTATCATCTGGATCATCTGGGCAATCCGCGGATGGTCACAGGCGCGGGAAAGCAAACCTTGTGGAGGCACGACTTCTATCCGTTCGGCGAGGAGTTTCAGCCGACCGAGGTGACCGACACGATGCGGTTCACCGGGCATGAGAGGGACTTTGCGGGGATGGGGGGAGTGGATGAGGCGGGGGATTTGGATTACATGCATGCGAGGTATTACTCGGCGGGGATCGGGAGATTCCTGTCGGTGGATCCAGAAAACGACAGCTCGAGGAGACATCCTCAGTCTTGGAACCGGTACACGTACGCGAGGAACAACCCGCTCAAGTATGTGGATCGGGACGGCAAGGCGATCGACACCGCGCTGGACGTGGGCTTCGTCCTGTTCGACGTCGGAGACATCGCCGTCACCGCGTTGAAGGGCGAGGAAGTAACGTCCACGCAGAAGACAGCCCTTGCAGCCGACCTGCTGGGTGCGGCGGTGCCGTTCGCCACGGGTGCAGGTGTGGCTACGAGGCTAGCGCCTCGCTTGGCGGTCCGATCAGGCGTGCTTGGGAAGGTCGGGAGATTCTTCCTGCGGAGATCAGCGCGTGGAGGCTTGCTCGGTCAGGGTGTGAGCAAAGCAGGACTCGTCCAGAGCCGCCGTTTGAAAGGCTTCCAGAGAGTGAACTCCAACCTCTCCGGAGGCGCCAAAGGAGCCCAGGATCTATTCCAGGGATTGACAGGGAGGGCCCCTAGCCAGGCGACGCTAGCGTCGGAGGGCTTTGACCGAGTCGTCCTGAAGGATGAAGGTCTAGAAGTGGTGTTCAGGGGGACGAGCAGCTCGGGGGCAGCCAAAGTAGAGGTCATCAATCTCAGCGAAGAGACGATCGAGAAGATCACCTTTTCCTCGCTTCCCGAGTAGCCGTGGACGAGATCAACAGGGAGCCCCTTCGGGAGCTATTGAAACGCTGGGCCTCTGGAGAACTAGACGCTCGCCAGATCCACGAGCACGCCGAGCAGCTGTGGGACAGCCTAGAGCAGCATCAGTTTCCCAGGGAGGACCGCAGGTCGATCGCCGCAGAGGTCTTGTCCCAACTGGATATCCTCAACCACCAGCTCATCACGCCAGAAGACATTCCGGCGATGATGCAGTTTCTCGATACGCCACGGGGTAGCGAACTCGACGGCTGGAAGAGGTGGCAGCGCCACTGGGCCGAGCTCGACATGGATGAGCGGATCGAGAGCCTCAAAGACAACCACTACTATTCCGCGTATCCAGTTCCACGCAGGTCCCCAAAGCCGCACGAGGTCTCGTAAGGCGGGAAGGAACTTGGCCAGCAGGCGGGCTGCTGGGTCTTACCCGACAGCAGCGCTGTGTGAGTCGGTGGCGGCGGCGAGGGAATTGATGATCTACATGAACGTAGATCCCAAAGAGATCGCCCTCCCGCATCCCTAGCATCGCTTGTAGAAGTCTTTCCTAGGGCAACGCGTCTCTCAGGATCTCCGCCGGATGCCACGCCCGCCGCTCCGTCCCGTGCTCGATCTGCTGCCGGCAACTGAATCCCGCCGCGGCGATCAGCGTGTCCGGCGGGGCGGACTCCACCGCGGGCCACAGCCGTCGCTCGGCCATCTTGACCGACAGATAGTAGTGCTCGCTCTCGTAGCCGAACGAGCCCGCCATGCCGCAGCAGCCGGAGTCGATCTCGCACACGGTGTAGTTTGGCGGCAAGCCGAGGGCGGCGTGGGCGGGGCCGGTACCGACCAGGGCTTTCTGATGGCAATGACCGTGGAGCAAGACGTCGCGCGGCTCCTCGGTGAAGCGCAGGTCGAGGCTTCCCTCTCTACGGCGACGCACCAGATACTCCTCGAGGGTGAGAGCGTGCTCGGCCACCTTCCGCGCCCGGTCGTCGCCGGGCAGCAGGTAGAGGTACTCGTCGCGCAGCGTCAGGATGCAGCTCGGCTCGAGGCCGACGATCGGCACGCCCGCTTCGGCGAGCGGGGCGAGGCGATCGACGGTCTCGCGGGCAGCGGCGCGGGCCGGCTCGACCAGGCCCTTCGAGATCAACGGCCGGCCGCAGCAGCGATGGCCGGCGAGCTCGACGGCGCAGCCGGCGGCTTCGAGCAGCTCGACCGCGGCCCGGGCGACGCGCGGGTGATTGTATGTATTGAACGTGTCGTTGAAGAGGGCGACACGGTGCGGTGCCTTCCCCTCCGAGCCCTGGGACCTCGGCCGGCGGGCGAACCAGCGGTCGAAGGGCTCGCGTGCGAGCTCCGGGAGCCGGCGCCGCCTCGTGATGCCGGCGCGATCGAGCAGACCCCGGGCCAGGCCGCTCTCGAGAATCCGATTGGCGAGCGGCGCCAGCGCACCCGAGCCGAGGCGATTCAGCGTCGCGATGCGACCGAACATCCGGCTCCGGAACGGCACGCCGTGACGCTTGTTGTAGCCGGCCAGGAACTCGAACTTGAGCTTGGCCATGTCGACCGACGATGGACACTCCGCCTTGCACGCCTTGCACTCGACGCACAGATCCATCACCTCGTGCATGCGCCGGCTGGTGAGCTCGTCGGGCGGCAGCAGGCCCGAGATCGCGGCGCGCAGCGCGTTCGCGCGGCCGCGGGTCGAGTGCTCCTCCTCGCGGGTGACCATGAAGCTCGGACACATGGTGCCCGAGCCCTTGCGGCAGACGCCGGCGCCGTTGCACATCTCGATCGCCCGGTCGAAGCCGTGCTCGGCGCCGAAGTCTAGGTGGGTCTCGATCTCGCGCGCTCGGTAGTCCGGTCCGAATCGGAGGCTCTCGGTCATCGCCGGCGCCTCGACCACGTTGCCCGGGTTGAGCAGGTTGCGGCGATCGAAGATCTCCTTCACTTGACGGTAGAGCCCGTAGAGCTCGGGGCCGAAGAAGCGCTCGTTGATCCAGCTGCGTGCCCGCCCGTCGCCGTGCTCGCTCGACAGCGAGCCGCCGTAGCCGTGCAGCAGCTCGACCGAGAAGGCCTGGATCTCGGGCATCTTGGCGACCTCGGAAGCGAGCTTGGCGTTGATCAGCGGCCGGATGTGGATGCACCCGGCGCTGGCGTGAGCGTAGTAGGCGACCTCGGTGCCGAGCCCGTTGCAGAACTCTTCGACCCGGGCGACGTACTCGGCCAAATGCTCGACCGGCACCGCCGCGTCCTCGATGAACGGGATCGGCTTGTGATCGCCCTTGACGCTCATCAGCAGCCCGAGCGCGACCTTGCGTACCGTCCAGACGTCGTGCTGCCGGCCCGGATCGAGGACCGGCACCAGGCCGGTCAGCCCGACGTGCGCCCGGCGCAAGATCCCCGCGAGCCGGTCGATCCGGCCGCGCAGTCCGATCTCGCTCTTGGCGTGGAACTCGGTGATCAGCAGGCAGTTCGGATCGCCCTCGACGAACGTGTCGAGCAGGCGTGAGTAGCGCGGCACGCCGCGACAGAGAGTCAACCCCATGTGATCGAGCAGCTCGACCGCCGACGGCTCCGCTTCGAGTGCGATCGGCACCGCCGACAGCGCCTCCTCGAGACTCTGGAACTGGAGCAGCGCCAGCCCGGTGCGCTCGGGAACCGGCACGAGATTCAAGGTCATGTCCTCGATCACCGCGAGCGTGCCCTCGCCGCCGCACACCAGGCGCGCGAGATTGAAGCGTGGGTCGCGCGGCGCGTTGAACGACGGGCCGTCGACGAATCGGTCCAGGTTGTAGCCGCCACAGCGACGCCAGTGGCGCGGCGTGCCGTCGCGGATGATCCGCTGGTTGTCCCGGCCGGCGACCAGCCCCGCGACCCGCCGGTAGATCTCGCCCTCGAAGCCGCCCCGCCGGCCGTGCTCCTTCACCTCCTGACGATCCTTCGGGCCCAGCAGCGCCCGGCTGCCGTCGGCCAGCACCACGTTCATCTCGAGCACGTGGTCGGCGGTCATGCCGTAGAGGATCGAGTGCGCCCCGGTCGAATTGTTGGACACGATGCCGCCCATCGCCGCCCGATCGCTGCTCGCCGGGTCGGGCCCGAACTGCAGACCGCGCGGGCGCAGCCGCCGATTGAGATCGTCGAGCACCACTCCCGGCTGGACCCGC
>JAJCXP010000184.1 GCA_029263375.1 Acidobacteriota bacterium | reverse complement strand
TCGGTGACCTCGTCGAGCCGGATCATCGCAAGACGTTCGAGGAGCTCCAGCCGCGCCACCCCTACAGCTCCGGCCCCCACAGGTTCGAGATTCGCTTCCGCGGCAAGGACGGCATCGAGCGCTGGGTCGACTTCGTCGCCGCGTGCGTGGTCTTCGACGGCCAGCCGGCGACGGTCGGCACCGTGGTCGACATCTCCGACCGTAAGCTCGCCGAGGCCGAGCTAGAGCGCAGTCGCGAGCGGCTCGACCAGGCTCAGCGCGTGGCGCGATCGATCACCTGGGAATGGGTCGTGGGCACCGACGAGCTCAGTTTCTCCGGCCATGTCGACGAGGTGGTGGGTTTTCCCGCCAAGGACCTGGTGCGCTCCGGACAGGACTTTCTCGAGCGCGTTCATCCCGACGACCGCATCCGGTTGAACCGCGCGCTGGTGCGCACGCTGAAGGGCGAAGATCTGGCGATCGAGATCCGTGTGATCGACACGAGTGGGCGCGTCCGCTGGCTTGCCGAGCGCGCGCAGGGCATTCGCACCGAGCAGGGGTGGACGGTCAAGATGGTCGGAGTGGCGCACGACATCACCGAGCGCAAGATCGCCGAGGAGGCGCTCTTCCATGAGAAGGAGCGCGCTCAGGTGACCCTCGCCTCGATCGCCGAAGGCGTCATCCGCACCGACGCCGCGGGCCGGATCGACTACCTCAACCCGGTCGCCCAGAAGCTCACCGGCTGGAATCTCGCGGAAGCGTACGGCCGCCCGGTGGGCGAGCTCTACCACGTGATCGACGCGGCCAGCGACAAGCGGCTGCTCAACCCGATCGATCGCTGCCTGCTCGAGAAGCGCAACGTGGTCTATCCGGGCGATCGTTACCTGGTACACCGCAACGGCTCGAAGATCGCCGTTCACGACTCGGCGGCGCCGATCCGCTCGCGCGACGATGAGCTCAGCGGCGCCATCCTGGTATTCCGCGATCTGTCGCACCTGCGCGAGGTCGAGCGCGAGATGCTGCACCTCGCGAGTCACGACCCGATCACCGGCCTGATCAATCGGCGCGAGTTCGAGGGGCGATTGGCGGACGCGATCCGCACGGCCCATGAGGAGGGGCGCACCCACTCGCTCTGCTATCTGGACCTCGACCAGTTCAAGTTGGTCAACGACACCTGCGGCCACACGGCGGGCGATCAGATGATCCAGCAGCTGGCGACTGTGATCACCCAGAGCCTGCGTGAGCGCGACGCCCTCGCCCGCATCGGCGGCGACGAGTTCGGAATCCTGTTCCAGGACTGCGCTCCCGACACTGCGCACTCGCTGATCGACGCAATCGCCGAGCGGGTACGCGGCTACCGCTTCTCGTGGCGCGACCGCATCTACACGACCACCTTCAGCGCCGGCCTGATGCCGATCGCCGCCGACAGCACCGACGTCGCCACCGTCCTGGGCGCCGCCGACGCCGCCTGCTACGTCGCCAAGGAGAGCGGCGGCGACCGCACCCACGCATACCAGGCAGGAGACACCACCCTGGCCGAGCGCTACGGCGAGATGCAGTGGGTGTCGCGCATCCACAAGGCGTTCGACGAGAAGCGCTTCTTCCTGTTCCGCCAACGCATCGAGCCGCTCGACCGGAGGCTCAGCGAGACCAAGCTGACCGAGCTGTTCGTGCGCATCCAGGGCGAGGACGGCAAGATGATCGAGCCCGGGAAGTTCATCCCGGCCGCCGAGAAGTTCGGGCTGATCTCGTCCATCGACCGCTGGGTGCTGCGCACTGCGCTCGCCCGACTCTCGGCCGCCAACGGCAGCGCCGTCAATCAGCGGTTCGCGATCAACGTCTCGGGCCAGAGCCTGAGCGAGAAGGGCTTTCTCGACTTCGTGGTCGCCGAGTTCGAGAGCACCCAGGTGCCGCCCCGCCGGGTTCACTTCGAGATCACCGAGACCACGGCGATCGGCGATCTGCCGAACGCGATGCGCTTCATCAGCGTGCTCAAGGAGATGGGCTGCCGCTTCGTGCTCGACGACTTCGGCAAGGGGCTGAGCTCGTTCAGCTATCTCAAGAACCTGCCGGTCGACTATCTGAAGATCGATGGCGAGTTCGTGCGCAACCTGACCACGGATCCGATCCAGGCGGCGCTGGTCAGCTCGATCCACGAGATCGGCCACGTCATGGGCCTGCTGACGATCGCCGAGTCGGTCGAGGACAAGGAAACGTTGGAGGCGCTGCGCAAGATCGGCGTCGACTACGTCCAGGGCTTCTACTTCTCCAAGCCCCGACTGCTCGAGCCGCTGGTCCCGTTGGCTTCGTAGCGAAGGTCCGCCCGCACCACCCCTCCGGGTGACGTCCGGCGCCTTGGCTGCGTGCTATATTCGCGCACCCTCAAGGACCTCAGACCCGGCCGTCGCCTTCTGCGATAGCCAGGATTCCTCAATATCCGTAAGGAGAATCACAATGTCAGTAGCCAAGATTTCCGAAATTTCCGCATCGTCCTCCAAGGGCTTCTCCGCCGCCGTCGAGAAGGGCATCAAGCGGGCCGGCAACACGCTCCAGAACATCACCGGGGCGTGGGTCAAGGAGCAGAAGGTCGACGTCAAGGACGGCGAGATCACCGCCTATCGCGTGACCATGAAGGTCACCTTCGTGCTCAAGGACTAGTTCTAGGGCTCGTCGCCGGAACGCTCGTCCCTCAGGACGCCTTCCGGCGCGAGCCTGACCGGCTAGAGCCGCGAGGACGCCAGGTCGAAGTCCCCGAGCTGCCAGGCTTCCCGGAATCTCGCGTCGACCTCCGCCGCCTCGTCTTCACGCCCCTGACCACGCAGCGATTCGCGCAGCCCGACCAGCGACCAGCCGTTCTCCGGGAATTCCTCGAGGTCCTCGAGGTAGACCCGCTCGGCGTCTTCAAACCTGCCCTCTTTCAGGTAGACCGCGCCCAGATTGTGGCGCACCGGCGCGTGCCAGGCGGGCGGCTCGTCGTAGTAGAGCGCATCCTCCAGCTCCATCGCCGCCTCCAGCCGCTCGATCCCGGCGCCGGTCTCGCCGCGCGCCAAAGCGACCTCGCCCGCCAGGACCTCCCGAGCGACCGCGATCAGGGCGGCCGCGGTGTTGATGTCGAAGATCGTCACCTCCTCGAGGGCCGGGTCGCCGGAGATCTCGGTCAGCATGGCAAGCTCCTCGGCCGCTTCGTCCGCCCGGCCGAGCCGCGTCAACGCCATGCCGCGGGCGTAGTGCCAGACGCCGCGCGGATAGAGTAGGTCTTCGTCCGGTGCGGATACCTCGAGGATCTCCTGCCAGCGGCCGAATCGCACCTGTGCGTAGATCGGCGTCAGCCAGAAGTGTTGCAGCACTCCGAGACCGGGCTCGCGCATCGCCTCGTGGTCCTGCCGCTCGGCCACGCCGCGGGCGGCGGCGATGGCTTCTTCACTCGCTCCCGCCAGGGTCGCTGAGGCCCAGAGAAAGTGTCGGTTGTGCGGCATGTAGGCGAGCGGGTAGAGGCCCTGCTTGCGGCACGCGGTGATGTAGGCCTCGTCGGCCTCGATGGCTTGACGATTGGCCTCCGCGGCGTCCGCGTAGCGGCCGACCCGGATGTAGATGTGCGACGGCATGTGCACCAGGTGGCCGGCGCCCGGGGCGGCGCCCGCGAGTCGCTCGGCGGCGCCCAGGCCGGCGTCCGGCCGCCCCAGCTCTACCGCATGGATGAAGAGGTGATTCGCGCCCGGATGGTCGGCATCGCGGTCGAACACCGGCTCGAGCGCCGCGAACACCTCCTCGAGCTCGGGCTTCGGCGATCCGTCCTCGCGCCAGTAGTCCCACGGCGTGGTGTCCATCAGAGCCTCGGCGAACAGGGTCGAGACGTTGTCGTCATCGGGGTGCGCGCGGTAGACCGCGCGCATCGCGTCCGCATACGCGAGGTCCAGGAGCGAACGGTCCTCCGGCGCCTGCTCGGCGTAGCGCGCGCCGAGCGCCTCGATCAACGCCAGCTCCACCTCGGAGGCGCCGGCGCCGCGCTCGCGCGCTCTTCCCAGAGCGGCCCACGCCTCGGGCGCCGCCTCCGGGTCCATCGGCGAGTTGATGTTCGGTCCGAGCACCAGTGCCTGGCCCCAGGCACACATCGCGCAGCCGGGGTCGAGGCGTTCGGCCTCCTTGAACGACCGCAGCGCCTCGGCGTGATTGAAGCCGTAGGCGAGAACCAGGCCCTGATCGAAGAACCGCTGTGCGTCCTCCGACTCGGTCGTGATCTCCCAGTGGAGATCGCCCATGCCGTCGAGCAAAGGCGCCACCCGGGCCTCGGGCGGATCGACCGCGCCGCAGGTGAGCGACAGCACCAAGATCAGGGTCAGAGTCAACGAAATGGCAACCGTCTTCACGACAACCCTCCTATCGATCCCCAGGCTCTGGAAACTCAGGCGGAAGCGCCGGCCAGCGGACCGGCGTTCTTGACCTCCTCGGAAACATCCTCGGCAAAGCGCTCGAAGTTCTCCGCGAACATCGTCGCCAGCCCGGCCGCTCGTTCGTCATAGGCGGCGGGATCGCTCCAGGTGGCGCGTGGAGTAAGCACCTCCGACGGCACCCCTTCGATCGCGAGCGGCACTTCGAATCCGAACACCGAGTCGGTTCGCGTGTCCGCGCCGCGCAGCTCGCCGCCTAGCGCCGCGTTCACCATCCGCCGGGTGTGGCCCAACTTCATGCGACTACCGACGCCGTGCGGGCCGCCGGTCCAGCCGGTGTTGATCAGCCAGACGTCTGCGCCGTGGCGGCGAATCCGCTCACCGAGCATCTCCGCGTAGACACTCGGATGGCGCGGCATGAACGGCGCTCCGAAGCAGGTGCTGAAGGTCGCGGTCGGCTCGGTGACGCCGCGCTCGGTGCCGGCGACCTTGGCGGTGTAGCCGCTCAGGAAGTGATAGAGCGCCTGCGGCTCGCTCAGCCGAGCGATCGGCGGCAGCACGCCGAAGGCGTCGCAGGTCAGAAACACGACGTTCCTGGGGTGGCCGGCCCGACCATCGAGGTCGGCGTTCTCGATCTGACTGAGCGGGTAGCTGGCGCGGGTGTTCTCGGTGTAGGTGTCGGCATCGAGGTCGAGCACTCGTGTTTCCGAGTCGTAGACCACGTTCTCGAGAATCGTCCCGAACCTCTTGGTCGTGGCGTAGATCTCGGGCTCACCCTCGCGGCTCAGCCGGATCACCTTGGCGTAACAGCCGCCTTCGAAGTTGAACACGCCTTCGGCGCTCCAACCGTGCTCGTCGTCGCCGATCAGGCGCCGGGCGGCGTCGGCCGACAGCGTCGTCTTGCCGGTGCCGCTGAGTCCGAAGAAGAGCGCCACGTCGTCCGAATCGGAGCCGTAGTTGGCGCTGCAGTGCATCGGCAACACATCGCGATCGGGGAGCAGGAAGTTCATCGCCGTGAAGATGCTCTTCTTGATTTCGCCGGCGTACTCGGTACCGCCGATCAGCACCAGGCGCTGCGAGAGGTCGAGCAGGATGAAGGTCGAGCTGCGCGTTCCATCGGTCGCCGGATCGGCCTTGAGACCGGGCGCCGAAAGCACGGTGAACTCCGGCTCGTGGCTGCCGAGCTTGACTGGATCGGGCTCGGTCACGAACATGTTGCGGGCGAAGAGATTGTGCCAGGCGAACTCTGTGATCACCCGCACGGGCATGCGGTAGCCCGCGTCGGCGCCGGCATAGCCGTCGAAAACGTAAACGTCTCGCGCGCTCAGGTAGGCGCGAACGCGCTCGGCGAGACCGTCGAAGTACCGCTGCTCGATCGGCCGGTTGACCGTGCCCCACCAGACCGACTCCCGGGTCTTCCCCTCCTCGACCAGGAACCGATCATTGGGTGACCGTCCGGTGTGGTCGCCGGTGCGGCTCACCAGCGGCCCGTCGCTCGCCAACTCCGCCTCGTCGTTGCGGATCGCATGCTCGTAGAGCTGCGCCGGCGGCAGGTTCCAATAAGCTGTTCCGTCGCCGTCCACGCCCTGGCGAACGATGCCGAAGCTACTGACTGCAGGACCTCGGTTTTGCATCGTGTCCTCTAACGTTCTGTCGTTTTTGGTCCCCGCTGGGCGGGAACGCCGAGTCTAGCACTGCCCTACTGCCGGTTCGGGCAAATGCGGTAAGCTCGACCGATCCGGGATCGGGCGCGACCGCGCCTCGAGCCCACACCGCTCCCGAACATCCAGGTCGTCCAGCCGCGCATACCGCGCTCACGGCCTTTGCTCGATCGACTCGTGAGGTGAATCGTCTTGAATATCCAAGGTAAGAAGGTGCTCATCCTGGGCGGCTACGGTCTGGTGGGCACTGCGGTCTGCCGAGAGCTGCTGCCGCATGAGCCGGCGGAGATCGTTCTCCACAGTCTGCGCGCGGAGGAAGCCGAAGAGGCTCGCGAACGCCTGCTCGTGGAAGCGGGCGAGACGACGCTCGGCACCGCCCACGGCAACATCCTCGGATTGGTCAGCGAGCGCGAACGACTGGACGAGATCTGGGCGCACCTTCGACAGCTCGAGGACCACCGGCTGCCCGAATTCGTGCTCTACAAGCTGCTGGCCGACCTCCGGCCGGAGATCGTGATCGACTGCGTCAACACCGCCACGGCGATCGCCTACGCCGATGTCTACACCACCGCCGATCGGCTCTGGAAGCACCTCGCCGCTGGTGAGCCGGACAACGAGGCCGCCGCGGATCTGCTGTCGGCGCTCTACATTCCACGTCTCATCCGGCACATCCAGGTGCTCTACCGCGGTATGCAGGACGCCGGCACCGGCGTCTACCTCAAGGTCGGCACGAGCGGCACCGGCGGCATGGGGCTCAACGTCCCCTACACCCACTCCGAAGAGAAGCCGAGCCGGGTCTTGCTGTCCAAGAGCGCGGTCGCCGGCGCCCACTCGATGATGCTTTTCCTGATGGCTCGCACGCCGGGGGCGCCGATCACCAAGGAGATCAAGCCGGCCGCCGCCATCGCCTGGAAGGCGATCGAGTACGGCCCGATCGAGCGTCGGCGCCAGAAGGTTCATCTGGTCGACGCCGAGCGCCGGCCGATCGGCGACACCTTCTCCACCCACGATCCCGAGGCCGGCCGCGAGACCGACGAGGTTCTGACCACCGCTTACATCGACACCGGCGAGAACGGGATCTTCAGCCTCGAGGAGTTCGCGCTACTCACCACCGCCGAACAGATGGAGTTCGTGACGCCGGAGGAGATCGCCGCGGCCCTGGTGTTCGAGATCCAGGGTGGCAACACCGGCCACGATGTCATCAACGCCCTCGACAACGCCGTCTTCGGTCCCACCTACCGTGCCGGGCTGATGCGCCACTGGGCACTGGAGCGTATGACCGAGCTCGAGGCCCGAGGCGAGACCCGGAGCGTGGCCTTCGAGATGCTCGGCCCGCCGCGCAACTCCAAGCTGCTGTTCGAAGCCCACCTGCTGCGCGAGGCTTTCGGCTCACCCAGCGCGGTGCGCGCGGCCACCGGCGAACAGGTATCCGAAGCGCTCGACCGCCTGATCTCCGAGCAACCGCGTCTGGCGAGCGAGATCCTGGCGATCGGCATCCCTATTCTGACTGCCGACGGCGAGCTGCTACGCGGACCGAACGTGAAGGTGCCGGGCAGAGCGATCGACGAGACGGTGACTCCCGAGAAACTCGAGAAGTGGGTCGAGGCGGGCTGGGTCGACTTGCGCCCGACCAACTGTGCGCGCTGGGTCGAGAGATTCTTCGCCATCGAGCGCGAGGTGGCGCTGATCTCCGAGTCCGACACTTCGAGCCGACACCTCCGCGGGCACAACTTCTGGCCCAACACAATCCAGCCGGGCAAGCTGGTGGGCTGGATTCTGTCCGCCGAAGAGCACGGCGACCGGGTTAAGCGCTAGCGGAGCTTCGCACTTGGAAGTACGCCCCTACGGCGGCCGGGCTGAGGCCTCTTGATGCCCTTCTCTATCTGGGCGAAGCTCCGCTAGCCTCACCTCCCTCACCCTCGTTCCCTCTCCCTCCTCGAAGAAGAGAGAGGGACGCCGCCGCCCCGCCTCCGCACGGGACAGGCACTATTCTCACCGCTAACAGCGGCCGCGACCGGAGAGAGTGCGTGTCCACCTCTATTCGGGCGATCGCGGGAGGTCGGGGTGCCGGTATGATCCTCCGGAACTCACGATAGGGAGGGAGTAGGCATGACGTCCGAACACGGTTTCAACGCCCAGGTACGGCGCAGCTTCGACAAGGCGGCGGCGTTGACCGATCACGCGCCGGAGCTGCTCGAGCAGATTCGCGAGTGCAACAGCGTCTACCACATCACCTTCCCGATCAAGCGGGACGACGGCTCGATCGAGACCATCGAAGCGTGGCGCGCCGAGCACAGCCATCACAAGCTGCCGACCAAGGGCGGCATCCGCTACAGCTCGCTCGTCAACGAGGACGAGGTGATGGCCCTGGCGGCACTCATGACCTACAAGTGCGCGATCGTCGAGGTGCCGTTCGGCGGCGCCAAGGGCGGTATCAAGATCGACCGTCGTGAGTTCAGCGAGGCCGAGCTCGAACGGATCACGCGCCGCTATACCTTCGAGCTCCTACGCAAGAACTTCATCGGTCCCGGCGTCGATGTGCCGGCGCCGGACTACGGCACCTCGTCGCGCGAGATGTCGTGGATCGTCGACACCTACATGACGCTCACTGGCGGCGAGCTCAACGCGCTCGGATGCGTGACCGGCAAGCCGATCGCCCAGGGCGGCATCCGCGGGCGCACCGAGGCGACCGGCAAGGGTGTCTACTACGGCATCCGCGAAGCGTGCGCGCTGGCCGAGGACATGAAGGCGCTCGGGCTCGAGCCCGGGATCGATGGCAAGCGCGTGATCGTTCAAGGACTCGGCAACGTCGGCTACCACGCCGCCAAGTATCTGCAGGAGGCGGGCGCGGTGCTGGTGGCGCTGGCCGAGTACGAGGGCGCGATCTCCGATCCCAAGGGGCTCGATCTCGAGCAGGTCATGGCTCACCGCCAGGAGACCGGCTCGATCCTGGGTTTCAAGGGCGCCGAGGACATCGCGGACTCGAAGCGCGCGCTCGAGCTCGACTGCGACATCCTGGTACCGGCGGCGCTCGAGAATCAGATCAACTCGGACAACGCCGCACGGCTCAAGGCCAAGATCGTTGCCGAGGCCGCGAACGGCCCGACCAGCGCCGATGCGGACGAGATCCTGAGCCGGAGCGGCGTGATGGTGATTCCCGACACCTTCCTGAACGCCGGTGGCGTCACAGTTTCCTACTTCGAGTGGGCCAAGAACCTCTCCCATCTGCGCTTCGGGCGGATGGAAAAGCGGCACGAGGAGCAGGCGCGGCGCCGGGTGCTCGAGGCGCTCGGCGAGAAGACCAGCAAGCCGTTCTCCGAAGAGCAGCTCAAGGAGCTGTCGCACGGCGCCGGCGAGGAGGACCTCGTGCACTCCGGGCTCGAGGAGACCATGTGCGTGGCGTACGAGCAGATGCGTAGCACCCGAGCCGAGCACGAGGACAAGACCGATCTCCGGACCGCGGCATTCATCAATGCGATCGACAAGATCGCGGTTTGCTACGCGGATCTGGGGATCTTCCCCTAGCCCGACCCGGCTAGCGGACGGCGGGCTAGAACCTCGATAGTCCGCAATTCGTAAGAGTCAGCATGACCCGGTCGATCCTCTGCGCGATCCTGCTCGTGGCCGCCACGGTGCCGATCGCTCAACCGGCTCGCGCCGAGGACGCTCGCCGGGTACTCGAAGCGGCCGCCGATGCCCTGCGAAGCGTACGCGCGATCGAGTACGAGTTCGTCTCCGGCGGCCCGGAGAACCCGATCGGATGGGCCAGCGGCCGCGCCCGGATGCGCCAGGTGACCGACCCCTCGGACAGTTGGCTCTACGTCGGCGGCACGATCCACGCCCAGCCCCAGTTCGACGTCGCCGAGCAGCGCTTCGAGTACGCCGTCGACGGCCGGCGCGCCTACCTGACAGATCATTCCGCGGGCACGTTCCAGAGCGCCCCGATCGGCGTCGGCGGCAACTCGCTCTCCGTGTCGGCGATCTACGGCTACGTGACGGAGTTCATCGAACCGACCCCACTGTGGAAGGAGCTCGATCACGCGTCGTCCGCGCGGCTGCTCGAGCCGGCGGTCGTCGACGGCGTCGCATGCGACGTGGTCGAGCTCACCTATGGCAGCGAAACGGGTGCGAATATCACCATCTGGTGGCTCGGTCGCCACGACCATCTACCCAGACGCGGAGAATGGCGCACCATCGGATCGCCGGCACCGCCGTTCGGGATGAGCTTCCGATCGATCACCACCGGGCACCCCTGGACCGCCGGCGACTTCGTCCTGTCGGCGCCCGCCGGTTTCGAGCGCCGGCCGGTCGAAACCGCCGGCATCGGCCGCGAGTTGCCGGCCGTGGCGCTCGCCACACCCGACGGCCAGACTGTGCGCCTCGACGAGCTGCGAGGCGACGTGCTGGTGCTCGATTTCTGGAACACCTGGTGCTACATCTGCCGGACGCTGACCCCGGCCATTGCCGATATGGCCGCGGAGTTCGACGGCGACGGCGTCCGCTTCTTCGGCGTCAACGTCTTCGAGACCGGCGATCCGGTCGCCTACTGGCGCGAGAGGCGCTACCGACACGCGATCCTGCTCGAGGGCGACGAGCTCGCCATCGCGCTCGACCTGCCCTACCAGCCCGGCATCGCGGTCGTCGACACCGAGGGCAAGGTCGTGTTCACCCAGCTCGGCGGGTCGCCGGACCGCGCGCAGAAGGTCCGCCGCGCCATCGCCGCCGCCAAGGCGGCCGCACGATGAGGCGATCAAGAGCCTGAGGTCGAAGAACCGCCGCTCGAAGCCGGCTGGCAACGTGGGGCTCGCCCATCTCGATGGGGAGCCAACGCCCTGCTGACCGGAGCGTTCGACGACAAGGGCATGCCACCGACCGGGCAGGCGAGTGGAATTAGAGTCCGCTGAGCGACACCGGCTGCCGGCGACGCCCCCAGTCACCCGGCGCGTCTTCGAATATGCCGGGACAGGGCTCGCCGCAGCTCCCGCACGCGCCGGCGCGCAGATTCCAGCCGGTCAGTTCGTACCAGTCGCGCCCGATCACCCGCTCACCGCACGCGTGGCACCAGGTGGTATCGCCCTCCTGATCGTGGACGTTCCCGGTGTAGACGTAGCGCAGACCGTTGGCGATCGCGATTCGGCGCGCTCGGGCAAGCGTGGCCGGTGGTGTCGGCGGCGTACCGAGCATCTTGAAGTCAGGGTGGAAGGCGCTGAAGTGGAGCGGCACTTCGGGGCCGAGCTCCGAGTGCACCCAGCCGCTCAGTTCATCGAGCTCGGTGTCGGAATCGTTCTCACCCGGGATCAGCAGCGTGGTGATCTCGACCCAGACATCGGTCTCCTGGACCAGGTAGGCGAGGGTTTCCAGCACCGGTCGAAGCTCACCGCCACACACGTTGCGGTAGAACCTCTCGGTGAACGCCTTGAGGTCGACGTTGGTCGCATCGATGGCGTCGAACAGCTCGGTTCGGGGCTCGGGGCAG